>NZ_JNWJ01000007.1:0-309313 GCF_000716805.1 Streptomyces yerevanensis | reverse complement strand
GGGTGTAGCCGAAGCCCGGCTCCAGCGGCTCGATCACGAACCGGGAGCGGAACTCGTCGACGACCTCTTCGGTCAGGGACGGACGCTGAGCAATCAGCATGTTGCGTTCCTTCTGTCAGGGGCGCCCGCTATTTGACGCCCTGATGTATTGCAAGGATACGGGCGATACGGCTCCGAAGAGCCATACCGCCCGAAAACCTCAGACCAAGCAGCCGTACGTCAAGTCAGACGCGACGGCGCTTCGGCGGACGGCAGCCGTTGTGCGGGGTGGGCGTGACGTCCTGGATGGAGCCGACCTCAAGACCGGTCGCCTGAAGCGAACGGATGGCGGTCTCACGACCCGAACCCGGGCCCTTGACGAACACGTCCACCTTGCGCATGCCGTGCTCCTGCGCGCGGCGGGCGGCCGACTCGGCGGCCATCTGCGCGGCGAAGGGGGTCGACTTGCGCGAGCCCTTGAAGCCGACGTGGCCGGCGGAGGCCCAGGAGATCACGTTGCCGGTGGGGTCGGTGATCGAAACGATGGTGTTGTTGAACGTGCTCTTGATGTGCGCGTGGCCGTGAGCGACGTTCTTCTTTTCCTTGCGGCGCACCTTCTTGGCAGCGCCCTGACGTCCCTTGGGGGGCATCTATTACTCCTACGGGGAGGTGGTCGGTCCTACAGCGAAGACCGCTGATGAAGCGTTGTCCGCTGAGGACTACTTCTTGCCCGGCTTCTTCTTACCGGCGATGGCGCGACGCGGACCCTTGCGGGTACGGGCGTTGGTGCTGGTGCGCTGACCGTGGACGGGCAGGCCACGACGGTGGCGGATGCCCTGGTAGCAACCAATCTCGATCTTGCGGCGAATGTCGCCCTGAACCTCGCGACGGAGGTCACCCTCGGTCTTGATGTTGTTGTCCACGTACTCGCGGATCTTGACCAGCTCCTCCTCGGAGAGGTCGCGAACGCGGGTGTTCGGGTTGACGCCGGTCTCGGCCAGCGTCTTCTGCGAGAGGGTCCGGCCGATGCCGAACACGTAGGTGAGGGCAACCTCCACGCGCTTTTCGCGCGGGATGTCAACACCGGAAACGCGTGCCATTCAATGGCTCCAGTTGTCGTTCGGAGGTCTTCCGCAGAACCGGCTCCCGCCCGCCGTCCTCTTGGACTCCAAGATTCGGTACGAACGGGTCCCCAGCCTCCGACCGGGGGTATCGGATCCTTGCTGGACATGGGATCCGGGCTCTGCGTATGAACATGTGCTGCTTGCGTCGCGCGAAGTCTGCGGATGCAGAAGGTTGGTCGTGCGTCAGCCCTGGCGCTGCTTGTGGCGCGGGTTTTCGCAGATGACCATGACCCGACCGTGACGGCGGATCACCCTGCACTTGTCGCAGATCTTCTTGACGCTCGGCTTGACCTTCATTGGGTGAGGTTCTCCGGGTCAGTGCCACCACCCCGCGAGTGCGGGGCACAGGCAAGATCTACTTGTAGCGGTAGACGATCCGGCCACGCGTCAGGTCGTACGGAGACAGCTCCACCACGACCCGGTCGTCAGGGAGGATGCGGATGTAGTGCATACGCATCTTGCCGCTGATGTGTGCCAGGACCTGGTGGCCGTTCTGGAGCTCCACCTTGAACATGGCGTTCGGGAGAGACTCGACGACAGTGCCTTCGATCTCGATGGCACCTTGCTTCTTGGCCACGCTTCGCCCTTCGAATCGACTACCTTGATCGGCTCCACACAACCGCATGCAGACATGCGGGTACACAAGAGCCGACGAGTCAGTCTACGTCAGGGCCATCAGAAACACGAATTGAGAGCCTGCCCACCCAGGAAGATCCTTAAGCGGAGTGGGTGGGGACGCGCCCCTTCAGGGGCGCGGGGCTGTATCGATGTGCGGCTCCGCCGCGTGGGCGCGACCAGCCACAACGCACCCGCAGCCGCGACACGACATGTCACCCCACCCCCTGGCGGGGGGCCTGGGGCGCAGCCCCCAGTTCCGGGAAGGGGCGGGACTGGGGAAAGAAAACCCTCCCCGCCACCCCGCCACCCCGTCACCCCAGCGGATCAGGCGCAGCCACAACCCCGTACTCGGCAAGCTTCGCCTTACCCCCGTCCGGAGCCGTCAGCACGAGCGGCCCCGCCTCCGTCAGAGCGACCGAGTGCTCCCAGTGGGACGACCACGTGCCATCCGTGGTGATGACCGTCCAGTCGTCCGAGAGAACCTCGGTCTTCGCCGTCCCCAAGGACACCATCGGCTCGATGGCAAGGCAGAAGCCGGGCACCAGCTTCGGCCCCCTCCCCCGCTTCCGCTCGACATAGTTCAGCAGATGCGGATCCATGTGCATCTCCGTACCGATGCCATGCCCGCCGTAGTCCTCGATGATCCCGTACCGCCCGCCGCCGGGCTTGGGCTGCCGCCGGATGTACGTCTCGATGGCACGGGAGACATCGACAAGCCGGTGCCCCACCTTCATCGCGGCGATCCCCGCCCACATCGACTCCTCGGTCACCCGCGAGAGCTCAACGAGTTCGGGAGCGTGCCCACTCCCCACGAACGCGGTGTACGCCGCGTCCCCGTGCCACCCGTCCACAATTGCGCCGGCGTCGATGGAGATGATGTCGCCGTCCTTGAGGACGACCTCGTCACTGGGGATGCCATGGACGACGACCTCGTTCGCGGAGGTGCAGATCGTCGCGGGAAAGCCGCCGTACCCGAGGAAGTTCGACTTCGCCCCGTGCTCGTCCAGCACCTTGCGGGCGACCTCGTCGAGATCCTTGGTCGTGGCCCCGGGCACCGCCGCCTCACGCGTCGCCTTGTGGACGGCGGCGACAACAAGGCCCGCCTCACGCATCTTGGCGATCTGCTCGGGCGTCTTGATCTGCACCATGGGGCTGTCGCCTCTCCGCTTCCCGTAGAACGTCTTGGCTCAAGTCTGCCGCAACCATCAATTGAGCAACCACAACGGCGAATCACCACGTCCGCGAGAGCGGCGGCGGTTTAGCCGCAAAAAGGGGCCGCGGTGCCCGTACGGGCACCGCGGCCGAATTCAGCGGGACACCTACGCGCTCGCGTCGCTCACGGAGCTCGTGTCGCCCTCACGCTTGAGCGCGTCCATCGCCCGCTTGGTGACCTCGTCCACCTTGCCGAGCGCCGAGATCGTCACAACCAGGCCCTGCGCCCGGTAGTAGTCGATGATCGGCTCGGTCTGCGTGTGGTAGACCTCCAGCCGCCGGCGAACGGTTTCCTCGGAGTCGTCGTCGCGCTGGTACAGCTCGCCGCCGCAGACGTCGCAGACGCCTTCCTTCTTCGGCTGGCTGTACACCACGTGGAAGACATGGGCCGAGTCCCTGCGGCAGATGCGGCGGCCGGCGATGCGCTTGACCACCTCGTCCTCGGGGACCTCCAGGTCCAGCACCGCGTCCAGCTCCACCCCGTCGGCCTTCAGCGCCTGGTCCAGCGCCTCGGCCTGCGAGACGTTGCGCGGAAAGCCGTCCAGCAGGAAGCCGTTCACGGCGTCGGGCTGCTCCATGCGGTCCCGCGCCATCCCGATGGTGACCTCGTCCGGTACCAGGTTCCCCGCGTCCATGTAGGACTTGGCGAGTTTGCCGAGTTCCGTCTGCCGGTTGATGTTGGAGCGGAAGAGGTCGCCCGTGGAGATGTGCGGGATCGACAGGTTCTTGGCAAGAAACGCGGCCTGCGTTCCCTTGCCGGCACCGGGCGGTCCGACGAGGACGATTCGCATCAGCGGAGGAACCCTTCGTAATTGCGCTGCTGAAGCTGGCTCTCGATCTGCTTCACCGTCTCCAGACCCACACCCACGATGATCAGGATGCTGGTACCACCGAACGGGAAGTTCTGATTGGCGCCGAAACCAGCCAACGCCACTGTCGGCACGAGAGCGATCAGCCCCAGGTACAGCGAACCCGGCCAGGTGATCCGGTTGAGTACGTATCCCAGGTACTCAGCGGTCGGTCGGCCAGCCCGGATGCCCGGGATGAAGCCACCATACTTCTTCATGTTGTCCGCGACTTCCTCGGGGTTGAACGAGATGGCCACGTAGAAGAACGCGAAGAAAATGATCAGGAAGAAGTAGAGGATGATGTGCGGCGTCGCACCCGGATCCGCGAGATTCTTCTCGATCCAGGTCTTCCAGCCGGAGGTTCCACCGGAGAACTGCGCGATCAGCGCCGGGATGTAGAGCAGCGACGAGGCGAAAATCACGGGGATGATGCCCGCCTGGTTCACCTTCAGCGGGATGTACGTCGACGTGCCGCCGTAGGAGCGGCGGCCGATCATCCGCTTCGCGTACTGGACCGGGATGCGGCGCTGAGCCTGCTCGACGAAGACCACCAGGCCGACCATGAACAGGCCGACCGCGATCACGACGCCGAACTCGATCCAGCCGCCCGCCAGGCTGCCCTGCTGCTTGATGGCCCACAGCGCGGACGGGAAGGTGGCGGCGATCGAGATGAACATCAGGATCGACATGCCGTTGCCGATGCCGCGGTCGGTGATGAGCTCACCGAGCCACATGACGAAGGCCGTACCGGCGGTCATGGTGATGACCATCGTGGTGGTCACGAAGATCGAGCGGTCGGGCACGATCTGCGTGGCGACCGGGCAGCCCTGGAACAGCGCGCCCGTGCGGGCGGTGGCCACCAGGCCGGTGCCCTGCAGGACGGCCAGCGCCACCGTGAGATAACGGGTGTACTGCGTGATCTTCGCCGTGCCGGACTGGCCCTCCTTCTTCAGGGCTTCCAGGCGCGGGATCACCACGGTCAGCAGCTGCAGAATGATGCTCGCCGTGATGTACGGCATGATGCCGAGCGCGAAGACCGTGATCTGCAGCAGAGCGCCACCGCTGAACATGTTGACCAGGCCGAAGATGCCCTGGTTCGCGTTGGCGTTGTCGATACAGGTCTGGACGTTCCCGTAGTCGACGCCCGGGATCGGGATATGCGTACCGACCCGGTAGATCACAATGATGCCGAGCGTGAAGAGCAGCTTCTTGCGCAGGTCGGGCGTCTTGAACGCCCGGGCGAACGCGGTGAGCACGGTGCCTCCTGCGACCCCCGCGCAACTGCGTCAGAGGCGGTCTTGAGGTTCGACGAGTAATGGACAGCTAACTAACAGTCAAAAGCCGCCTGGAGTTCCCAGTGGGCACACCAGGCGAAAATGAGCAGTGCTGGCCACCATACCGGCGACACAGCTTTCCTTGGAACGACCGACCGGGGATGCCCCATTTGTGGGGCATCCCCGGTCGGGTGCGCTCAAGTCATCGAGACGCCTGTGGTGTTCAGACGAGCTCGGTGACGGTGCCGCCGGCGGCGGCGATCTTCTCCTTGGCGGAGGTGGAGGCCGCGTCGACCTTCACCTCGAGTGCCACGGAGATCTCGCCCTGGCCGAGGACCTTGACAAGGCTGTTCTTGCGAACGGCGCCCTTGGCGACCAGATCGGCCACCGTGACCTCGCCACCCTCGGGGTAGAGGGAGGCCAGCTTGTCCAGGTTCACGACCTGGTACTCGGTCTTGAACGGGTTCTTGAAGCCCTTCAGCTTCGGGAGCCGCATGTGGAGGGGCATCTGCCCGCCCTCGAAGCGCTCCGGAACCTGGTAGCGGGCCTTTGTGCCCTTGGTGCCACGACCGGCCGTCTTACCCTTCGAGGCCTCACCACGACCGACGCGGGTCTTGGCGGTCTTGGCGCCCGGGGCAGGACGGAGGTTGTGGATCTTGAGCGGGTTCTGCTCCGCCATGATCAGTCGACCTCCTCGACCGTCACGAGGTGGCGGACGGTGTGCACCATGCCGCGGAACTCGGGGCGGTCCTCCTTGACGACCACGTCGTTGATCCTCTTGAGACCAAGCGAACGCAGAGTGTCACGGTGGTTCTGCTTGCTGCCGATGTACGACTTCGTCTGCGTGATCTTGAGCTGAGCCATTACGCAGCACCAGCCCCGGCACGCGCACGCAGCAGAGCCGCGGGAGCGACGTCCTCGAGGGGCAGACCGCGGCGGGCCGCGATCTCCTCGGGACGCTGCAGACCCTTCAGGGCTGCCACGGTCGCGTGCACGATGTTGATCGCGTTCGACGAGCCGAGCGACTTCGACAGGATGTCGTGCACGCCGGCGCACTCGAGCACGGCACGCACCGGGCCACCGGCGATAACGCCGGTACCGGGGGAAGCCGGCTTGAGCAGGACGACGCCCGCGGCCTTCTCGCCCGTGATCGGGTGCGGGATGGTGCCCTGGATACGGGGGACCTTGAAGAAGTGCTTCTTGGCCTCCTCGACACCCTTGGCGATGGCGGCCGGCACCTCCTTGGCCTTGCCGTAACCGACACCGACGGTGCCATCGCCATCGCCCACTACGACGAGCGCAGTGAAGCTGAAGCGACGACCACCCTTCACAACCTTGGCGACGCGGTTGATCGCGACGACGCGCTCAACGTACGCGGTCTTCTCGGCGGCAGACGCACCGCCGTCACGGCCCTTCCGGTCCCGCCGCTCGCCGCCACCGGCACCGCTTCCGCGGCGCTGGGGTCCAGCCATTGGATTTACCTCTCTCTGTTTCCGCTAGCTACGGCAGGCTCAGAACTTGAGCCCGGCTTCGCGGGCGGCGTCCGCCAGGGCGGCGATGCGCCCCGCGTACTGGTTGCCACCACGGTCGAACACGACGGCCTCGACGCCCGCGGCCTTGGCGCGCTCGGCGACCAGGGCGCCGACCTGCTTGGCCTGCGCGGACTTGTCGGACTCTCCGCCGCGGATCGAGGTGTCCAGGGTGGACGCCGACGCAAGGGTGTGCCCCTTGAGGTCGTCGATCACCTGGGCCACGATGTGGCGGTTCGAGCGCGTCACGACCAGGCGGGGACGCTCAGCCGTACCCGAGACCTTCTTACGGATCCGGATGTGGCGCCGCTTGATGGCAGCACGCTTGTAGGCGTCGCCCTTGGCGATCTTCTGCCCGTATGCCATGGCTTACTTACCCGCCTTTCCGACCTTGCGGCGGATGACTTCGCCCTCGTACTTGACGCCCTTGGCCTTGTACGGGTCGGGCTTGCGCAGCTTGCGGATGTTGGCCGCAACCTCGCCGACCTTCTGCTTGTCGATGCCCTCGACCGAGAACCGCGTCGGGTTCTCGACCTTGAAGGTGATGCCTTCGGGGGCCTCGACCAGGATCGGGTGGCTGTAGCCGAGCGAGAACTCCAGGTTGGAACCCTTCGCCAGGACTCGGTAACCGACACCGCTGATCTCGAGCTTCTTCACGTAACCCGTGGTCACGCCGGTGATCATGTTCGCCACCAGCGTGCGGGACAGGCCGTGCAGGGCCTTGTTCTGACGCTCGTCGTTCGGGCGAACGACATTGAGAATGCCGTCCTCGCCCTTAGCGATCTCGATCGGCGCCGCAATGGTGTGGGAGAGGGTGCCCTTGGGGCCCTTCACCTGGACCGTACGGCCATCGATGGTGACGTCCACGCCGGCGGGAACCGTGATGGGGAGCTTGCCAATGCGCGACATAGCTGTTTCCTCCGTTCCCTTCCGCTACCAGACGTAGGCGAGAACTTCTCCGCCTACGCCCTTCTTGCCGGCCTGCTTGTCGGTGAGGAGTCCGTGGGACGTGGAGATGATCGCCACGCCCAGGCCGCCGAGCACCTTGGGCAGGTTGGTGGACTTCGCGTACACCCGGAGACCGGGCTTGGAGATCCGCTTGATGCCCGCGATGGAGCGCTCACGGTTCGGGCCGAACTTCAGCTCGAGAACGAGGTTCTTGCCGACCTCGGCGTCCTCGGTCTTCCAGCCCGTGATGAAGCCCTCCTGCTGGAGGATCTCCGCGATGTGCGACTTGATCTTGCTGTGCGGCATCGCCACGGTGTCGTGGTATGCCGAGTTCGCGTTACGCAGACGCGTCAGCATGTCTGCGATCGGATCAGTCATGGTCATGAATTGGCCTTCGGCCTCTCTCGCCGGGGTTTCCTGGTGCGCCATCCCTCTCCCCGATCCGAGACGGGACGGGTGCGGCGCGGTGGACCTACGGCGTAGTAAGTCGTACGGGCGTCAGGCGCCCAACCCTCCTAGCCTAAGCCATGGAGGGGTGGGCCCCTGACCGGACCCTTTACTTACCGAGAGCCCTGACAATCCCCTATTTAGGGAATTACCAGGAGCTCTTGGTCACGCCCGGCAGCTCGCCACGGTGAGCCATCTCACGAAGGCACACGCGGCAGAGGCCGAACTTGCGGTACACGGAGTGCGGACGACCACAGCGCTGGCAGCGCGTGTAGCCACGTACACCGAACTTGGGCTTACGAGCAGCCTTGGCAATCAGAGCCTTCTTCGCCATCTCGCTTACGCCTCCTTGAAGGGGAAGCCGAGGTGACGGAGGAGCGCGCGGCCCTCGGCGTCGTTGGTCGCCGTGGTGACCACGGTGATGTCCATACCCCGGACGCGGTCGATCTTGTCCTGGTCGATCTCGTGGAACATGACCTGCTCCGTGAGACCGAAGGTGTAGTTGCCACGGCCGTCGAACTGCTTGGGGGACAGACCACGGAAGTCGCGGATGCGCGGCAGCGCGAGCGACAGAGTGCGGTCCAGGAACTCCCACATGCGGTCGCCACGGAGCGTGACGTGGGCACCGATCGGCTGGCCCTCACGCAGCTTGAACTGCGCGATGGACTTACGGGCCTTGGTGACGGCCGGCTTCTGACCGGTGATCGTGGTGAGGTCGCGGATGGCGCCCTCGATCAGCTTGGAGTCGCGGGCGGCGTCGCCCACACCCATGTTGACCACGATCTTGACGAGGCCGGGGATCTGCATGACGTTCTCGTACTTGAACTCGTCACGCAGCTTGCCCGCGATCTCCTCGCGGTACTTCAACTTCAGACGCGGAGCGGTGGTGGTAGTCATCAGATGTCCTCACCCGTCCGCTTGGCAACGCGGATCTTGTTGCCTTCGTCGTCGAAGCGGTAACCGACACGCGTGACAACCTTGTTGCCGTCCTTCTCAACGACCAGCTGGACGTTGGAGACGTGGATCGGCGCCTCGGTCGTGACGATGCCGCCGGCCTGCGAACCGCGAGCGGTCGGAGCGGCCTTGGTGTGCTTCTTGACCCGGTTGACACCCTCGACCAGGACACGCTCGTCGCGCGGGTAAGCGGCAATGACCTTGCCCTGCTTGCCCTTGTCCTTGCCGGTGATGACCTGGACCAGGTCGCCCTTCTTGATCTTCATGCTCACAGCACCTCCGGCGCGAGGGAGATGATCTTCATGAACTTCTTCTCGCGCAGCTCACGGCCCACGGGGCCGAAGATACGGGTGCCGCGAGGGTCGCCGTCGTTCTTGAGAATGACAGCGGCGTTCTCGTCGAAGCGGATGTACGAGCCGTCCGGACGGCGGCGCTCCTTGACGGTGCGAACGATGACCGCCTTGATGACGTCACCCTTCTTCACGTTGCCACCGGGGATCGCGTCCTTGACGGTGGCGACGATGACGTCACCGATGCCCGCGTAGCGGCGACCGGAGCCACCGAGCACACGGATGCAAAGGATTTCCTTCGCTCCCGTGTTGTCGGCGACACGCAGCCGCGACTCCTGCTGGATCACGTCTATCTCCTGTTTGTCTGCCGGTTCCCGCAGGGCCCTTTCGGGGCGACCCTGCGAGCCTGGCGGAACCGTCCTGCGAGTTGCTCCCGCAGGAATTACTTGGGCCTCTGGAGGCGGAAACCCTCGCCGAGGGCTCGGCACCACCGGCCCTGAGGCCGGAGGCGGCGCGCTGCTCCAGGCCGGTGGCCCGGAGCAGCGCCCTTGCGGGGCCGAGGGCTCCCGTCCCGCAGGCCCGAGGGCCTGCGGGCGGTGGCCCCGTGGGTCCGGCCGCAGGCCGCCCGGCGGACTCCGCGATTCGCTTCGCGAGCCCGCCGTCGGGCCTGGCGCCGGATCCCTTTGCCAGGGCCTTCGCCCACCCGGCCCGGGGGCCTGGGGGCGGAGCCCCCAGCGGGGGTCAGCGGGGGCGGAGCCCCCGCTTATTACTTCGCCTTCTCGAGGATCTCCACGATGCGCCAGCGCTTCGTCGCCGAGAGCGGGCGGGTCTCCATGAGGAGGACCCGGTCACCGACACCGGCGGCGTTCTGCTCGTCGTGCGCCTTGAGCTTGTTCGTACGGCGGATGACCTTGCCGTACAGCGCGTGCTTGACGCGGTCCTCGACGGCGACGACGACGGTCTTGTCCATCTTGTCGCTGACGACGAGACCCTCACGGGTCTTGCGGAAGCCGCGCGCGGCCTTCTCCGCGGCGGAGCCGCTGGTGTCTGCAGTTTCAGTCACGTTGTTCTCGCTCATCAGGCGCTCTCCACCGTCTCGATGCCCAGCTCGCGCTCACGCATCAGGGTGTAGATCCGCGCGATGTCCTTACGGACCGCCTTCAGACGGCCGTGGTTCTCGAGCTGACCGGTCGCCGCCTGGAAGCGGAGATTGAACAGCTCTTCCTTGGCCTCGCGAAGCTTCGCGAGAAGCTCCTCGTCGCCCAGTTCGCGCAGCTCGGACGCCTTGGTACCGGCCGACATCACGCTTCACCTGCCTCGCGCCGCACGATGCGGCACTTCATCGGAAGCTTGTGAGCAGCGCGGGTAAGCGCCTCACGCGCAATCTTCTCATTCGGGTAGGACAGCTCGAACATCACCCGACCGGGGTGAACGTTCGCGACCCACCACTCCGGCGAACCCTTACCGGAACCCATGCGGGTCTCGGCGGGCTTCTTCGTGAGGGGACGGTCCGGGTAGATGTTGATCCAGACCTTGCCGCCACGCTTGATGTGGCGGGTCATCGCGATACGAGCCGCCTCGATCTGGCGGTTCGTCACGTACGCCGGCGTGAGGGCCTGGATGCCGTACTCGCCGAACGCAACCGTCGTACCACCCTTGGCCTGACCGCGGCGCTTGGGGTGGTGCTGCTTGCGGTGCTTGACCCTACGAGGGATCAGCATGTCGGTCAGGCCTCCGTTCCAGTGCTCTCAGCCGGAGCGGCAGCGGCGGGAGCCTCGGCCTTGGGGGCCTCGGCAGCCGGCGCGGACTGCTGCTGCGGCTTGCGACCGCGACCGCCACGCTCGCCACCGCGGCCACCGCCACGGGCCGGGCGGTCAGCGCCGCCACGGGCCGGACGGTTGCCGGCGCGGGCGGCGGCGTTCTCGGCGCGGACCTCGGCGATGTTCTTGACGTCGCCCTTGTAGATCCAGACCTTCACACCGATGCGGCCGAAGGTCGTCTTGGCCTCGAAGAAGCCGTAGTCGACGTTCGCGCGGAGCGTGTGCAGGGGCACGCGGCCCTCGCGGTAGAACTCCGAGCGGGACATCTCGGCGCCGCCGAGACGGCCACCACACTGGATCTTGATGCCCTTGGCGCCGGCCTTCATCGTGCCCTGCATGCTCTTACGCATGGCGCGACGGAAGGAGACGCGGGAGGACAGCTGCTCGGCAACGGCCTGGGCAACCAGCTGAGCGTCGGTCTCGGGGCTCTTGACCTCGAGGATGTTCAGCTGGACCTGCTTGCCCGTGAGCTTCTCGAGGTCGCCGCGGATGCGGTCGGCCTCGGCGCCACGGCGGCCGATGACGATGCCGGGACGCGCAGTGTGGATGTCCACACGGACGCGGTCACGGGTGCGCTCGATCTCCACCTTCGAGATGCCGGCGCGCTCCATGCCGGACGTCATCATCCGACGGATGGCGACGTCTTCCTTGACGTAGTCCTTGTACAGCTTGTCGGCGTACCAACGGGACTTGAAGTCCGTGGTGATGCCGAGCCGGAACCCATGCGGGTTAACCTTCTGGCCCATTACCGGGTTCCTTCCTTGCTGCTGACGACCACGGTGATGTGGCTGGTCCGCTTGCGGATCCGGTAGGCCCGGCCCTGGGCACGCGGCCGGAACCGCTTCAGGGTCGGACCCTCGTCGACGTAGGCCTCGGTGATGACGAGGCTGTCGGCGTCGGTGTGGTCGTAGTTGTGCGCGGCGTTGGCGATGGCGCTGTCCAGCACCTTGCCGACCGGCACGCTCGCGGCCTGCGGGGTGAAACGCAGGACCGCCTGGGCCTCCGTGGCATCCATGCCACGGATGAGGTCCACCACTCGGCGGGCCTTCATGGGCGTGACGCGGATGTACCGCGCCTGGGCCCTGGCTTCCATGGTTGTCCCTTCAGTGTCTGTCATGGTCATTCACCCCGCGTTAGCGGCGCTTCGACTTCCGGTCGTCCTTGACGTGACCCCGGAAGGTGCGCGTCGGCGAGAACTCGCCGAGCTTGTGGCCGACCATGGACTCGGTGACAAACACCGGGATGTGGGTCTTGCCGTTGTGCACCGCGATCGTGTGGCCCAGCATGGCCGGGACGATCATCGAGCGACGGGACCAGGTCTTGATGACGTTCTTGGAACCGGCTTCGTTCTGGGCGTCCACCTTCTTGATCAGGTGGTCGTCGACGAAGGGCCCCTTCTTGAGACTGCGCGGCATCTAAACCCGCTCCTAGCGCTTCTTGTTCGTCTTGCGGCGGCGGACGATGTACTTGTTCGAAGCCTTCTTCGGCGAACGAGTACGACCCTCCTTCTGACCCCACGGCGAGACCGGGTGGCGACCACCGGAGGTCTTGCCCTCACCACCACCGTGCGGGTGGTCAACCGGGTTCATCGCCACACCGCGGACGGTCGGGCGAACGCCCAGCCAGCGCTTGCGGCCGGCCTTACCCCAGTTGATGTTGGACTGCTCGGCGTTGCCGACCTCGCCGACGGTGGCGCGGCAGCGCACGTCGACCAGGCGGATCTCTCCGGACGGCATACGAAGGTGGGCCATCGTGCCCTCCTTCGCGAGCAGCTGCACGGAGGCACCGGCGGAACGGGCGAACTTGGCGCCGCCACCGGGACGGAGCTCGATCGCGTGGATCGTGGTACCGACCGGGATGTTGCGGAGCGCCAGGTTGTTGCCGGGCTTGATGTCGGCCCCGGGGCCGTTCTCCACACGGTCGCCCTGCCGCAGGTTGCGCGGGGCGAGGATGTAGCGCTTCTCGCCGTCCGCGTAGTGCAGCAGCGCGATGCGCGCGGTGCGGTTGGGGTCGTACTCGATGTGCGCGACCTTCGCCGGCACGCCGTCCTTGTCATGGCGACGGAAGTCGATGACGCGGTAGGCGCGCTTGTGGCCACCACCCTGGTGGCGGACGGTCACACGACCGGAATTGTTACGGCCGCCCTTGCTGTGCAGCGGGCGAACCAGCGACTTCTCCGGCGTGGACCGCGTGACCTCGACGAAGTCGGCGACGCTGGAGCCACGGCGGCCCGGCGTAGTCGGCTTGTACTTGCGGATTCCCATTTCTCAGTCCTCGTCCGATATCGGACCAGGGCGCTCCGTTAGGAGGCCTGGCCGAAGATGTCGATACGGTCGCCCTCGGCAAGGGTCACGATCGCGCGCTTGGTGTCGGCACGCTTGCCGAAACCAGTGCGGGTCCGCTTGCGCTTGCCCTGGCGGTTGATCGTGTTGACCCCGGTGACCTTGACCGAGAAGACCGCCTGGACGGCCTGCTTGATCTGGGTCTTGTTGGCACGCGGGTCGACGACGAACGTGTACTTGTTCTCGTCGAGGAGCGCGTAGCTCTTCTCGGAGACGACCGGCTTGATCAGTACGTCACGGGGGTCCGTGTACGACTTGCTCAGCGGCGTCTCGACGGTGTTCTTGCCCTCGGTGGCGTGGCGACGCGCCTTGGCGACGCGCGCTTCCTTGGCCTTCTTCGCGGCCTTCGAGGCGATGGAGGGATGACGGATAGCCATCAGACCTCGCTCCCTTCAGTGTCGGTGGCCTTCGGGCCGGACACGAAGGACTCGAAGGCGGCCTGGGTGAAGACCACGTCGTCCGAGACGAGAACGTCGTACGTGTTCAGCTGGCCCGGCTCCAGGATGTGCACCTGGGGCAGGTTGCGGGCGGAGAGCAGCGAGGCCTCGTCCGCGCGGTCGATCACCAGGAGCACGTTCTTGCGCTCCGAGATCTTGCCGAGCAGCGACTTGGCGGCCTTGGTGGAGACCTCGCTCTCGACCACGCCGGTGACGACGTGGATGCGGTTGTTGCGGGCCCGGTCGGTGAGGGCGTGGCGCAGGGCCGCGGCCTTCATCTTCTTCGGGGTCCGCTGCGAGTAGTCACGCGGCACGGGACCGTGCACGACGCCACCACCGGCGAACTGCGGAGCGCGGGTCGAGCCCTGGCGCGCGCGGCCGGTGCCCTTCTGGCGGTAAGGCTTCTTACCGCCACCACGAACCTCGCCGCGGGTCTTGGTCTTGTGCGTGCCCTGACGGGCAGCGGCCAGCTGAGCGACGACGACCTGGTGGATCAGCGGGATGCTGATCTTCTCGACGTCGAAGATCTCCGCGGGGAGCTCGACCGTCCCGGTCTTGTCGCCTGCCGGCGAAATGATGTCAACAGTGCTCATCGTTACCTCAGGCCCCCTTGGCCGCGGTGCGGACCAGGACGAGGCCGCCGTTCGGACCGGGAACCGCGCCCTTGATGAGCAGCAGACCCTTCTCCGCGTCAACGGCGTGGACGGTCAGGTTCTGGGTGGTGACCCGCTCGTTGCCCATACGACCCGCCATGCGGAGGCCCTTGAACACACGGCCCGGGGTGGCGCAGCCACCGATGGAGCCGGGAGAGCGGTGCTTGCGCTGCGTGCCGTGACCGGCGCCGAGGCCCTTGAAGTTGTGACGCTTCATGACACCGGCGAAGCCCTTGCCCTTGCTCTTGCCGGTGACGTCGACCTTCACGCCGGCCTCGAAGGTTTCGGCGGTGATCTCCTGCCCGAGCGTGTACTCGCCGGCGTCCGCGGTGCGGAGCTCCACGAGGTGGCGGCGGGGGGTCACGTCGGCCTTGGCGAAGTGGCCCTTGAGGGGCTTGTTCACCTTGCGCGGGTCGATCTCGCCGAAGGCGATCTGCACGGACTCGTAGCCGTCGGTGTCGTTCGTACGGACCTGGGTGACGACATTCGGCCCGGCCTTGACGACGGTGACGGGAACAACGCGGTTGTTCTCGTCCCACACCTGCGTCATGCCGAGCTTCTCGCCCAGGATGCCCTTGATCTGCTTAGCCATTCTCAGATCACCGGCCCTCAGAGCTTGATCTCGATGTCGACACCGGCCGGGAGGTCGAGTCGCATCAGAGAGTCAACGGTCTTGGGCGTCGGGTCGAGGATGTCGATCAGGCGCTTGTGGGTACGCATCTCGAAGTGCTCGCGCGAGTCCTTGTACTTGTGCGGCGACTTGATGACGCAGTACACGTTCTTCTCAGTGGGCAGCGGCACCGGGCCCGCGACCGACGCACCAGTACGCGTCACCGTCTCGACGATCTTCTTCGCCGAGGAGTCGATGACCTCGTGGTCGTAGGCCTTGAGCCGGATGCGGATCTTCTGTCCCGCCATGGCTACTCCGTAGTCCTGTCTCTCAAAAACGCTCTGGCGACCCGGAAGGTCCGCGTCTCGTTCCTCCGACCCACGCGGTCGGGCGTGTCGCTCCCTCACTGACACAGATGTCCACAAGGGATTCCCTGCCAGGGGGTGCGATCATCGACCGCGGATCCGAGGGTGAGACACCCACCGGGCGCCTGGCCGGTACCCCGCTGACACTTCCCGGAAGATTCCCGTACGTCCGCCTCAGCGCTGCCTTGAGAGGCAGTTGAAACGACGAGTACTGTGGGACTCGCTTCCGGTCCTCCCGGCGGGAGGCGCGCAGCATCGGCACTCAACCGAGCAACCCGGACAGTCTGCCATACGGGGCCCTGGGCTGGCCAATCGAGCGGTAGAGGGTACCCCCGGGGCGACGTGCGTCAAACCCGGGACCGTCGGACCGTCTGAGCCCGACTCGGTCGGGCCTCTGAGCCGCCGCTAATCCGCTCGCTCACCACTCCCCCGCGCTCCTACGCTGATCAGGTACGGCGGTTGCCACGGGGGAGAACGTTCATCATGCGTACGCACTACCCACGGACCCGGCATCTGCCCTGGTCGCCCGGCGCCACCGCGGACGACCTCCGGGTCACGGACCTGTCGGGTCTGCGGGGACGCGAGGTCGTCGTCACCGAGAAGCTCGACGGCGAGAACACCACGCTGTACGCCGACGGCCTGCACGCCCGCTCGCTCGACTCGGCCCACCACCCCTCCCGGGCCTGGGTCAAGGCACTCCAGGGGCGCGTCGGTCATGCCATCCCCGAGGGCTGGCGCGTGTGCGGGGAGAACATGTACGCCCGGCATTCGATCGCGTACGAGGACCTGGACAGCTGGTTCTACGGCTTCTCGGTGTGGGACGCGGACGGCCGCTGTCTGGACTGGGACCGGACGGTCACGTATCTGCGCGGACTCGGCGTTCCCGTGCCGCGCGTGCTGTGGCGGGGCGTTTTCGACGAGCGCGCGCTGCGGGCGCTGCGGCTGGATCCCGTGCGGCAGGAGGGATACGTCGTCCGGGCCGCCGACGCTTTCGGCGCGGAGGAGTTCGGACAGCGGGTCGCCAAGTGGGTGCGGGCCGGGCATGTGCGGACGGACACGCACTGGATGCACGCGGCCGTCGTGGAGAACGGGCTCGGGGCGGGGGCCGCTCTGTGGGCGGTGCGTTCGGGAGCGGCGGTCGACGCGGATGCCCTGATGCGTGCGGTGGGGCTGGCAGGCGAGGGGGATCCCGAGGCCGTCGCCCGACTCGATCTGGCGGGGCGGTCCGGGGACGACCGGCTCGCGGGCGTACTGGCCGCGCTGCTGCACGGAGGCCGGCGGGCACGGATCGCGGCCAAGATCGCCGCGGCCGCGGACATGCCGCTCGCACGCCGGGTCGCGGACCTCGTCGGACTGCACCCGGCGCTGCACCGGCCGTATCCCGACGAGGACCGGCGGGCCGGCCTGGTGCGGCTGTCGTACGCCGCCGATCTCGGTCTCCTGCACGCGGTCGCCCGTGCCACGGCGGACACGGACGAGGCACGCGAGCAGGTGGAGTGGTCGGCACTGCACGCCGAGGACATCGACGGCCTGGACGAAGGCGGGCTGCGGGAGGCCTTCGCCGGCCTGCCGGACGACGCGGCCGTCCGCTGCCGGGCCGAGGCACGCGAGGCGTACGCGCAGGGGCGGATCCACGGTCTCGACGAGGCGGTCGCCGCCACATGGCGCTGGCGCTCCGGCGCCTTCCCCAAGCTGATTCAGACGGTCGGCCCCGCGGGCAGCGGCAAGAGCACCTTCGCCCGTGGGCTCCCCGGCGTGGACGCGTACGTCTCCCTCGACGACCTGCGCGAGGCCCGCGGTTCACGCGCCGACCAGCGGGCGAACGCGGACGTCCTGCGCGAGGGTCTCGACCGCCTGGACACCGCCCTGGCTGCCGGAGGCACCATGGTGTGGGACGCCACCTCCCTCAACAAGCAGCAGCGCTCGCTCGTCCACGCGATCGCCCACCGCCGCGACGCCCTGCTCACCCACGCCGTGGCACTGGTCGACGAGGACGAGCTGATACGGCGCAACGCCCGCCGCGAGCACCCGGTGCCGCCCGAGGTGCTCACCGCCCAGCTGCGCCGCTTCGGCCCGCCGTACGCGGGCGACGCGCACCGCACCTGGTACATCGGGGCGAGCGGGACCATCGAGGAAGAGGTCTGAGGAACGGTGCGTACGAGCGAGGAGATCTACCACCGGGTGCGCTGGGACGCGCGTTTCGACCCGGCCCGCTTCGTGCTGGGAGTCATGCAGCGCGGCGCCGATCCCAAGCGCGTTCCGCTGCCCGCCTTCGTGCCGGGCGGGGAGATCCCGTGGCACCGGGTGCTGTTCTTCGAGGCCGACGGCGAGGTGGTGTGGGACCGGACCACGGGCGTGGACCGGATCGACGCGACGGAGGCCGGGCGGGTGCGGGAGGCGCGGCGGCTCCGGGCGCCGTTCTTCGAGGCCCGTACGCCGTATGCGTGGGACGGCGAGGAGTGGCGCCCCGTGCGCTCGCCGCGCGGCACCGCACCCGGTCTCCGCCCCGGCGGCGTGCGCGTACTGACCTGGAACACCCTCTGGGACCGGTACGACGCCGACCTGATCGACAGTGCCCGACGCAGACCGCTGCTCCTGCGTGCCCTGCGGGAAGCCGACGTGGACGTGATCGCGCTGCAGGAGGTCGAGGCGGAGCTGCTGGCCATGCTGCTGCGGGAGCCGTGGGTCCGGGCGGACTGGACGCTCGGCACGGATCCCGGGGGCCAGGACGTGGACGACTGCGGTCTGCTGCTCCTGAGCCGGTTGCCCGTCCGCGAGGCCGCGCACCACGCGCTGGGCCCGCACAAGGCGGTGGCCGCCCTCGTCGTGGAGACCGGCACGCGGCCCCTCGTCGTCTCCGCGACCCACCTCAGCAGCGACCACTCCGAGAACGGTTCCGGCCGACGCGAGGCCGAACTCGCCCGTATCGCCGAGGGGTTGGCGGGCCTGGAGGACGACCTTGTCCTGATGGGCGACTTCAACGACGGCGGGGACACACCGCAGCTGACGCTGGGCCTGCGGGACGCGTGGAGCGAGTCGCATGGCGCCGACGACCGGACGCCGACGTTCGACCCGGGCGCCAACCCGCTGGCCGCGGTCTCCTCCCTGACCGGCCGGGCCTCCCGGCTGGACCGGGTGCTGCTGCGCGCGGAGGGCCTGCGGGTACGGCGGGCCGAGCTGTACGGCGACACGCCCTCAGCCGACGGCCTCCACATCTCCGATCACTACGGGGTGCGGGTCGAGTTGACGGCGGGCTCGACGGACTCGGCCGAGACGGGGGCGTACGACGTCCTCGACGCGCGGCCGACTCCCCGTACAGCCCTGGCGTGGATCCCGCCCCAGGAGCTGTGGCCGCCCCTCCAGGACATTCGCCGGAACCACGACCCGCAGATCCACCGCTGGCCCCCACACGTGAACGTCCTCTTCGGCTTCGTACCGGAACACGCCTTCGAGCAGGCGGCATCAGTGCTCGGGGCGTCCAGGACGGCTCCCTTCGACGCCCGGCTGGAGGGCGTGCAGTGGTTCGGCCACCGGGACTACGCGACGGTTTGGCTGGACCCGGCGGCGGCCGACGAGGAGCCATGGGCCGAACTGCACCGCACCCTCGTACGCCACTTCCCCCACTGCCGCGGCCGCCACGTGGGCTTCACTCCGCACCTGAGCCTGGGCCGCACCACCGACCCGAA
Source organism: Streptomyces yerevanensis (assembly GCF_000716805.1). NCBI lineage: Bacteria > Bacillati > Actinomycetota > Actinomycetes > Kitasatosporales > Streptomycetaceae > Streptomyces > Streptomyces yerevanensis. The sequence continues at coordinate 290,177 of NZ_JNWJ01000007.1, read as the reverse complement.
CACCCTGGCCGCCGCCTGCGAGGCCCGGCTCACCCCCATGCCGGTCCGGATCGGCGAGCTGGCGCTGCTGTCGCGGCGCGGGGACGAGCCGATGCGGTTGCGGGGGACGGTGACCTTGGGCACGGGAGAGGTGCGGTGGGCGGAGGATGCCCCGCACCACGGGCACGAGGCTGCCGAGCACTACGGGTACGACGCCGGCGACACGGGCGTGGACTACGAGTACCGGGACGGGTACGACGCCGCCGACATGGACGTGCCCGACACCGCTGTGGCAGACACCGCTGTGGCAGACCGCATCACCCACCGCATCGCGCAGGCCTTCCCCGGCGGCGTCGTACACGTCGTCGGCTCCCGACGCATGGGCTGCGCGCTGCCGGGTGCGGACCTGGACCTGGTGGCGGCGCTTCCCGGCACGATCGAACTCGCCGCCGTACAGGCGGAGTTGACCGAGGTCCTGCCCGAGGCGAGCGACGTACGGGAAGTGGTCGGGGCGCGCGTACCCGGCCTGCGGTTGTGGCTCGACGGGCTGGACGTGGACGTGGTCGTCGTGGCCACCGGATCGATGGACCCCACGGAGGCGGTGAACCGCCGGGCCGATTTGGGCGAGGCGGCGGCGATCGCGCTCAGTGCGGTGAGCGACGCCGACACTCTCCTCGCCTCGGTCGGCACCCACGGACCGGCCTTCGCCCGGCTGGCCACGCAGGTCAAGGCGTGGGCGAAGGCACGCGGTCTGGATTCGGCGCCGTTCGGCGGGCTGCCGGGCCTGGCCTGGTCCGTCCTGGCGGCCCGTACCGCGAGCGAGGCCGGCGACCTGCCCCCGGCCGATCTCCTACGGCACTTCTTCGCGACGTGGGCGGCCTGGGACTGGCGCACCCCCGTGGGCGAACCGGGCGAAGAGGGTCGTCAGGCTCTCCCCCTCACGATCACGACGCCGTCCGATCCGGTCCGCCCCTGCACGGACCAGGTCACGACGGGCATGCGAGACCTCATCACCCAAGAGCTGTTCCACGCCTGGGAGTTGCTGGACACGACCGCGGATCCGTTCCCGTGGCCCGAGCTGCTGTCCCCTCCCCCACTGCACCGCCGCCACGCGGCCTGGGCGGTCGTGACGGTGGGCCCCGGCGCTGACGAGGGCCGCGTACGGGGCAGGATGCGGGCCTTGCTGACTGATCTGTCGGATGCTGCTCCGGCTGCCCACGCCTGGCCCCGGGCCTTCACCAGGGGCCCACTCCGCTACGCCATCGGCCTGGGCCTCAACCCACCGGCTCCGGATCGCCTCGCGGCGGTCGCGGAGCGTCGGCTGCGCGGCCTGCCGGGGGTGACGCTGAAGAGAGTTGAGGGCGGCGAGATCCCGACGTTGTACTGATTGGGCGTCAGCGCTCGGAAGCGTACGAGAGGAAGTCGACCCAGGCGGCGGGAGGGAAGGCTAGGCAGGGGCCGGTGGTGGTCTTGGAGTCGCGGACGTGGATGGTGGTGGAGGTGGGGGCTATTTCGACGCAGTCGTTGATGTCGCTGCTGTCGCTGTAGCTGCTCTTGCGCCAGTCCAGCGCCACCTCTACGCAGTCGCCAGCCTCGCCGCTGTCGCTGTAGCTGCTCTTGAACCAGTGGAGTTCCGGGGCGCTCATAGTTCTCCCAGCGTGCGCTCGATGAAGGCCAGCGACTCCCTCGGGGTGAGAGCCTGCGCGCGGATCATGCCATACCGCAGTTCCAGGATACGAAGATCCCTGGGGTTGGAGACCGGGCGCCCGTTAAATGCGCCTTCGGAACGTCCGATCGCCGTGCCGTCGGCGAACTTCAGCACTTGGATCAGACCCTGTGTTCCGGCATGCTCCTCGCGGTCGGTCGGCATGACCTGAAGCGTGACGTTGCGCAACCGCGCCACCTCCAGGAGGTGTTCGAGCTGTCGGCGCAGCACCATTTTCCCACCGTAGGGGCGTTCCAGCGTCACCTGTTCCTGGACAAAGCTGAGCGTCGGAGCGGGCTCTCGCTCGAAGATCGACTTCCGGGCCATGCGTGCCGCGGTCTCCCGCTCAACCACATCTGGCGAGCACGCGGGCTGCGTCATCTCAAACAGCGCCCGTGCATACTCCGGCGTCTGCAACAACCCCTGGATGTTGTGGTTGCTGTACAACAGCACCTCAACCGCCCGGTCCTCCAGCGCCTTCAACTCCCGTACTTTCTTCGGATATCGAGCCCTCTCCACATCCTCCCTGAACGCCTTCAGATGCCCGCCCGCGTTCAACACCTCGTCCGCCCGGTCCAAGAACTCCGGCCGAGGAATCCGCGCCCCCCGCTCGATCTTCCGAATCATGTCCTCGCCATACCCCATGGCTTCGGCGAAGTCGGCCACCCGCATCCCGGCCGCCTCGCGGCAGAGCCGCACCAGCCGCCCCACGGCCTCCACCAACGGCGCACTCTCGTCCCCCGGTTCGAGGTCCCAGCCCGCCTCGTCCACACCCTCGCTACTCATGCCCACCCACCTCCAACGCCCACCCGTACCCGTACGACACCCAAGACAGCCGAGACAGAACGAGACAACGGAGGGACAGTCCCAGTACGCACAGGCGTCATCGCAGCTCAGCGTAGGCAACCTCCGGCACGCTGAGTCACATGAACGCCGAAACCGCTCAAGCCGCTCAAGTCCCCGCCACCGCACGCCGGTTCGCCGTGCAGCTCTCCTCAACTCGGCGCGGCGCCCGCCTGGCCCGACTGCTCGCCACCGAGCAACTCCGTTCCTGGGGGCTGCCGTTCGAGAAGGCGGCACATGTCGTCGCGGAGCTGGCCGCCAACGCCGTGACGCATGGACGCGTACCGGGAAGGGACTTCCACCTCCGCCTGAAGGCAACTGACGACCTCGTACGTATCGAGGTGACCGACACACGCGGAGACCGGCCGCTTCCCGACCCTCAACAACCCTCCCCCGAGGCCGAGTCCGGCCGCGGGCTCCTCCTCGTCGAGGCCCTGGCCGACCGCTGGGGCGTCACACCCGACCTGCCCCCGCGCAAGACGGTCTGGGCCGAGCTGACGATCACGCCACCCGGACCGCGGCCCGTCCCGCCCCTGTGAACGGCGCAACGGCGCCCGCACTTTCTCGGCGAAATTCGCCGTTACACAGCGCTGTTAGGATCGACACATGAACGAGCTGGCCACCATCACTTCCCTTTCCGATCCCGCGATGCAGCGAATTCTCGACGTCACCAAGCCGTCGAGATCCAGCATCAAGACGGTATTGATCGAGGACACCGAACCCCTCATGCAATGCCTGGCAGCGGGGGTGGAATTCATCGAGGTGTACGGCAGCGACAGTATTCCGTTCTCTCCCGAACTGCTCGACCTGTGCCGGCAGCGAAATGTGCCGGTCCGCCTCGTTGAATCGTCGATCGTCAATCAGCTGTTCAAAGGGGAGCGAAAGGCCAAGACATTCGGCATCGCACGCGTCCCCCGGCCGGCGCGGTTCAGTGACATCGCGGAGCGCGGCGGAGACGTCGTCGTTCTCGACGGCGTGAAGATCGTCGGGAACATCGGCGCGATCGTCCGGACTTCCCTCGCGATGGGGGCCTCGGGGATCGTCCTGGTCGACAGCGATCTCACCAGCATCGCCGACCGGCGCCTGCTGAGGGCCAGCCGGGGCTACGTCTTCTCCCTCCCCGTCGTTCTCGCCAGTCGCGAGGAAGCGGCCGCCTTCGTCCACGACAGCGGAATGCCGTTGATGGCATTCGAAGCGGGCGGTGAACTCACCGTCAAGGACCTCGGCGGCAACCAGGACCGGCTGGCCCTGCTGTTCGGCAGCGAGAAGGGCGGCCCTTCCGAATTGTTCAAGAAGACGTCCGCCACAACGGTTTCCATCCCGATGATCGATTCCACCGAATCCCTCAATGTCTCGGTCTCGGTCGGTATCGCGCTGCACGAGCGCTTCCAAAGGAATAGCGCCGTCAGCCGCTGATCCGGGCACCGGACGCAGATGCTGATGGGCGATGCCGCGTCAGTGAATGCGACGGCTCCCCAACAGCCCAGAAAAGCAAAAGGGCCCGTACGACCGAAGTCGTACGGGCCCTTTCAGCAGCTCGCTGAGCTACCAGGTCAAATCAACAAGCTTACTTGTTGATCTTGGTGACCTGGCCGGCGCCCACGGTCCGGCCACCCTCACGGATGGCGAACTTCAGGCCCTCTTCCATGGCGACGGGCTGGATGAGCTCGACCTTCATCTCAGTGTTGTCGCCCGGCATGACCATCTCCGTGCCCTCGGGGAGAGTCACAACACCGGTCACGTCAGTCGTACGGAAGTAGAACTGAGGACGGTAGTTGTTGAAGAACGGCGTGTGACGGCCACCCTCGTCCTTGGACAGGATGTACGCCTGCGCCTCGAACTCGGTGTGCGGGGTGACCGAGCCCGGCTTGATGATGACCTGGCCGCGCTCGACGTCCTCGCGCTTGATGCCACGAAGCAGCAGACCGACGTTCTCACCGGCCTGGCCCTCGTCGAGCAGCTTGCGGAACATCTCGATGCCGGTGACCGTGGTGGTGGTCTTCTCCTGCTTGATGCCCACGATGTCAACGGTCTCGTTGACCTTGAGGACACCGCGCTCGATACGACCGGTGACGACGGTGCCACGACCGGTGATCGTGAAGACGTCCTCGATCGGCATCAGGAACGGCTTGTCGACGTCACGCTCGGGCTGCGGGATCGCCTCGTCGACGGCCTTCATCAGCTCGAGGACGGAGTTGCCCCACTCCTTGTCGCCCTCGAGAGCCTTGAGCGCCGAGACCTTGACGACCGGCAGGTCGTCGCCCGGGAACTCGTACTCGGAGAGGAGCTCACGAACCTCGAGCTCGACGAGCTCCAGGATCTCCTCGTCGTCCACCATGTCGGCCTTGTTCAGGGCGACGACGATGTAGGGAACGCCGACCTGACGGGCCAGGAGCACGTGCTCCTTGGTCTGCGGCATCGGGCCGTCGGTGGCGGCGACCACGAGGATGGCACCGTCCATCTGGGCCGCGCCCGTGATCATGTTCTTGATGTAGTCCGCGTGACCGGGGCAGTCGACGTGCGCGTAGTGACGCGTCTCCGTCTGGTACTCGACGTGCGCGATGGAGATGGTGATACCGCGCTGGCGCTCCTCAGGAGCCTTGTCGATCTGGTCGAAGGCCGAGGCCTCGTTCAGGTCCGGGTACGCGTCATGCAGCACCTTGGTAATGGCGGCCGTGAGGGTCGTCTTACCGTGGTCGATGTGACCGATGGTGCCGATGTTGACGTGCGGCTTAGTCCGCTCGAACTTCGCCTTCGCCACTGGGGTCCTCCTGTGGAGTGGTTCTGTACGCCTTACTCATCGGCGCCAGGTGATCTTTGCTGGAAAGCCGGGGCCCGGGGCACTCCAGCCACGATGGTGACGGAATGCCCCAGCAAGCTCCGGAGTCAAGCCTACGGCGTGAACTCGGGTGAGTTACTCGCCCTTGGCCTTCGCGATGATCTCCTCGGCGACGTTCCGGGGAACCTCGGCGTAGGAGTCGAACTGCATCGAGTAGCTCGCGCGACCCGATGTCTTGCTGCGGAGGTCGCCGACGTAGCCGAACATCTCCGACAGCGGAACCAGGCCCTTCACGACGCGGGCACCGGCACGCTCCTCCATGGCCTCGATCTGACCACGTCGGGAGTTGATGTCACCGATGACCTCGCCCATGTAGTCCTCGGGCGTGGTGACCTCTACGGACATCATCGGCTCGAGCAGTACGGGGCTGGCCTTGCGCGCGGCCTCCTTGAAGGCCTGCGAACCGGCGATCTTGAACGCGAGCTCGGAGGAGTCGACCTCGTGGTAGGCGCCGTCGATGAGCGTGACGCGAACGCCCGTCATCTCGTAGCCCGCGAGGATGCCGAACTGCATGGCCTCCTGCGCACCGGCGTCGACCGAAGGGATGTACTCCTTCGGGATGCGACCACCGGTCACCTTGTTCACGAACTCGTACGAGGCGTCGCCGCCCTCGATCGGCTCGATCGCGATCTGCACCTTGGCGAACTGGCCGGTACCGCCAGTCTGCTTCTTGTGCGTGTAGTCGACACGCTCGACGGCCTTGCGGATCGTCTCGCGGTAGGCCACCTGCGGCTTGCCGACGTTGGCCTCGACCTTGAACTCGCGCTTCATGCGGTCGACCAGCACCTCGAGGTGCAGCTCGCCCATGCCGCCGATGATGGTCTGGCCGGTCTCCTCGTCCGAGTGGACCTGGAAGGAGGGGTCCTCCTCCGCGAGACGCTGGATGGCGACACCCAGCTTCTCCTGGTCACCCTTGGACTTGGGCTCGATGGCGACCTGGATGACCGGCGCCGGGAAGTCCATGGACTCCAGGATCACCGGCTGCTTGTCGTCGCACAGCGTCTCACCGGTGGTGGTCTGCTTCAGGCCCATCACGGCGACGATGTCGCCGGCGCCCACCGCCGCGATCTCCTCACGCTTGTTCGCGTGCATACGGTAGATCTTGCCGATGCGCTCCTTCTTGCCCTTGACCGGGTTCAGCACCGCGGTGCCGGTCTCCAGGCGGCCCGAGTAAACCCGGACGAAGGTGAGCTTGCCCAGGTGCGGGTCGCTCATGATCTTGAACGCGAGGGCGGACAGCGGCTCGTCCTCGGACGGCTTGCGCTTGACGACCAGCTCCGGGTCCTTGACGTCGTGGCCCTCGATGGCCTCGACGTCGAGCGGAGTCGGGAGGTAGCGCACGACCGCGTCGAGCAGGGGCTGGACGCCCTTGTTCTTGAACGCGGTGCCACAGAACACCGGGGTGACCGTGGTGTCGTTGGACTTGCCGGAGGCGATGGTGATGCGACGGATCGCGGCGTACAGCTGCTCCTCGGTGGGCTCCTGGCCCTCCAGGTACAGCTCCATGATCTCTTCGTCGTTCTCCGCGACGGCCTCGAGCAGCTTGCCGCGCCACTCCTCGGCGGCCTCGGCGTGCGTGGCCGGGATGTCGACGGTGTCGTACATCTCGCCCTTCGCCGCCTCGGCGGACCACACGAGCGCCTTCATGCGGACCAGGTCCACAACGCCCTTGAAGTCGGCCTCGGCACCGATCGGCAGCTGCATGACGATCGGCTGGGCACCCAGACGGTCCGAGATCATGTCCACGCAGCGGTGGAACTCGGCGCCGGTACGGTCCAGCTTGTTGACGAAGCAGATGCGCGGCACGCCGTAACGGTCGGCCTGACGCCACACCGTCTCGGACTGCGGCTCGACACCGGCGACACCGTCGAACACCGTCACGGCACCGTCGAGTACGCGCAGCGAGCGCTCCACCTCGACGGTGAAGTCGACGTGCCCCGGGGTGTCGATGATGTTGATGGTGTAGTCGTCGTTGTCCAGCGGCCAGTGACAGGTGGTGGCAGCGGAGGTGATCGTGATGCCACGCTCCTGCTCCTGCTCCATCCAGTCCATGGTGGCAGCGCCGTCGTGGACCTCACCGATCTTGTAGGAGACGCCGGTGTAGAACAGGATCCGCTCGGTGGTGGTCGTCTTGCCCGCGTCGATGTGGGCCATGATCCCGATGTTGCGGACCCTGGCCAGGTCAAGTGAAGTGGTAGCCATAAGGCTTCGGTCTTCTCTCGGTCTCGATGTGGGTAGCGACTACCAGCGGTAGTGCGCGAAGGCCTTGTTGGACTCGGCCATCTTGTGGGTGTCCTCGCGCTTCTTCACAGCGGCACCAAGGCCGTTGGAGGCGTCGAGAAGCTCGTTGAGCAGACGCTCGGTCATGGTCTTCTCGCGACGGGCGCGGGAGTAACCGACCAGCCAGCGCAGCGCCAGGGTGTTGGCACGACCGGGCTTGACCTCGATCGGAACCTGGTAGGTGGCGCCACCGACACGGCGGGACTTGACCTCGAGGGTCGGCTTGATGTTCTCCAGCGCGCGCTTCAGCGTGATGACCGGGTCGTTGCCCGTCTTCTCACGCAGACCCTCCATGGCGCCGTAGACGATGCGCTCGGCGGTGGAGCGCTTGCCGTTCAGCAGCACCTTGTTGATGAGGGAGGTCACCAGAGGAGAACCGTAGACCGGGTCGATGATGACCGGGCGCTTCGGGGCGGGGCCCTTACGAGGCATTCTTACTTCTCCTTCTTGGCGCCGTAGCGGCTGCGGGCCTGCTTGCGGTTCTTGACACCCTGGGTGTCGAGCGAGCCACGGATGATCTTGTAACGAACACCCGGCAGGTCCTTCACACGGCCGCCGCGCACGAGCACGATGGAGTGCTCCTGCAGGTTGTGTCCCTCACCCGGAATGTAAGCGGTGACTTCGATCCCGCTGGTCAGACGCACACGCGCGACCTTACGCAGGGCCGAGTTCGGCTTCTTCGGGGTGGTCGTGAACACACGCGTGCAGACGCCGCGACGCTGGGGCGAACCCTCGAGTGCGGGCGTCTTGTTCTTCTCGACCTTGTCCTGCCGGCCCTTCCGGACCAGCTGCTGGATCGTAGGCACTACTTCTCCGGTTTCTGTGTGCCGAATGGTGAAGCTAACCTGGAACGTCGCCGACCCACGCGGTCGGGTGTGTCGAATGCTGCAGACTCCCGCCGCAAGGCAGAAAGGGCGCAGATTACGGTGGCCGGTCACGGTTCCCGTTGCGGTCTGAAGGCACGCACGGAAGCCAGGGCACACCCCAGGCACAAGGTCTGAGCGTACCTACCTCAGGGACTCCGGTCAAAACAAATGCAGTCCAGCGAGACAGGCCGGACTTCTTGGCCCCGAATCCTGGCCAAAGCGCCCTCCCAGTGCACCCAAAGCGCCCCCTCGTGTTTCCGTTCGTGAGTCCGTCTGGCCCACATTCGGTGTTCATGTCATGCACGCATTCAGTACCTTGATCGGTCCGCTGTGTAACGGATCGGGGGACAGATGATGGAGTCGCGCTTACGGGGCGGTGGCCTGGACGACCAGGTGCCTTTCCTGGCCCGCTTAGAGACCGAGGACCGCTCCGCGCTGCTGGCTCTAGGGCATGAGCTGACTTTCGCGCCTCGTGTCGTGATCCTGCATGAGCACGAACCGTCGTCGCACGTACTGCTCATTGTTCAGGGCTGGTCCAAGGTGACCGCGGCTGCGCCCAACGGATACGAGGCGCTCCTCGCGCTGCGCGGCCCCGGCGACATCATCGGCGAGTCGGCCGCGCTGACCGGGCGACCACGCTCCGCCACGGTCACCGCACTGGAGCAGGTGCGCGGCGTGGCAGTGGAACGCAAGCGCTTCACGGACTTCCTCGCCCACTCTCCCGCTGTGTCGTTCGTTCTGCTCGGACTCACATCCGACCGCACACGGGCAGCCGACCGACGAAGGCTGGAGTTCGCGTCCATGAGCGTGCGGGAGCGATTCGCCGTCCTGCTGCTCGACCTGGCCCGCGCCCATGGGCGTCGTACGGACGAGGGCATCGAGCTCTCCGTTCCCCTGAGCAAGCAGGAGCTGGCCGGGTCCATCGGTGCGTCCCGGGAGATGGTCCAGCGCCTGCTGAAGGACTTGCGCACGCGGCACGTAGTGGTCACCGGACGACGCACCCTGCTCATCATCCGCCCCGACATCCTTCGCCGCATAGCCCGCGCCGAGCATCCGGGCTCCTGAGCCCTTATCCCTCCGGGGCCGGATGCTTCAGTGCACACGGTCACAGTTCGAGTGCGTCATCCTCCCTCACCGCGCCCGGCGCCTCGCCGCCAAGCTGCTGCACGACACAGCTCCTCGGCTGAGAGGTAACCATGACCCACCCCGTGAGCAGGACGATTCTTCTCTTCGACATCGAGAAGTACAGCGGCCGAGACGATGTGGAGCAGGCGTATCTGCGTCGCATGCTCTACGGCATCGCCGACCGCGTTCTGGAAAGCGCCGGCATAGACGAAACACGGCGTCTGCGCGCTGACCGCGGCGACTCGGTCATCGAACTGATCGACGCCGACGCCTCGATGATCGCGCTGCTCCGCGCCCTGTTGGCAGAAGCTCCTGTGGAGCTGCGCGCCGTGAACCGCATGGCGTCGAAGTCCGCGCAGATCAGGCTGCGCGCCGTGCTCGCCACCGGATACGTCGCGATCGACGAACTCGACGGATGGGTGGGCTCCGACCTCAACCACGCCTGTCGGCTGCTCGACGGCGCCATCCTGCGCGCAGCGCTGAAAGAGCGCCCGGACGACTTCGCCCTGTGCGTCTCGGAGAGCGTGCACCACGGAATCGTCCAGCACGACTACCCGGGTATCCCCAAGGACGACTTCCACGAGATGACTGTGTCCAGCAAGAACGGGCCGTTGCGGGCGTGGTTGCACGGGCCGGTGCCAGAGGTCGCTGCAGGCGCGGCCCGCCCGGCAGACGCGGCAGACGCCGAGGAGCAGCCCGCCGCGCCCAGCCGCCCGCCTGCACCTTCCACCCCTGCCTCGGTCAACTTCCTCGGCGGCTCCCCATCTTTCGGCGGCAGTTTCGTGAACGGCGACCAGCACGGCGTGTCCGGCGGAACGGTGCATGGGGACGTGCACCTCGGAGGCAGCAGCACCCCTGGGCAGGGTGAGCGGGAATGACGGCGGGCGAGCCGGGTCCCCCACAGGGAGCGGCAACGGGCGGCGGACCACAGCAGCGCGGAAGCAACAAGGAAAGCGACGCCTCGCAGCAGCACGGCACCGAAGCCCCGGACGCCGAGAACAACGACGACACGGAGAAAGAGCAGGATCGGCCCCAGGACGCGTGGTCCGCCCGCCGGGACCTGGTGGACCACAGCCCGAAGTCCATGCACGTCGACGCCAACTCACGGTTCGGCGGCAGCCTGGTGGCCCGAGACCAGCACGGTGTGAGCGGCGGGCGGGTCGCCGGAGACGTGATCATGGGCAGCAAGACCGAGATCTACCACTTCGGTCTCGGCATCTCCGCGGCGAACCACGGCTCCGGCGAGGTCCCACAGTCGACGCTTGACCGTCTCGCCCCTTACTTCGTCACCGATGAGAGCGTCTTCGAGGACCTGGTGGCACGGCTCCGCAGGGAACGGGTCGTCGTACTGTCCGGACCCGACTTCACCGGTCGGCGCACGGCCGCATTGATGCTGCTCCACCGCCTGGAGGCGTCTCCGGTCCGCATCCTGCTCCGCGACACCACCCCGGCACAGCTCGTCCAGCAGTTGGGCGACGACCAGCACCCGGCCAAGGGGTACGTGCTGTGCGACCTGACCACCCGCCGCGACCAGCCCCTGCGGGAACCGCATCTCCTCGCCGCCCGAGACCAACTGGTCAAGGATGACGCCTACTTGGTCATCACGGTCGGCCCCACGGCGGCCCTCGAGGAGATCGACGACATCCCCTGGGAACCACCGAGCGCCCGTGACGTACTGGCGGCACATCTGAGTGAACTGACCGACGAGGTCACGGCGGAACAGCTGCTGACGCTTCCGGCCGTCGCGGAGTTCCTCGGCCGCGACCACCAGCTGCGCGAAGTCGCGGCCTTCGCGAAGCGCCTCAAGGAGTACGCGGAGGGAGAGGTCGACGAGACGGCTGTCGAGAACTTCTCGCTGCTCAGCCTCGAAAGCCAGGTACAAGAGTGGTTCGCGGAGGACGAGGAGCGGATCCATTTGCGGGACAAGGCGTTCCTCGTCGCCCTGGCCGCCTTCGACGGAGGCCCGTACGCACTCACGGCGGAGCTGAGCGACCTGCTCTACGCCTTCCTTCAGGGCACCGAGAACTCCGCGCTTCGCCCGCAGGTCCCCGTGTTCGGCACACATATCGGCAAGCGTCTGCAGCTCGCCCGCGCCAGGCCGTACCAGGAACAGGAGAACACGGAGTGGGGCCCGGTATTTCAGGCCAAGGCCGCCTTCCGCGACGAACGAGTCTCCCTCGTGCTCCTGCGCGAGGTGTGGACCGGCCACCCATCGGCAAGGCCCGCGCTGGTCCGGTGGCTCCAGCGACTCGCCGACGACGGACGGCCCCTGGTCCGCACCCGCGCCGCATCGACCGTCGCCGTCCTCGCCTATGCGGACCTGCCTTCCACCATGGCTCTTGTCATCGAGCCGTGGGCCATGTCCCACCTGTTCCGCCGTCGCCTCGTCGCCGTCAACGCGCTGACGCTTGCGCACGTGCTCGAGGCACCCAACATCCCGCGCATCCTCGATGCCTGGTGCGCGAGCGAGGAGAAGGGCATGCGCTGGGTGGCCATCCGCGCGTACGGCCTGATCGGTGCGGAGCGACCGAAGCAGACCCTCGCCGCACTGCGTGGGGCCATCCGCAAGGAGTACCGACACAGCGACGGCGAGGAGGATCCCGACGAACTGATGGTCGAGCAGCTCGCCGAGTCGGTGGAGCTGCTGCTTCTCTCCCCTGCCAGAGACGAGGTCCTCGCCGAACTGCTGCACAAGCTCGACGACGACCGGCCGGCCCATGACCTCGCTGTGTGCGGCTTCTTGAGTGCATGCAGGCGGACCAAGGATGGCGAGCTCTACGAACAGCCGCTGCTGCTCGACTGGTACGCCGTCTCGGCGAGGGAGGGCGGACGCGCGGCCGGTGAACTCGCAAAGCTCTGGTGCGAGGCGCTCGACGACCGCAGCCGTACGAGGCTCGCCCTCGAAACGCTGAGCCAGTGGGTTCGTATCGCCGACCGGAATCCCACGACCGAGTGGGCGCTGGCTTCCCTGCTCCGGGCCATGGTCACCACGCCGGCCGAACACCAGCGTCTGAGTCACCTCCTGCGCACCCTGCGGGGCGAGGACGGAGCACCCCGACCTCAGGTTGCGGCTCGTCTGCTGAGCGTGCTGCCGACGACCGCCGAGGGGCCCGAACCGGTCACTCAGACCCTATGGACCGTTCAAGGAGACAAGCGTCATGGCTGACTTCCGCCAGCAGCCGGACTGGCTGCAACCGGCCGACCGCCACACACAGCTGATCGATCCCGTCATCACAGTGCGGCAGCTCTCGCGCTTCGGTTTCGCACGCAAGTCACTGACCCGCATTGACCACGCCCTGGTTTTCTCGACCTCCAAGGGCGAGTACGACGCCTACCTGCCGCCCGTGCGCCCGAGCCGTGGTGAGGCGGCCGCCAAACGCTACACAGCGGTCTACGAGGTGGACATGGGGGTCCATCCCCATCAGGCCGACATCCGTCTGCCGAGCGACAACGACGCCTTCGAGTTCACGGCCACGGTTGAACTGTCCTGGCAGGTCGACGACCCCGCCGCCTTCGTGAGGAGCGGTCACCGGGACGTGCCTACGCTGCTCCTCGGCGAGCTGCAACAGGCAGCCCGGTCTCTCACCCGGCAGTTCGCCATCCACGAGAGCGCGAGCGCCGAGACGGAACTGCTGCGGACCCTGACCGCGCCCCATCGGGCACCGCTCGGCGCTACCGCGGGCCTCAAGGTGATCTGGACCTTGCGTCTGCGTCGCGACGAGCAGGAAATCGAGCACCAGCGACGGCTGCAGTCCATCGACCACGCCTCCGCCGAGCAGATACGCACGGAGCAGCTCGGCCGGGAGTACGACGCAGAACTCGACCGGCGCGCCCGGCACCAGGACGAACTCCAGATGGGGCGGGCCATGGAGTACGGGGAACTGGAGCACGAGCTCACCCTCAAGCGGCAGGAGTGGCAACAAGAACAGGACCAACTACGGGTCCGCCATCAGACGGAACTCCAGCGGCTCGAGGCCGAGAAGATCGCGTTCTACCAGAAGTACCTGGAGGAGGGCGGTGTCGTTGCCTGGGCCATGCACCTCGCCGCCAACCCGGAGGACTCACGACTGATCATCAACAGCATGCGTGAGGACCAACTCAGGCTGACCCAGGCCAAGATGGAAACGGCACGGGAGTTGCTGAGCGGGGACAACGCCGAGGACTACGAGCTGGAAGCGCCCAAGCGACTCGCTCTGGACAACCTGTACGAGATCTTCAATCAGCAGTTGCCGGGCATACCCCGCGGACAGTCGGCCCCTCCCCCGCCCACGACGCTCTCGTCGCCGTCGGACGTGCCGCTCACCAAGAAGAGCGACGACAACCCGCCCGCGAGTGATCCCCAGCCAGCACACCCGAGCCAGGAAGAGACCACCGAGACCACCAAGGCCCCAACGCTCACGGACCAGGATCCCGCCCCCGAAGCGTCGGCCGGAACCTTCCCCGGCTGGCGACCACCCCCTGGCTACGGCAGCTCTCCCGTGCCCACCGCGGACGCGCCGGCCGCGGAACCGAAGCACAACGGCATTGAGCAGGAGGGCCCCAACCCATGACCGGCGTCACCCCGTCACCCCCCGTGCCAGACCCCGAGCCCGGTGTCAGGGCCGCGGAGCGTCTGCTCGCGGACCTGCGCAGCGAGATCGCCCGCGCGGACGCCAAGGCGGCCGTACTCGTGGCGGCTCTCGGTGTGGCAGCAGGCGTCTTCGGCGGACTCATGGCCAGAAGTGAGTGGGCGCCGGCTCGCCTGTCGACGTTCGGCGGCTTGGCGTGGTGGTCAGGAATAAGCGCGCTCGCTCTGGCCCTGATCGCCCTGCTCGTGGCCGTTGTGCCTCGCTACGGCACCAGCACATGGGCCCCCGGCGCCCCCTTGTCGTACTTCGGCGACATCCAACGCGCCGCCCGCGGTGGCCACTTGGCAGACGCGCTGGCGGAGACCGAACGTGTCCCGGCAGCAGGCGCGATTGCGGCCCTCACCGAGACCAGTCGTATCGCCGCTCGCAAGCACCAGTGGATACGTACCGGGCTCATCGCATTCTGCGTCGCCGTGGTGCTGATCCCCGGCTCCCTGCTCATCGGCTGACGTCCCTACTCCCCGGAGACCGATCATGTCTCAACCGACAGACCCACAGTTCCCGGAGGAAACCCCATCCCCTGAGGAAAACCGGCACTCCCAGCAGCCGCCCAACGATGACCTGAACTATCGGCACCGGACAGGCCGCCTCCACTTCCTCGCTCACCAGCGCGGACTCGACGCCACAGCCTTCGGCCAGTTACTTCTGCACCTCCCCGGCACCCTCATGAGCCTGCTGGTGCTCATCCTGATATCCGTCGGCCTCGACGCCTGGCCAGGAATTCCGTTCTGGATACTCCCGCTGACCTGGCTGGCTTCCGGGGCCCTGGTCTTCCATCGCAGCACCGAGGACCTCTTCGCCCGCTACTTCCTGCGGCTGCAGCGCCCCATGCCCGAGGAG
The DNA here is from genome assembly GCF_000716805.1 of Streptomyces yerevanensis. Classification (NCBI taxonomy): domain Bacteria; kingdom Bacillati; phylum Actinomycetota; class Actinomycetes; order Kitasatosporales; family Streptomycetaceae; genus Streptomyces; species Streptomyces yerevanensis. The sequence goes on along the minus strand of NZ_JNWJ01000007.1, from coordinate 275,072 downwards.
TACGCACGGCTGGAACCCGTCTGGCGCGAGGTGACCGCGCGGGCGGGCATCGACGGAAGGGCGTATGAGTTGTGGATCGAGGACAGCGAAGACCTCAACGCGTACGCCGCCGCTGGGCACATCGTCGGTGTCACTCGGTTCGCCCTGGAACATCTCTCGAGCGCTCAGCTCGCCGCCGTGCTCGCCCACGAACTGGGTCACCACACCAGTGGCCACGTCTGGACCTCGCTGCTGGGCCACTGGTACGCGCTGCCAGGTCGGGCCGCTTGGCATGCCATCCGACTGGTCGTCGTCTTCGCCGTGGCGTTCACGAGCTACTTCTCCTGGCTGGCCACCGCGGTGCTGGTGCTCGTGATCGGCATCCTCACGTACTCCACCATCACTCAGCTCTACGGTCTCCCCCTCTTGCTGTTGGTCACCCCGTATCTGATCGCAGCTATGGGACGACGGGCCGAACTGCGTGCTGACCAGCACGCAGCCGCGCTGGGCTTCGGCCCCATGCTCGCCCAGGTGCTGCAGACCATGCACACGGCCGAAACCGAGGCCAAGCGGCAGGCCCTGGCCGCCGCCAGGGCAACGCCCACCGACCCCGGGCTGTTTGCCCGGCTGCTTTCGACGCATCCCGACTACCCGACCCGGCTGCATCGTCTGAGGCCGTACCTACAGCCGAGCCGGTAGCAGCAATGCCGAAGGGCGGTCACCCCATAGGTGACCGCCCTGCAACAGACGTACGGCCTTACTGGTTGTACCGACCGTAGTCGTAGTCCTCCAACGGAACGGCCTGGCCGGGGCCCGTGCCGAACGGCGAGTAGTCGATGTCGTCGCAACCGGCAGCCGAGGTGATGACGTCCTGGGAGACGTCGACCAAACGACTCCCGAGTCAGCGGTACGCAGAACCGTGTCCGTCAGGCCGCAGACCGAGACACACGGCGGCGCCGATCGGGCGGGCGCGCGGCGCTGCGGTCAAAACAAGTGACTCCGCCCACGCATGAGCGCGTGGCTTCCTGTATCGCTGAACTAAGCAGCGCCACAGAGGACCAGCCCGGCCCTGTCGAGGACGTTCAGTGCGCCGACGTGGTCGGCGTGAGCGGTGAAACCACACACAGTGCACTGGAACTTCGCTTGGGTGGTGCGGTTCTCCACGCTCGTGTGCCCGCACTCGGGGCACTCGCGGGAGGTGTTGCGGGCATCCACCGGGATCACTCGGCGACCGGCGCTCTCAGCCTTGTCCGCCAGGATTCCGAAGAACAACCCCCAACCCGCATCCAGGATGCTGCGATTCAGCCCAGCCTTGGCGGCGGCGCCGTTCGGCAGGAACGCGCCGTCGTTGTCCGGGTCGGGCTTGGGTACGGGTGCTTTGCTCATGCCCGCAGTGTTAAGTCGCTCGTGGGCGATCACGTCGTGAGCGCGGATCAGTTCGTTCGCGGCCTTGTGGTGGTGGTCGAGTCGCTGACGCCGGATCTTCGCGTGGATCTTCGCGACCTTGCGGGCGGCAGCCCGGTGCTTCTTCGTGCGGCGCCGGGTCCGCTTGGGGAACGTATCCAGATGCCGCTGAGCCGCCGCCAGCTCCTGCGCCACCGTCTGGAGGAAGCGCGGGTTCTCGATGTGCTCACCGTTGGAGTCAGTGAAGAAGTGCACCGTGCCCATGTCGATACCGACGATCGACCCGGTGGCAGGAAGCGGCTCGGCGGGTACCTCGTCGCAGGCGAGGATGACGTACCAGCGTCGGCCTTCCCGCTTGACGCTGATCGTCTTGACTCGGCCCTTTACAGGTCGGTGCTGGTGTACTCGGACATGCCCGACGCCTTGCAGGCGTACGCGGGTCTGAGAGTCGTGCGGGGTGGAGTCCCAGCGGCAGCCGTCGCCGTCCTTGGGGAACTGAACAGTGTCGAAGTGCCCGGCGCCCTTGAACCGCGGGTAACCGGGCTTCCCACTGGCCTTCACGCGACGGAAGAACGCAGCGAAGGCCTTGTCCAGCCGCCTGAGCGTGGCCTGCTGCGAGGAGAACGACCAGCGGCCCTGACGCTCCGGGTCGAACGCCCGGATCTCCTTCAGCTGAGCGGACTGATCCCCGTACCGGATCGTGGTCTTCGAGGCGTGCCGGAAGGCATCCCGCCGCTCCTGGAGGGCGCCGTTGTAGAGCGAGCAGTGGTCCCGCAGCATCTCGCCGAGCGCCTGTTCCTGGCGGACGGTGGGACGGATAAGGAACTTGTAGGCGCGCATCATGAGCGCAGCTCCGTGCCCTTCCCAGGGCGTTCCCCCTGGGTGTTGATGTACTTCTCCACCGTGGCCGCCGAGACGGAGCCAACTGATGCGGCGAAGTACGACGACGACCACAAAGTAGGCATCCGCGACTTCAGGTGCGGGAACTCCGACCGCAGCACGCGGGAGGTGAAGCCCTTGAACTGGTTGGCCACGTACGAGGCAGACGACTTCGGGTCGTGCTTGACGAGGAGGTGCACGTGGGCGGGCATCACCTCGAGCGCGATGATCTCCCACCCGCGTTCTTCAGCCTTCTGCCGGACCAGTTCCTCCAGGCGTTCCGCGACCCGCCCGCCAAGGACCGGACGACGGTACTTCGGGCACCACACCACATGGAGCCCGAGGTCGTAAATTCCGCCGGAGAATCGGCGAACCTTCCTGGTCACAGCCACGTGATCATTATACACGCGCGACACGTCTAGCGGCTCTTGCGAATGAATGACCTACGCCAACAGCACAGATCTGTAGAGATAACTGATGTCAAAGCCGTCGAGACAAGCGATTCCTGCACGGATTAGAGCCAAACGACCCCTTGCTGAACCCTTGATGGAGCGCCCCGGCATTCCTGATCGGGACATGCCAAGAATTTATGTGTGCACGATCTTCGGCCGACCGCTCCACGACCGTCAGGCGCCCGAGGCTCCCGCCACGATCATGAGCATCAGGAACAGGCCCCAGCCCGCGACGGACAGCCAGCCGAGGATGAGTCCGGCCATGGCGAAGCCCTCGCCGCTCTCGCCGGTGCGGCGTATCTCGGTGCGTGCCGTGTGCCCCAGGATCACGGCGGGCAGGCCGGTGACACCGAAGGTCATCGTGGTGAGCACACCACAGACCATGGAGCCGACGGCCTTGCCGTTGGTGGGTGGCGGCTGTGCGGGCATAAAGGTCCGCGGCACGGGCGCTGAGGCGGCCATGGGAACGGGCACGGGACCCTGTGGCAGGTCGGCGACGAGCAGGGCCAACTCACCGACCGTACGGGCCTCGTAGGCCCTTGCGATGCGCTTCTCGAGCTCGGCCTGCTGCAGGCGTCCCTCGCCGAAGCCCGCTCTGAGCACGTCGACTGCGCGCTCTCTGTCGGCGTGGGAAGCCAGCATCGACGAGCCGTTCTGGCCCTGCCAGGGCTGCGGGCTGTTGCCGCCCTGCCACGGCTGCCACTGCGATGGGTACGACACGGACACCTCCCCCGGGGCTGAATGCCTCCATCATCCTCTAACGCGCCAATATCGGCATCGGTTCCCTGGCCCGCTTTTTCGTTTCCGTAGAAGCACGCAGCACGCCGAAGGGCGGTCACCCCGAACCCGGGGTGACCGCCCTTCAACTCAAGCTGCTCGCTTACTGGTTGTACGGACCGTAGTCGTAGTCCTCCAGCGGAACGGCCTGGCCGGAGCCCGTGCCGAACGGCGAGTAGTCGATGTCGTCGTAGCCGACGGCCGAGTACATCGCGGCCTTGGCCTCCTCGGTCGGCTCGACCCGGATGTTGCGGTAGCGGGACAGGCCCGTACCGGCCGGGATGAGCTTACCGATGATGACGTTCTCCTTGAGGCCGATCAGGGAGTCGGACTTGGCGTTGATCGCCGCGTCCGTGAGGACCCTGGTCGTCTCCTGGAAGGACGCCGCCGACAGCCACGACTCGGTGGCCAGCGAGGCCTTGGTGATACCCATCAGCTGCGGACGGCCGGAGGCCGGGTGGCCGCCTTCCTGGACCACGCGACGGTTCTCGGTCTCGAACTTCGAGCGCTCCACGAGCTCGCCGGGCAGCAGTTCGGCGTCGCCGGACTCGATGATCGTCACCCGGCGCAGCATCTGCCGGATGATGATCTCGATGTGCTTGTCGTGGATCGACACACCCTGCGAGTTGTAGACCTTCTGCACCTCGCCGACCAGGTGGACCTGAACGGCCCGCTGACCGAGGATGCGCAGCACGTCGTGCGGGTTGGTGGCACCGTAGGTGAGCTTCTGGCCCACCTCGACGTGGTCGCCCTCGCGCACCTGGAGCTTGGCGCGCTTCGAGATCGGGTACGCCGTCTCGTCGCTGCCGTCGTCCGGGGTCACGACTAGCTTCTTGGTCTTCTCGGTCTCCTCGATCCGTACGCGGCCGGAGGCCTCGGAGATCGGGGCGACACCCTTGGGCGTACGAGCCTCGAAGAGCTCGACGACACGGGGCAGACCCTGGGTGATGTCGTCACCGGCCACACCACCGGTGTGGAAGGTACGCATCGTCAGCTGCGTGCCGGGCTCACCGATGGACTGGGCGGCGATGATGCCGACCGCCTCACCGATGTCGACCAGCTTGCCGGTGGCCAGCGAACGGCCGTAGCACATGGCGCAGGTGCCGACGGCGGACTCACAGGTCAGGACCGAACGGGTCTTGACCTCCGAGACGCCGTGCTTCACCAACTCGTCGATGAGGACGTCACCCAGGTCGGTGTTGGCGGGTGCCAGCACCTTGCCGTCGGCGACGATGTCCTCGGCCAGCGCACGTGCGTACACGGACGTCTCGACGTTGTCCGCCTTGACCAGGTTGCCCGCCGCGTCCCGGTCCGCAATCTGCAGCCGGAGGCCACGGTCGGTGCCGCAGTCCTCCTCGCGGATGATGACGTCCTGCGAGACGTCGACCAGACGACGGGTGAGGTAACCCGAGTCGGCGGTACGCAGAGCGGTGTCCGCCAGACCCTTACGGGCACCGTGCGTGGAGATGAAGTACTCCAGCACGGACAGACCCTCACGGAACGACGCCTTGATGGGACGCGGAATCGTCTCGTTCTTGGCGTTCGACACCAGACCGCGCATACCGGCGATCTGACGCATCTGCATCATGTTTCCTCGGGCACCCGAGTCAACCATCATGAAGATGGGGTTGGTCTTCGGGAAGTTCGCGTTCATCGCCTCGGCGACCTCGTTGGTCGCCTTGGTCCAGATCGCGATGAGCTCCTGCGTGCGCTCGTCCTTGGTGATCAGACCGCGCTCGTACTGCTTCTGGACCTTCTCGTCCTGTGCCTCGTAACCCTTGACGAGCTCCTTCTTCGCCTCGGGAACGACGATGTCGGAGATGGCCACGGTGACGCCGGAACGGGTCGCCCAGTAGAAGCCGGCCGCCTTCAGGTTGTCGAGCGTCGCCGCCACGATGACCTTGGGGTAGCGCTCGGCGAGGTCGTTGACGATCTCGGAGAGCTGCTTCTTGCCGACCTCGTAGTCGACGAACGGGTAGTCCTCGGGCAGCAGCTCGTTGAAGAGCGCGCGGCCCAAGGTCGTCTTCAGGCGGAAGGTGTCACCCTGCTGCCACTCCGGCTCGCCCTCTTCCCGCGCCGGCGGAGTCCAGCCACGGGGCGGGATGGTGCCGACGGGGAAGCGGATGTCGACCCTCGACTGGAGCGAGAGCTCGCCCGCGTCGAACGCCATGATCGCCTCGGCCGCGGAGCCGAAGGACCGGCCCTCGCCCTTGACGTCCCGCAGCTCGCCGTCGGTGGTGAGGAAGAACAGACCGAGGACCATGTCCTGGGTCGGCATCGTCACCGGACGGCCGTCGGCGGGCTTGAGGATGTTGTTCGAGGACAGCATCAGGATGCGGGCCTCGGCCTGCGCCTCCGCGGACAGCGGCAGGTGCACGGCCATCTGGTCACCGTCGAAGTCCGCGTTGAACGCGGTGCAGACGAGCGGGTGGATCTGGATGGCCTTGCCCTCGACCAGCTGCGGCTCGAAGGCCTGGATGCCGAGGCGGTGCAGGGTGGGAGCACGGTTCAGCAGAACCGGGTGCTCGGCGATGACCTCTTCGAGGACGTCGTACACGACCGTACGGCCGCGCTCCACCATGCGCTTCGCGCTCTTGATGTTCTGCGCGTGGTTCAGGTCCACCAGGCGCTTCATCACGAACGGCTTGAAGAGCTCCAGCGCCATCGCCTTCGGCAGACCGCACTGGTGCAGCTTCAGCTGCGGACCGACGACGATCACGGAACGCGCCGAGTAGTCGACTCGCTTACCGAGCAGGTTCTGCCGGAAGCGACCCTGCTTGCCCTTCAGCATGTCGCTGAGGGACTTCAGGGGGCGGTTACCGGGACCGGTCACCGGGCGACCACGACGACCGTTGTCGAAGAGAGCGTCAACGGCCTCCTGAAGCATGCGCTTCTCGTTGTTGACGATGATCTCGGGCGCGCCGAGGTCGAGAAGCCTCTTCAGACGGTTGTTGCGGTTGATCACACGGCGGTACAGGTCGTTCAGGTCGGAGGTCGCGAAGCGGCCACCGTCCAGCTGCACCATCGGGCGAAGGTCCGGCGGGATGACCGGGACGCAGTCGAGGACCATGCCCTTGGGGCTGTTGGAGGTCTGCAGGAAGGCAGACACGACCTTCAGCCGCTTCAGTGCACGGGTCTTCTTCTGGCCCTTGCCGGTACGGATGATCTCGCGGAGGCGCTCGGCCTCCTCGTCGAGGTCGAAGGACTCCAGGCGCTTCTGCAGAGCAGCCGCACCCATCGAACCGTCGAAGTACGTGCCGAAGCGGTCACGCAGCTCGCGGTAGAGGAGCTCGTCGCCCTCCAGGTCCTGGACCTTGAGGTTCTTGAAGCGCGTCCACACCTCGTCGAGACGGTCGATCTCGCGCTGCGCACGGTCACGCAGCTGCTTCATCTCCCGCTCGGCGCCTTCGCGCACCTTGCGGCGTACGTCGGCCTTGGCGCCCTCGGCCTCGAGCTCGGCCAGGTCGGTCTCGAGCTTCTTGGCGCGGGCCTCGAGGTCGGCGTCGCGACGGTTCTCGACCTGCTGACGCTCCACGGAGACATGCGCCTCCAGGGAGGGCAGATCGCGCGTACGGCGCTCCTCGTCCACGTACGTAATCATGTACGCGGCAAAGTAGATGACCTTCTCGAGGTCCTTCGGGGCGAGGTCGAGGAGGTAGCCGAGCCTCGACGGAACGCCCTTGAAGTACCAGATGTGGGTGACGGGCGCGGCCAGTTCGATGTGGCCCATCCGCTCACGACGCACCTTGGCGCGAGTGACCTCGACACCGCAGCGCTCGCAGATGATGCCCTTGAAGCGGACGCGCTTGTACTTGCCGCAGTAGCACTCCCAGTCCCTGGTCGGACCGAAGATCTTCTCGCAGAAGAGTCCGTCCTTTTCGGGCTTGAGGGTGCGGTAGTTGATGGTCTCCGGCTTCTTGACCTCACCGTGGGACCACTGACGAATGTCGTCAGCGGTAGCAAGGCCGATCCGCAGCTCGTCGAAGAAGTTGACGTCGAGCACTGGTCGTCAATCCCTCTTTCGGGGTCGATTCTTCACTGGTCTGACTGGGGTCCGGGGTTAGCCGGGGCTCTTGTTCAGGGAGCCCCGGCCAGACCCGTCAGACCTCTTCGACGCTGCTCGGCTCGCGCCGGGACAGGTCGATACCGAGCTCCTCCGCGGCGCGGAAGACGTCCTCGTCCGTGTCGCGCATCTCGATGGACATACCGTCCGAGGACAGCACCTCCACGTTGAGGCAGAGCGACTGCATCTCCTTGATGAGCACCTTGAAGGACTCGGGGATGCCGGGCTCGGGGATGTTCTCGCCCTTGACGATGGCCTCGTAGACCTTCACGCGGCCGGTGACGTCGTCGGACTTGATGGTCAGCAGCTCCTGGAGGGCGTACGCGGCGCCATAAGCCTCCAGCGCCCACACCTCCATCTCGCCGAACCGCTGGCCACCGAACTGGGCCTTACCACCCAGCGGCTGCTGGGTGATCATCGAGTACGGACCGGTCGAGCGGGCGTGGAGCTTGTCGTCGACCAGGTGGTGCAGCTTGAGGATGTACATGTAGCCGATCGAGATCGGCTCCGGGAACGGTTCGCCGGAGCGGCCGTCGAACAGTCGCGCCTTGCCGGACGGGAGGACCATGCGGTCGCCGTCGCGGTTCGGGACGGTGTGCTCCAGCAGACCGGCCAGCTCGTCCTCGCGGGCACCGTCGAAGACCGGGGTCGCCACGTTCGTACGCGGGTCGACCTGGTCGGCGCCGATGACCTGGAGGCGCTGCGCCCACTCGTCGCCGAGTCCGGAGACGTCCCAGCCCTGGCTGGCGAGCCAGCCGAGGTGGATCTCCAGTACCTGTCCCGGGTTCATTCGGGACGGCACACCCAGCGGGTTGAGGATGATGTCGACCGGGGTGCCGTCCTCCAGGAACGGCATGTCCTCGATCGGCAGGATCTTCGAGATGACGCCCTTGTTGCCGTGACGGCCGGCGAGCTTGTCACCGTCGGTGATCTTGCGCTTCTGCGCCACGTACACGCGCACCAGCTGGTTCACACCGGGGGGAAGCTCGTCGCCCTCCTCGCGGTCGAAGACGCGGACGCCGATGACCTTGCCGATCTCGCCGTGCGGCACCTTCAGCGAGGTGTCGCGCACTTCGCGCGCCTTCTCACCGAAGATCGCACGGAGCAGGCGCTCCTCCGGCGTCAGCTCGGTCTCGCCCTTGGGCGTGACCTTGCCGACGAGGATGTCGCCGGCGACGACCTCGGCACCGATACGGATGATGCCGCGCTCGTCGAGGTCGGCGAGGACCTCCTCGGAGACGTTCGGGATGTCCCGGGTGATCTCCTCGGGGCCCAGCTTGGTGTCACGGGCGTCGACCTCGTGCTCCTCGATGTGGATCGAGGAGAGGACGTCGTCCTGCACGAGGCGCTGCGACAGGATGATCGCGTCCTCGTAGTTGTGGCCCTCCCAGGGCATGAAGGCGACGAGCAGGTTCTTGCCCAGCGCCATCTCGCCTTCCTGGGTGGCCGGTCCGTCGGCGAGCACCTGGTGCTCGACGACCCGGTCGCCCTCGTGGACGATGACCTTCTGGTTGACCGAGGTTCCCTGGTTGGAGCGGGAGAACTTCGCGACGCGGTACGTGGTGTACGTGCCGTCGTCGTTGGCGACGGTGACGTAGTCCGCGGAGACCTCCTGGACCACACCCGCCTTCTCGGCCTTGATGACGTCACCGGCGTCGACGGCGCAGCGGTACTCCATGCCCGTACCGACGAGGGGGGCCTCGGCGGTGATCAGCGGCACGGCCTGACGCATCATGTTCGCGCCCATGAGGGCACGGTTGGCGTCGTCGTGCTCGAGGAACGGGATCATGGCGGTCGCGACCGACACCATCTGGCGCGGGGAGACGTCCATGTAGTCGACGTCGTCACCGGGGACGTAGTCGACCTCGCCACCACGGCGGCGAACCAGCACGCGGGACTCCTCGAACCGCATGTCGTCCGACAGCGGCGCGTTGGCCTGCGCGATGACGAAGCGGTCCTCCTCGTCGGCGGTCAGGTAGTCGACCTCGTCGGTGACGAAACCGTCGGTGACCCGGCGGTACGGCGTCTCGACGAAGCCGAACGCGTTGACCCGGCCGTACGAGGCGAGCGAGCCGATCAGGCCGATGTTCGGGCCTTCCGGGGTCTCGATCGGGCACATGCGGCCGTAGTGCGAGGGGTGCACGTCACGGACCTCGAAGCCGGCCCGCTCACGGGAGAGACCACCCGGGCCAAGAGCCGACAGACGGCGCTTGTGGGTGAGACCCGACAGCGGGTTGTTCTGGTCCATGAACTGCGACAGCTGGCTGGTGCCGAAGAACTCCTTGATGGAGGCGACGACCGGCCGGATGTTGATCAGTGTCTGCGGCGTGATCGCCTCGACGTCCTGAGTCGTCATGCGCTCACGGACAACGCGCTCCATACGCGCCAGACCCGTACGGACCTGGTTCTGGATGAGCTCGCCGACGTTACGCAGACGACGGTTGCCGAAGTGGTCGATGTCGTCGGTCTCGACGACGATCGACGCGCCGTTTTCACCCATGACGGTCTCGGTCTCACCGGCATGCAGCTTCACCAGGTACTTGATCGTCGAGATGATGTCCTCGACGGTCAGGATCCCGGCGTCCAGCGGGGCGTCGCCGCCCAGCTTCTTGTTGACCTTGTAGCGGCCGACCTTGGCGAGGTCGTAACGCTTCGGGTTGAAGTAGAGGTTCTCGAGCAGCGTCTGCGCGGCCTCACGGGTCGGGGGCTCGCCCGGACGCAGCTTGCGGTAGATGTCGAGCAGTGCGTCGTCCTGGCCCTGGGTGTGGTCCTTCTCCAGGGTGGCGCGCATGGACTCGTACTCGCCGAACTCCTCGAGGATCTGCTCGGTCGTCCAACCGAGAGCCTTGAGCAGAACGGTCACGGACTGCTTGCGCTTGCGGTCGATGCGCACACCGACCATGTCGCGCTTGTCGATCTCCATCTCCAGCCAGGCACCCCGGGACGGGATGACCTTCGCGGAGAAGATGTCCTTGTCGGACGTCTTGTCGATGGAGGAGTCGAAGTAGACACCCGGCGAACGGACCAGCTGCGACACCACGACACGCTCGGTGCCGTTGATGACGAAGGTGCCCTTGCCGGTCATGAGCGGGAAGTCGCCCATGAAGACGGTCTGGGACTTGATCTCGCCGGTCTCGTTGTTGGTGAACTCGGCGGTGACGAAGAGTGGGGCGGCGTACGTGAAGTCGCGCTCCTTGCACTCGTCGATGGAGTTCTTCGGAGGCTCGAAACGGTGGTCGCGGAAGGTCAGCGACATCGACCCGGAGAAGTCCTCAATCGGAGAGATCTCCTCGAAGATCTCCTCCAGGCCGGACTTGGTGGGGACGTCCTGTCCACTGTCCAGAGCCGCCTCGACACGAGCCTTCCACGCGTCGTTACCGAGCAGCCAGTCGAAGCTCTCGGTCTGCAGCGCAAGAAGGTTCGGAACCTCGAGGGGCTCCTTGATCTTTGCAAAGGAGATGCGCAGCGGGGCGGTGCTGGCGCCGTTGTTCGTATTCGCGGTCGAGGCAGTGCGCGAGGCGGCCAAGAGGGGGTCCTTCCGAGGGCTCGGACTCACTACGCGCGTACCGGTCCCAAGCCGGGCACAGAGACAGACGTTTCCCGAATCAGCCGAAGAAGGCCAGGTCAGAACCGTTTCAATCCACAGTGCTCAAGCGAGGGCATGCCCCTGGTGACGGGCAGGAGGCAGCTAACAGGCAGCGCAAAGGGTCAGTGTAGCCACTAGGCCCACTGATGTCCAGTGCGGGTTTTTGAAGACCCTCGTTGTTCTCAACCCCTGCTGCAAGCCACGCCCTCAATGCACATCGATACTTCCCTCTTCGCCGTCGATCCATGCCTCGGATGCGGATCGTTGTGACGACGCGTCCTGAGAATTGCGCGCTGCGTGCGGTTCGTCAAGGCCCCCCATGCCCAAACCGGATGCTGCCATCGTCACTTGCAGCCCGGTCTGCTGCCCGTCACCGGGGCGGCGGGAGGCACTACGAAGATCACCCTACCCACCGCGACCTACAGCGCAAGGCAGCCGCCACGGCACCCCCTCGAACGCCGAAGAGCGACCACCCAACTGGGTGATCGCTCTTCAGTGCGTCCGCGTTACAGCCCTACGGGAGAGCCGTGGGTCACGGAAGTCGCCGCGCGGCCGTAGCCGCACACGGAGACTTACTTGACCTCGACGGAGGCGCCGGCGCCCTTGAGGGACTCGGCGGCCTTGTCAGCGGCCTCCTTGGCGACCTTCTCGAGGACGGCCTTCGGGGCGCCGTCCACGAGGTCCTTGGCCTCCTTCAGACCCAGGGAGGTCAGCTCACGCACGACCTTGATGACCTGGATCTTCTTGTCGCCGGCGCCGGTGAGGACGACGTCGAACTCGTCCTGCTCGGGCTCGGCCTCGACCGGGGCGGCCGGGCCGCCCGGGACGGCGACGGCGGCCGGGGCGGCAGCGGTGACGTCGAACTTGTCCTCGAACGCCTTCACGAACTCGGAGAGCTCGATGAGGGTCATCTCCTCGAACTGCGCGAGCAGGTCTTCCTGGCTGAGCTTCGCCATGATGGGCGATCCTTCCACTAAATCGGCTGGTGCCGGATGTACATGTCGGCGGGCGTACGTTGGGCCCGCTTCGACCGTCGCCTCAGGACTGCTGCCTTGAGACCGCGGTCAATGTGCGAGCCGAATTACTCGGCACCGCCCTGCTCGGCCTTCTTGGCACGAAGCGCCTCCGCGGTGCGGACGAACTTCGAGGGAAGCGCCTGGAAGACCGCGGCAGCCTGGGACGGCTTGGCCTTCATGGCACCTGCCAGCTTGGCGAGCAGAACCTCGCGGGACTCGAGGTCCGCAAGCTTCTTGATCTCGTCGGCGGACAACGCCTTGCCCTCAAGGACACCGCCCTTGATGACGAGAGAGGGGTTGTTCTTGGCGAAGTCGCGCAGACCCTTCGCCGCCACGACCGGGTCACCGGTCACGAAGGCAACAGCGGTCGAGCCCTCGAGGTGCTCGTCCAGCTCGACCCCGGCCTGCTTGGCCGCGATCTGGGTCAGCGTGTTCTTCACCACTCGGTACTGAGCGTTCTCGCCGAGAGAACGGCGGAGCTCCTGGAGCTGCGCCACGGTCAGTCCGGTGTACGAAGTGACGACAGCGGCGTTGGAGTCACGCAGCTTCGTCGTGATCTCTTCAACGGCTGCGACCTTGTCGGACGTCGCCATGAGCCTCGGCCTCCTTCCGGGGTGATGATCCTCGACTGACCTCTCGATCAGCCGCACGTCGCCGGACCGCCTGAATCAGGCACGCGAAGAAGGGGCTCGTCTTCAAAACGAAACGCCCCGGCGCAGGCGCACGGGGCGTGAACTCGACCGGACGTCCTTGCGGACACGGGAGCTCTTCCACAGTCACCTGCGCGGGCCGTCCGCAGTTCAGCGGATCCTTCGGCCACCGTGTCCTCGTACGAGCACACGGCAACGACCAGCGGTCTTTGGCTTCCGGGGAAGAGTACGCGACCGGCCGAGCGTCAAGCAAATCCGCCGTCTGGCGAACGGGACGCCTGCACCCCCAGCGACCCTTGCGGAGCGTTCACGCCGTCGGCTGAGTCTCCACCAGGCCCTTGAAGTCCGTGGTGTCGGCAGCCGGCGGCTCCTCCGCGGAGACCTCCACCCCGTAGTCGCTGCAGTACGCCGTGGAGGACAGCGGCCCACCCCAACTTCCGCTTCAGGTCAGCCAGTTGATCCTCGCTGAGACTCGAGTTCCGCACCGCGAGATCCGCGACGTCCACCGTCCCCGAGTAGTACGTGGTGTTCTGCATCTGATCCTTCAGATACGCCCCGAGCCACCCGCGAGGCCCGCAAGATCGTCGTACACGTACTTGATCCAGTGCTTGCCACCCGACTGCGCGGCGAACTGATCGCCCACCTTGGCGGAGTCGGCCTTGTCGGTGGTCGTCTCCACGGAACGCAGGGCCGCCATCGGGCTGACACGGGCCGCGCCCTTGCCGGCCGCCTTGTCGCCGTCCCCCGAGCCCTGGCCGGAGTCCGAGCCGCTACAGGCCCGCCAACGCGGCCACCACCGGCCCGCAGCCTCATCACCGCACTTCCAGCGGAGCGCTTGACGCAGGCCACTGACACCCGGCTCAGGAAATCCACAACCACCAAAGGGACGGGCCCCGCACCTCGAAAGGTTGCGGGGCCCGCTGACAAGAACGCGTACGCGACTGCCGGGTGAGCGTCGGACTCAGACGGCTGCCCGGTCCTCCTCGACGAGGAGGTTGCGGGTGCGGTTCGGGTCGAGCGGAATGCCGGGGCCCATCGTGGTGGTGAGGGCGGCCTTCCTGATGTACCGGCCCTTCGCGGCGGACGGCTTCAGACGGAGGATCTCCTCCAGCGCGGCGCCGTAGTTCTCCACCAGCTTGGTGTCGTCGAAGGACGCCTTGCCGATGATGAAGTGCAGGTTCGAGTGCTTGTCGACGCGGAACTCGATCTTGCCGCCCTTGATCTCGGTCACGGCCTTGGCCACGTCCGGGGTCACGGTGCCGGTCTTCGGGTTCGGCATCAGACCGCGCGGGCCGAGGACCCGGCCGAGGCGGCCGACCTTGCCCATGAGGTCCGGGGTGGCGACGACGGCGTCGAAGTCCAGACGGCCCTTCGACACCTCGTCGATCAGTTCGTCGGAGCCGACGATGTCGGCGCCCGCGGCGGTCGCGGCCTCGGCACGGTCACCGGTCGCGAAGACCAGGACCCGGGCGGTCTTACCGGTGCCGTGCGGGAGGTTCACGGTGCCACGGACCATCTGGTCGGCCTTGCGCGGGTCAACACCCAGGCGGAAGGCGACCTCGACGGTGCCGTCGAACTTCGTGGTGGAGGTCTCCTTGGCGAGACGCACGGCTTCGAGCGGGGCGTACAGCTTCTCCCGGTCGATCTTGGCGTCCGCAGCGCGGAGAGACTTACTGCGCTTGCTCACTGCTGCTCCTGATGTCTTCTAAAGGAGTCGTGGTCCGGGCCGAGCAGGCCCTTCCACGTGCCCGGATGCGGTTGTCACCGCACAGGCCTTACGGGTGGTGGAGGTCAGCCCTCGACCGTGATGCCCATGGAACGGGCGGTGCCGGCGATGATCTTCGCCGCGGCGTCCAGGTCGTTCGCGTTCAGGTCGGGCATCTTCGTGGTGGCGATCTCGCGGACCTGCGCCTGGGTGATCTTGGCGACCTTGGTCTTGTGCGGCTCGCCGGAGCCCTTCTGCACGCCCGCGGCCTTGAGGATCATCTTGGCGGCCGGCGGCGTCTTGGTGATGAAGGTGAAGGAGCGGTCGTCGTAGACCGTGATCTCCACCGGGATCACCGAGCCACGCTGCGACTCGGTCGCGGCGTTGTAGGCCTTGCAGAACTCCATGATGTTGACGCCGTGCTGGCCCAGCGCCGGGCCGACCGGCGGAGCCGGATTGGCGGCACCGGCCTGGATCTGGAGCTTGATCAGCCCCGTGACCTTCTTCTTCTTGGGAGGCATTCCGGGTCCTCTGCCTTTTCTTGTCTGTCTTGCCTGTCATGTTGCCGCGAAGGCAACCGCACCACGATAACGGTCAAGGTGGCACAGCCTGAAACCGAGCAGGTCAGACCAACTGTGAAAGCCGGTCTGACCTGGACGAAACTGGGTGTTCCAGAAGGCTCCGAGGAGCTAGTTCTTCTGAATCTGGTCGAAGGACAGCTCGACCGGCGTCTCACGCCCGAAGATCTCGACGAGGCCCTTGACCTTCTTCGAGTCGGCGTTGATCTCGTTGATGGTCGCCTGGAGCGTCGCGAACGGGCCGTCGGTGACGGTGACCGAGTCGCCGACCTCGAAGTCCAGCACCTGGACCTCCATCTTGCGGCTCGGAGCCGGCTTGCCCTCGGCCTCGGCGGCCTCCCGGGCGGCCTTCTCCTCGGCCTCCGGGGCGAGCATCTTGACGATCTCGTCCAGGGTCAGCGGGTACGGGTCGTAGGCGTTGCCCACGAAGCCGGTGACACCGGGCGTGTTGCGGACGACTCCCCAGGACTCGTTCGTCAGATCCATGCGGACGAGAACGTAACCGGGCAGTTTGTTCTGCCGGACGTTCTTGCGCTCGCCGTTCTTGATCTGGACGATCTCTTCCTCGGGGACCTCGGCCTGGTAGATGAAGTCCTCGACGTTCAGCGAGACGGCGCGCTGCTCCAGGTTGGCCTTCACGCGCTTCTCGTAACCGGCGTAGGTGTGGATGACGTACCACTCACCGGGCAGCCCACGAAGCTCCTCGCGGAGGGCGGTGACCGGGTCGACCGGCTCAGCCTCTTCCTCCGCTGCCTCGGCTTCCTCCGGGACTTCTTCCGTGGCTTCCTCGGCGACGGCCGCGTCCTCGTCCGACGCGTCCTCGGCAGCCTCGGTCAGGGCAGCGTCTTCGGTGTTCTCAGTGTTCTCGACGTCGTCGGCGTTCTCGACGTTCTTCTCAGCATCCGCAGCCTCGACGATGTCGAGCTCGTCCTCAACGGACTCCGCCGACTCGATGGCGTCGTTCAGGTTCGGGTCAGACACGGTGGCTGCTTCTTCCTGGATACATGGGGGTGGAACACGCGAAAGGGGGCGCCGGGTACGGCGCCCTTCGCGCTTGGCTCAGCCGAAGACGTACTTGGCCGCCTTGTCGAGTCCAAAGTCAATCACAGTCACCAGACCGATCATGACGACAACAAAGACGATCACCACAGTGGTGTATGTCGTCAGCTGACTGCGAGTCGGCCAGACGACCTTGCGGAGTTCCGCGACGATCTGGCGGTAGAAGAGGGCGAGACGCCTCAGCGGGCCTTTCTTGGCGCGCTTGCCGCCCTTGCGGCCCTTCTTCTTGGACTCCGGCACCTCATCCTGGGCATCAGGCATGTCGATGGAGCCCACGGCGTCCGTCACTCGTCCTCACCTGATTCCGGGTCGTGGCCGTGCCGCGCCCGGTCGAGCCGCACGGCGGGTGCATTGCAGTACGTACATGCGCACACATCCTGACGAAGGAGTGTGTAGCAGGGCCGGAGGGACTTGAACCCCCAACCGCTGGTTTTGGAGACCAGTGCTCTACCAATTGAGCTACGACCCTTTGTTTCCCTTCAACGTACCGCATCCGTCCGGGTGCTCGGTGTGCACCCGGGGCGTGCGGCCGCTGAAGGCCAACGAGGTGAGAGTGTACGTGGTCGGCGGCCGGTCGTCGAACAGAAAGCGCCCGTACGGGCCTTGGCGGAGCCCGCTCAGTCTGTGAAACCCGTGTGCCGTGGACGTTTCGGGTCTGGAACGATGGGGCCCATGAGCGCTGCAACCCCTCCCACCGAGCGCCGGGTCTCCGCCCGAGTCGGTGCGATCTCCGAGTCCGCCACCCTCGCTGTGGACGCCAAGGCCAAGGCCCTGAAGGCCGCAGGACGTCCGGTGATCGGCTTCGGCGCCGGTGAGCCCGACTTCCCGACGCCGGACTACATCGTCGAGGCCGCCGTCGAGGCGTGCAAGAACCCGAAGTACCACCGCTACACGCCGGCCGGTGGCCTTCCCGAGCTGAAGGCCGCGATCGCCGCCAAGACGCTGCGCGACTCCGGCTACGAACCCGAGGTCTCGCAGATCCTGGTGACCAACGGCGGCAAGCAGGCCATCTACGAGGCGTTCGCCGCGATCCTCGACCCGGGTGACGAGGTGATCGTTCCGGCTCCGTACTGGACGACGTACCCGGAGTCGATCCGCCTCGCCGGCGGCGTCCCGGTCGAGGTCGTCGCCGACGAGACCACCGGCTACCGCGTCTCGGTCGAGCAGCTGGAGGCGGCCCGTACGGAGAAGACCAAGGTCGTCCTCTTCGTGTCCCCGTCCAACCCGACCGGCGCCGTCTACAACCTGGCCGACACCGAGGCCATCGGCCGCTGGGCCGTCGAGCACGGCCTGTGGGTGATGACGGACGAGATCTATGAGCACCTCGTCTACGGAGACGCGGCCTCCGTGTCGCTGCCGGCCCTCCTGCCCGAGCTGCGTGACAAGTGCGTCGTGGTCAACGGTGTGGCGAAGACGTACGCGATGACGGGTTGGCGCGTCGGCTGGATCATCGGCCCGAAGGATGTGGTCAAGGCCGCGACGAACCTCCAGTCGCACGCCACCTCCAATGTGTCGAACGTGGCGCAGATCGCCGCGCTCGCCGCCGTCTCGGGCGATCTGGAGGCCGTCGCCAAGATGCGTGAGGCCTTCGACCGGCGCCGCAAGACCATCGTGCGGATGCTGAACGAGATCGACGGCGTCGTCTGCCCCGAGCCCGAGGGCGCCTTCTACGCGTACCCCTCCGTGAAGGCCCTCATCGGCAAGGAGATCCGCGGCAAGCGTCCGAAGGACACGGTCGAGCTGGCCGCCCTGATCCTGGAGGAGGTCGAGGTCGCGGTCGTTCCGGGCGAGGCCTTCGGCACTCCGGGTTACCTGCGGCTGTCGTACGCCCTCGGGGACGAGGACCTCGTCGAGGGTGTCTCCCGGATGCAGAAGCTGCTGGCGGAGGCACGGGCCTGAGGTCTCGCGGAGGACCACCGCCCCGGAACGTTCCGGGGCGGTGGTCCTCTGTCGTTTGTGCGAGCAAGACCACGTTCGGGGAAAGCGCTACCGACTCGACAGCGACGTACGGCAGGATCTTGGGATGGAGCACGTACGTGATGTCTCTGAGTTGCCGAAAGCCCATCTGCACCTGCACTTCACCGGGTCGATGCGGATCACCACCCTGCTGGAGCTGGCCGACAAGCACGGGATCCATCTTCCCGACGCGCTGACCAGCGGGGAGCCGCCGAAGCTGCGCGCCACGGACGAGCGGGGCTGGTTCCGTTTCCAGCGGCTGTACGACGCGGCGCGGTCTTGCCTCAGAGAGCCCGAGGACATTCAGCGGCTGGTGCGCGAGGCTGCCGAGGAGGACCTCAGGGACGGCTCCGGCTGGCTGGAGATCCAGGTCGATCCGACGTCGTACGCGCCTCGCCTGGGCGGGCTGATTCCGGCCCTGGAGGTCATCCTGGACGCGGTGGACTCGGCCATGCGCGAGACCGGGCTCGGGATGCGGGTCCTGGTGGCCGCGAACCGTATGAAGCACCCGCTGGACGCCCGCACGCTGGCCCGTCTGGCCGTGCGGTACGCGGACCGCGGCATCGTCGGCTTCGGGCTCTCCAACGACGAACGCCGGGGCATGGCACGGGACTTCGACCGGGCCTTCGCCATCGCGCGCGAGGGCGGGTTGCTGGCCGCTCCGCACGGCGGCGAGCTGACGGGTCCCGCGTCGGTGCGCGACTGCCTGGACGACCTGGACGCATCACGGATCGGGCACGGGGTGCGGGCCGCCGAGGACCCGCGTCTGCTGAAGCGGCTCGCGGACCGCGGGATCACGTGTGAGGTGTGCCCGGCGTCGAACGTGGCCCTTGGGGTGTACGAAAAGCCGGAGGACGTCCCCTTGCGCACGCTTTTCGAAGCCGGGGTCCCCATGGCACTGGGTGCGGACGATCCCCTTCTCTTCGGCTCGCGCCTGGCCGCCCAGTACGAGATCGCGCGCCGCCATCACGGTTTCACCGATGCGGAACTGGCCGAACTGGCACGGCAGTCGGTACGGGGATCGGCTGCGCCCCGGGACGTCAAGGAGAAGCTTCTCTCCGAGATCGACGCCTGGCTCACGGCTCCGGCTGGGTGAGAGGGCCGGTCAGAGGCTGACGCCCACCATCACCGGCTCGTTGACCAGTGTGATCCCGAAGGCGGCGTGGACTCCGGCGACAACCTCGCGGGCCAGCGCGAGCAGGTCCTCGGTGGTGGCCTCGCCGCGGTTGGTGAGGGCGAGGGTGTGCTTGGTGGAGATGCGTGCGGGGCCGGTGCCGTAGCCCTTGGTGAAGCCCGACTTGTCGATCAGCCAGGCCGCGGAGGTCTTGGTGTGGCCATTGCCCGCCGGGTACGCGGGCGGGGTGGCGTCCGTGCCCAGACGCGCCTGCACGCGTGCGTGGAACGCCGCGAACTCCTCGTCCGTGAGGATCGGGTTGGTGAAGAAGGACCCTGCCGACCAGGTGTCGTGATCCTCGGGGTCCAGGACCATGCCTTTGCCGGAGCGCAGCTTCAGGACGGTCTCGCGGGCGGCCGCGAGGGGTACGCGCTCGCCGGCCTCGACACCCAGGGCGCGGGCGGTCTCGGCGTACTTGATCGGCGCGGAGAGCCCGTCCGCGTCCTCCAGCGCGAAGCGGACGCGCAGGACGACGAAGCGCTCGGGGTCGGCCTTGAAGCGGCTGTGGCGGTATGAGAAGGCGCAGTCGGCGTTCGGAACGGTGACCGTTTCGCGGGTCTTCCGGTCGTATGCGATCACTTCGGTGATCGTCGACGACACTTCCTGGCCGTACGCGCCTACGTTCTGGATGGGTGTCGCGCCCGCGGAGCCGGGGATTCCGGCGAGGCACTCGATGCCTGCGAGGCCCGCTTCGACGGTGTGGGCGACCGCGTCGGTCCATACCTCACCGGCGGCCAGCTCCAGCTTCGTACCGTCGAGTTCGAAGCCGGGCGTGGCGATGCGCAGGGCGGTTCCCGCGAAGCCCTTGTCGCCGATGACCAGGTTGGAGCCGCCACCGATGAGCAGCAGCGGCGTACCGGTGTCATCGGCCTCGCGGACGGCGGCGACCACCTCGGCGTCGGTCGTCGCGGTGATCAGCCGTGCGGCGGGACCGCCGAGCCGGAAGGTGGTCAGAGGGGCGAGTGGGGCGTCGTGGAGTTCCTGCACGGGCACAAGGGTACGAGAACGGCCCCGCCGGTCAGGGCGGGGCCGTTCTCCGTGTGGCTCGGCTACAGGCGCCGGAGCGCGTCCGACCAGTCCAGCGGGAGGTCGTCGGTGGTCACCGTCCAGGTGGCGAACTTCGCGTCTCGCATCTGAGGGCCGAGTCCTCGGGCTGTCGGCGCATGGGTGCCGGAGCGGGCGAAGGCCTTGAGCGCCGCGGGTGACTCCCAGGCGGACAGCGTCCAGAAGGTCCGCCGCATCGGCGCCGCCTTCAGGGAGACCCCGTACGCGCCCGGAGCCTTGCGCACCTGCTGCCAGACACCCGGCGTCCTGGCGAGGAACTTGAGCGCTCCCCAGAGGGTGCGGGTTTCGAAGCGGGAGGCGAAGACGTGCGCTTCGGTGCGCTCCGGTGGGATGTTCGGCACGGTCCAGGGAAGGGTGGGCATGACCAGTCTCCTTCTAGGGTTTGATCTCCGAACTCGTGTGGGTTTGCTGTCTGAACTCGCGACGAACCGAGGGTTCGGTTTCCGAATTCAGCGCGAGGCCGTCTCCAGTACCGGCGCGGGCGCCGCCTCGTCGTCCCGTGTCCGTACCTCGGCCGTGCGACGGCGAGCCGGGATGAGCAGTGCGGCGACGCCTGCCACGGCCACGGCGGAGGCACCGACCCACAGTGCGGGCCTGAGTCCGTCCACGAAGGTCTGGCCGGTCTCGTAGCCACCCTGCGCGGAGAAGATCGAAGCCATCACCGCGATGCCGAGCGCGCCGCCGACTTCGCGCAGTGCGTTGTTGGCACCGGACGCGATCCCTTGTTCCTGCCCCCGGACGCTGGACATGACCAGGCTGGAAGCCGGGGCGAAGAAAAGCGACATGCCGACGCCGCTGATGATCAGGGCGGGCAGCTGCGCGGCGAACGAAGTGTCGGTCTCGACGATCGAAGCGAACCAGCCCAACCCGGCAGCCTGCAGGAACAGTCCCGCGGCGACGACCGGCCGCCCGCCGATCCGGTCGGACAGATAGCCGGCGACCGGCGCGATGAGCATCGGCATACCGGTCCAGGGCAGCATCCGCAGTCCCGCCTCGGTGGGCGAGTAGCCGAGAACGCCCTGCAGGTACTGGCTGAGCAGGAAGATCGAGCCGAACATCCCGAGGAACATCAGCAGGCTGGCCGCGTTGATTCCGGCGAAGGCCCGGTTGCGGAAGAGCCGCATCGGCAGCATCGGATGCTTGGCATGGCTACCGTGGTGTACGAAGCCGGCGAGCAGGGCCGTACCCCCGAACAAGCCCAGAAGGACGAGTCCGTCGGTCCAGCCGACGACAGGCGCGCGGACCAGGCCGTACACGATGCCGAACAAGCCGCCGCTGGCGAGCAGAGTGCCGGCGATGTCGAGCGGGGCACCCGAGCCGTACGACTCCGAGAGGCGCAGCCGGGCGAGCGGAAGCAGGGCCAGGCCTAGCGGCACGTTCAGCCAGAAGATCCAGTTCCAGGAGACGTGTTCGGTGAGGCTGCCGCCGATGAGCGGCCCGGAGGCGACCGCGAGCCCGTTGACGGCGCCCCAGATCCCGTACGCCATTCCGCGTTTTGCGGCGGGCACGGCGGCCGTCAGCAGGGTCAGCGTCAGCGGCATCATGATCGCGGCGCCGACACCCTGCACCGCGCGGGCGGCGATCAGCGAGTCGATGCCGGGCGCCATGGCCGCGGCGGCCGAGGCGCCGGTGAAGATCGTGATGCCGACGAGGAAGAGCCGACGCCGGCCGTACCGGTCCCCGAGCGCCGCACCGAACATCAGCAGCACGGCGAAGGTCAGCGTGTACGCGCTCACGGTCCATTCCAGGTCGTCCATCCCTCCCCCGAGGTCCTCCCGGATCGACGGCAGAGCGGTGGTGACGACGAGGTTGTCGAGCGCCGCCATGAACCCGGCGACGCTGGTGATGACGAGGGCCCAGGCTGCTCCCCCGCGACGTGGTGTCTCCTGTGACATCTCTCCCCCAGAGAGCTGGTTAGTTATTGATGACTAACTTTCGCGGGCACAGAGAAGGCACCGATCTACGCCACTGCGGTTTCAGTGTTCGAGCCGACCCTTGGTCCGGGCCGATGGGTAGAGCCCCTCCCACACCCGGTGTTCGGGCGGAAACCCCATGGCCACCAGGCAGTTGACGAGCATGCCATAGGCCAAGAAGGTCGTGGTTTCGTTCACGTCAGCGCCAAGCGGTACGTGGACGGTGTCCCACAGGCGCATCCAGCCGGCCCGTACCGCCTCACCGAACTCGTGGTCACCCGCCTCCTCGGCAGCCCCCACCGCGGCATACATCTGCATCTGCATCAGCAGCAGCTCTGGCTGCTCCGCGATGAGCTTGGTGTACGCGTCCGCCATGGAATGCAGGGCCTCTTCGCCCTCCAACCCCTTGGCGGCCTCCTCGAAGGTACGGCGGGTGCCCTCGGTACAGCGCTCCGCCGCCGCGAGGAAGATCGCCTTCTTGCCGGGGAAGAGGCGGAAGAGATACGGCTGCGAGACACCCACCCGCTTGGCGATCGCCTCGGTGGACGTGCCGTAGTAGCCGCCCCGGGCGAACTCGCCCACCGCCGCACGGATGACGCTCTCGCGCCTCTCTTCTGCACTCATCCTGACCACGAGAATGAAGTTAGTGGCCAATCACTACCTACGTCAAGGGCTGCCCTGGGAGCCATGCAGAGCACATGAGTAAGGGGCACGCCTCCATTGAGGGTGCCCCTTACTCTGCGGTGTCATCAGGCCAGTCGTACGACCGCCCGCGACATCCCCAGGACCTTCTGTCCCGCGCTCATCGCCGTGAGGTCGACGCGGACGGTGTTGTCGTCCAGCTTGGCCGCGACCTTGGCGCTGACCTCGATCGTGGCCCCCTTGTCGTCGTTCGGGACGACCACGGGCTTGGTGAAGCGCACGCCGTACTCGACGACGGCGCCCGGATCGCCCACCCAGTCGGTGACGACCCGGATCGCCTCGGCCATGGTGAACATGCCGTGCGCGATGACATCGGGGAGACCGACCTCGACCGCGAACTTCTCGTTCCAGTGGATCGGGTTGAAGTCCCCGGAGGCGCCCGCGTACTGCACGAGCGTGGCGCGGGTCACGGGGAAGCTCTGAGCCGACAGTTCCGTGCCGACCTCGATGTCGTCGTACGCGATCTTCGCCGCCATACGTCTCAGCCCTCCTCTGCCGCGCGGGCCACGAGCTTCGTCCAGGCGGTCACCACATGCTCGCCCGCCTCGTCGTGGACCTCACCCCGGATGTCCAGGATGTCGTTGCCCGCCATGGACTTGATCGCCTCGATGGTCGAGACGACCGTCAGCCGGTCCCCCGCGCGCACCGGGCGCTTGTAGGCGAACTTCTGGTCGCCGTGCACCACCCGGCTGTAGTCGAGGCCCAGTTGGGGGTCCTGGACGACCTGCCCCGCGGCCTTGAAGGTGATCGCGAACACGAAGGTGGGCGGGGCGATCACATCGGCGTACCCGAGCGCCTTGGCGGCTTCCGGGTCCGTGTAGGCGGGGTTGGGATCCCCCACTGCCTCCGCGAACTCGCGGATCTTCTCCCGGCCGACCTCATAGGGATCGGTGGGCGGGTAGGACCGCCCCACGAAGGACTGGTCGAGCGCCATGGCCCGGTACCTCCTGATGGTCGCTGTGATGGCCCGGAACAAGCATGCGTGCGGTCGGCCCTGCCGGCCGACAACGACGCGAGGCCGCCCCCGTTAGCTGGGGACGGCCTCGTGTACGAGCCTGTTTTATCGCGTCTCGCGGTGCGCGGTGTGCGCATTGCAACGCGGGCAGTGCTTCTTCATCTCAAGACGGTCCGGGTTGTTACGCCGGTTCTTCTTGGTGATGTAGTTCCGCTCCTTGCACTCCACGCAGGCCAGCGTGATCTTCGGGCGGACGTCGGTGGCAGCCACAGGAGTGCTCCTTGACGAACGGATAGGACATTAACGCACAGAAGAGTAGCCGATCGAAGGACCGACCCCACAATCGGCTACTGTCAGTAGCGGTGACCGGACTTGAACCGGTGACACAGCGATTATGAGCCGCTTGCTCTACCGACTGAGCTACACCGCTGTGATGCGATCGGCCCCGCCTTGCGGCGGGGACCTCTCACACCAGAGCCCCAATACGGAATCGAACCGTAGACCTTCTCCTTACCATGGAGACGCTCTACCGACTGAGCTATTGGGGCGAGCGATGAAGACATTACACGCTCGGCCGCCGTTCGCCCAAATCCGTTTCGCCGTACCTGTCCGGCCCCGCTCGCGGCGTTCTGCGCAGCTCCCAGGGGCTCCACAGGCGTTCCAACAGCCCCATATGCACGGCGGACCACACCGGTACGACTATTCCGCTCCTCCTCGAAGCGCACTGTCAGCCACCCTAGGCTCGACTCACGCTGCGTGATCACTCGTTCCCCTGCGCAGCCGCCCGAGACCCAGGAGCGCGATGCCCGACAGCCGGCCGCAGCAGCCCCCTTCCTCGTCGTCGGGTTCCTCGTCGGGCCGGGCCGATGGCTCCGCCCTGCTGCTGTGCGGTGCGCGGCTCACCGACGGCCGGACCGTGGACGTGCGGCTGGGCGGCGGGCGCATCGAGGCGGTCGGCACGGCCGGCAGCCTCAGCATGCACACCACGCGCGTGGATCTCGCCGGCTATCTGCTCCTGCCGGCCCCCGCGGAGCCGCACGCCCACGCCGACACGGCCCTGTCGGCCGACGGCGACGGTCCGATCCCGTACGACGATCAGGACGTCCAGCGCCGCACGACCGAGGCGGCGTTGCTGCACCTCGGGCACGGGGCCACGGCGTTGCGTTCCCACGTACGCATCGGCGATGTGCAGGGGCTCGGCGCGCTGGCGGCGGTGCTCCAGGCGCGGCGCGCGCTGCGGGGACTCGCCGAACTGACGGCGGTGGCGATGCCGCGGGTGCTGACCGGGCTCGCCGGGGCCGAGGAGCTGGCGATGCTGCGGGACGCGGTGAAAATGGGTGCCTCCGTAGTGGGCGGTTGTCCGGATCTCGACCCCGATCCGACGGGGTATGTGGAGACGGTCCTGGAGGTCGCTTCGGAGCATGGCTGCCCGGTCGATCTGCACACGGACGGTGACGATCCGGCGCGGCTCGCGCGGCTCGCGGCGTTGACGGGCGGGCTACGGCCCCGGGTGACGCTCAGCCCGTGCGGCGGCCTCGGGCGGCTGCCCTCGGAGGTGGCGTCGCGGGCCGCGGACCAGCTCGCCGCGGCCGGGGTGACCGTCGTCTGCCTGCCCCAGGGCGGCTGTTCGGGCGTCGACCGGCGCGGGACGGCTCCGGTACGACTGCTGCGGGCGGCCGGGGTACGGGTCGTTGCGGGCAGCGGCGCCCTGAGGGACGTAACGAACCCTGTGGGGCGCGGAGATCCGCTGGAGGCGGCGTATCTGCTGGCCTCACGCTACGGGCTGCAGCCCGAGGACGCGTACGACGCGGTGAGTTCGTCGGCGCGTGCGGCGCTCGGGCTGCCCGAGGTGCGGGTGGAGGCCGGCTTCCCGGCCGAGCTGCTCGCCGTGCGCGGGGACCGGCTGGCGGGGGCGCTGTCGCTGGCGTACAGCCGGATCGTGGTGCACCAGGGCCGGGTGGTGGTCCGGACGAATGCGGTGCGGGAGTTCTGCGGCTCGGCTGCGGCTGTGGCCTTGGATCTGCCCCGGCAGGGGCGGGTGGGGGAGCCGTCCTGAGGCGAGGGCGTTGGGCGGGCTGGGCTGAGGCGGGATCTTGAGGGTCCACGCGCGCGTGGACGTTTTTGAGATCCACGCGCGCGTGCCGGTGTTTTCACCTGTACCGATGGCTTTGGGCGCCGACGGTCTCTCGCCGAGGACTTCGGCCGTCAGAAGCCGCCGCTCAGCATCCCGCTCGTGAACGGATTGCCGGGGCCCGCGAACTCTCCTGCGGGCACCTCGGTGGCGTCGGACGGGGCGCTGACGTCGGATGCCTTGCCGAAGGTGAGGACGAGCGGGAGTCGGGCGCCCTTCGGCTTGTCCGCGAGGGCGGCGAGGTTGACCGAGACGCGAGTCAAGTCGCCGTTCTTCAGGGAGAAGTTGACGGCGATCTTCTTGTCGGGGGCTTCCTTCAGGTCCTTGTCGGTGGGCAGTTCGGTGCCTGCCGGAAGATCGTCGGCCAGCGGCCGGAGCTTGTCGAAGACACCCGTGAGCAGGTCGCGGAACGAGGCTTCGGCGACGATCCGCTCGGTGCCGTCGCTGCCGCCCTTGTTGCTGAACGTGACCTCGCGCGCGACGACACCGCGTACGGCTTTGAGGATCTTCTGCTGGGTCTTGGTGTCGATCTCCTCGGAGCCCGAGGTGCCCTTGCCGGACTGCTTGAGTTCGGAGTTGTCGACCTTGACCCACTCACCTTCAAGGACCTTCCTGAACTCCTTCTCGCTCTCGGGGAGTTCATCGGCCGTGGGGAACGGGACGCCCGTCACCTCGCCGAGCGCCTCCATGTCGGCGCGGTAGTACGTGAAGTCCCCGACGACCCGGAACTCGGCCAGGACGCCGTCGGCTCCCGAGACCCGCATGCCCACACCGACGAGGTCCTTCTCGCCCGAGTCGGCGAGCGGCTTCTTCGACTCGACGGACAGCTTGACGCGCAGCCCGGTGAAGAACTTCGCGAGCTCGGGCGGCAGTTCCTCGCCCGGCTCCGCCTCAGAGGCCAGTTTCGTGAGCGCGGACGGCTTGGCGTGGAGCCCCAACTCGAAGGAGAGCGACTTCTGTTCGCCGAGTCCCTCGACGGCGCGGTCGACCTTCTGCCCGGCGGTGAGGTTCTCGACCGTGCCGCAGGCGGCCGCACCGGCGAACAGGGCGGCGGCGCAACCGGCCGCGGTGAGGGGCTTGCGTATGGCAGTCATGGTTGCGGTCATGGCGATGATGACGGTCTCCTTTTGACGCCACGCGGCGTCGCCCTCGTAGCTCAGCACTCAGCGAACGTTGTCGTAATTCGTTGATCGCTCAGGAGACTCATGAGTTGTCCACAGGGTTGTGCGGCGCGTGTCAGTGTCCGGGCGTACGGTCGAAGACATGCGCATTGTCATCGCTGGAGGTCATGGTCAGATCGCGCTGCGGCTGGAGCGCCTGCTCGCCGCGCGCGGTGACGAGGTCGCGGGCATCATCCGCCGACCCGAGCACGGGGACGATCTGCGGGCGGCCGGCGCCGAGCCGGTCCTGTGCGATCTGGAGTCGGCCCCGATCGAGGAGGTCGCCGCACATCTGCAGGGCGCCGATGCCGCCGTTTTCGCGGCAGGCGCGGGTCCGGGCAGCGGCGCGGCCCGCAAGGACACCGTGGACCGGGGTGCCGCCGTGCTCTTCGCGGACGCGGCGGTACGGGCCGGGGTGCGGCGTTACGTGGCGGTGTCGTCGATGGGCGCGGACCCGTCGCATCCCGGGGACGATGTCTTCGATGTGTACTTGCGTGCCAAGGGCGAGGCCGATGCGTACATACGCGGCTTCAACAGCCTGGACTGGACGATCCTGCGCCCCGGGATGCTGACGAACGACGCCGGCACCGGTCTCGTACGCCTGGAGGCGTCCACCGGGCGCGGGCCCATACCGCGCGATGACGTCGCGGCCGTCCTCGCGGAGCTGCTGGACACTCCGGCGACGGCCGGGCTGACGCTTGAGCTGATCAGCGGATCGGCGCCGGTTTCCGTGGCGGTGAAGTCAGTGGCGGGGAACTGAGTCGATGACGGAGGCTGAGTTCGTCGGGCCCGTGCTGTTCGCTCACGACGCAAGGGGCGGCGGCGGACGTGGGCCGGTGGTTGCCTGAGGACGTCCTGTCAGCCCGAGTCGAGGAGTTCCCGTGCCCGCCGCCGAGGTTCCCGCCGCGCAGAAGGCCCTGCTGCGGAAGATGTACGAGGTCTTCAGCACCGCTGAACGCGACGCGTTCGTCCCGCACTGCCTGACCCCGGACGTGGACTGGCCGAACGTCGCCGACGGGATCCGGCTGCACGGCCACGACGAGGTACGCGCCTACTGGGCGGCGCAGTTCGAGGCCGCGCATCCCCTCGTACGGCTGGAGGGGCTGCGCCTCGACGAGGACGGGCAGCGGGTGGTCGCCACCGTGCGGCCGGGGCTGCGGGATGATGCGGGCGATCACTGGGCGCAGGAGCTGGTCGAGCATGTGTACCGCTTCGGCCCGGAGGGTTTGGTGAGCCGGATGGACGTACGGCCTGTCTCCTGACGTCTGGCTGTTCCGGCTGGTCTCTGGCTCGGAGGGCTGTCTGACTGACCTCTGGCTCAGAGGGGCGGAGCTGGTCGGAAGAGGTCCGCGGGAGCCGGTCGGCCCAGGAGTGAGTGCAGGAGCTGGTCAGAACAGAGGGAGCTGGCCGGGGAAGTCCGGCACGACGTACTCGTCCAGCCCCGGCTGGACTGCCCCGAGCTGCGCCTGCCGACGCGACCCGGGGCACGACATGAGCTGCCCGCTCTCGCGCCCCGGCGGGTCGTGCCGTGCGAACCGCCCGGCGACGACGGCGATCTCGCGACGGCACTCGGGGCAGTTCCTGCGGCGTGACGACATACGGACCAGCGTACGAAGCCGGACGGCGGCGCGCGGTGCGACTTGTTCCCCAGTCCGCAGCGTGTTCCTTCTCCGAGGTCAGGTTCCTGCTCTGCGATCCGTCGCCGAAGGACGCGTCCAGGCGCTGCTGGTTGGACCGGCGGCGAAGCCGTCCAGCGAGACCGTGAGGTTGTGTACGCGCAGCCTGGCATGACATTCCCCTTGTTCCGTCTCGAAGCGGATCACCGGGCGGTCACGTCTCATGACTCTCGACCGGCAGAGCATGGCTGTTCCCCGCTCTCACCCATGCGTCGAACGGCAACCGGCCGGATCGACAGCCTCTGCCGGATTCTTCTGCGCCGGTTCCACACTCACCACCGGCGTACTCCAGCTACGTGAAGCGGCTTGCTCAACCCTGGAGGAGAGAGGGGCCGACGCAACAGCTCAGGCCGGTGGGTGGCACGGCATCCGGTCGGGGAGACGACATGAAGAGACCCTCTTGGGCCTGCTTTCTCGCAGGCCCAAGAGGGTCTCTCTCAAAGTGGCGGCGCCAGGATTCGAACCTGGGAAGGCTGAGCCGGCAGATTTACAGTCTGCTCCCTTTGGCCGCTCGGGCACACCGCCGGGGGTTGCTGCCCTTCGAACCGCCTTTCGGTGGTGCTCTGTGGCAACGACGTAAACGATACCCGATGCCCAGGGGTGCTTCGCCACCCGATTGATCGCCGCTCGGAGGATGGGGGTGGCTAGGCTTATACGGATGCGGCCGGGACCGATGCCGGGCTCGACGGCCGCCCCACACACCCCGATACAAGGAGCCACAGGACATGGCCGACTCCAGTTTCGACATCGTCTCGAAGGTCGAGCGGCAGGAGGTCGACAACGCCCTCAACCAGGCCGCCAAGGAAATCTCGCAGCGCTACGACTTCAAGAACGTGGGCGCCTCCATCTCCTGGTCCGGCGAGAAGATCCTGATGGAGGCGAACTCTGAGGAGCGGGTCAAGGCCATCCTCGACGTCTTCCAGTCCAAGCTGATCAAGCGGGGCATCTCACTGAAGGCCCTGGACGCGGGCGAGCCGCAGCTCTCCGGCAAGGAGTACAAGATCTTCGCCTCCATCGAGGAGGGCATCTCCCAGGAGAACGCCAAGAAGGTGGCGAAGATCATTCGCGACGAGGGACCGAAGGGCGCGAAGGCCCAGGTTCAGGGCGATGAACTGCGGGTCAGCTCGAAGAGCCGCGACGACCTGCAGGCCGTGATCGCACTGCTGAAGGGCAAGGACTTCGACTTCGCGCTGCAGTTCGTGAACTACCGGTGACATCGTGCTTGTTGCGCGCACGGGGAAGGGTGGGCACCGACGGTGCCCACCCTTCCCGCCTGCTGGCTGCGGTTTGAGGGTGCGTACTCAGTTGCGCGAGTGGCCGAACAGGACGCGGTAGCCGACCAGCAGGACGAGCGAGCCGCCGATCGCGGCGGCCCAGGTCGCGCCGTCGTAGAAATCCTTGCTGATCGGGTGGTCCAGCCAGCGGGCGGATATCCAGCCGCCGATGAACGCGCCCGCGACGCCGATGAGCGTCGTGCCGATGAAGCCGCCCGGGTCACGGCCCGGTAGCAGGAACTTGGCGATGGCGCCGGCCAGCAGCCCCAGAATGATCCAGCTGATGATGCCCATACCGTGAACCTGCCCCTCCGTGCTGTACCCGTGCTGTGATCTTGCTCCCGCCAGGCTGTGTTCATGCCGCTCATGTGCTGCTGTTCGCGGCTTCGCCTGTGCTGCGGTTCTTGCCGTTGTTCGTGTGTTGTTGCTGGGGAGGACGCCCGTGCGGCGTCGGCCGGTTGCACTGATCAGTAGGGTGCGGCTCATGACACAGTCCGGTTCTGGCCGCCCCGGCTCGTCGCCGTCCGGTCCGGGTGCCTCCCGTGCGGGGCAGCCCGGTTCGCCGCAGCCCGAGGCGGGGCTACGGAGGACGCTCGGCGTCGGCGACGCCGTGGTCATCGGCCTCGGGTCGATGGTCGGCGCCGGGATCTTCGCCGCCCTCGGGCCCGCGGCACATGCGGCCGGGTCCGGGCTGCTCCTCGGCCTGAGCATTGCCGCCGTCGTCGCGTACTGCAACGCGATGTCGTCGGCGCGCCTCGCCGCCCTGTACCCCGCCTCGGGCGGGACGTATGTGTACGGGCGGGAGCGGCTCGGGGAGTTCTGGGGCTATCTGGCGGGCTGGTCGTTCGTCGTCGGCAAGACCTCCTCGTGTGCGGCGATGGCGCTCACCGTGGGCGCGTACGTGTGGCCAGGGCAGGCGCACGCGGTGGCGGTCGGGGCCGTGGTGGCGCTGACCGCCGTGAACTACGGCGGTGTGCAGAAGTCCGCTTGGCTGACGCGGGCGATCGTGGCGGTGGTTCTCGCGGTACTCGCTTCCGTGGTGGTCGTGTGTCTCTCCTCCGGGGACGCCGACGCCGGGCGACTCGACGTGGGGGTCTCCGGGGGCGCGGGTGGTGTGCTTCAGGCGGCCGGCCTGCTGTTCTTCGCCTTCGCCGGCTACGCGCGGATCGCGACGCTCGGCGAGGAGGTACAGGATCCGGCGCGCACCATTCCGCGCGCGATCCCTCTGGCGCTGGGCATCGCGCTGCTGGTGTACGTGGCTGTGGCGGTGGCTGTCCTTTCCGTGCTGGGCGACGGCGGGCTCGGGCAGGCGACGGCGCCGCTGGCGGACGCGGTACGGGCGGCCGGTGTGCCCGAGCTCGTCCCGGTCGTACGCGTCGGTGCCGCCGTGGCGGCGCTCGGCTCACTCCTCGCGCTGATCCTGGGGGTGTCGCGGACGACGCTGGCCATGGCCCGCGACCGGCATCTCCCGGGCACGCTTGCCGCCGTGCATCCGCGCTTCCAGGTGCCTCATCGGGCGGAGCTGGCCGTCGGCGCGGTGGTCGCCACGCTGGCCGCGACGGTGGATGTGCGAGGGGCTATCGGCTTCTCCTCCTTCGGCGTGCTCGTGTACTACGCGATCGCCAACGCCTCGGCTTGGACGCTCCGTTCGGACTTCGTGGCGCGCGTCGGGCCAGCGGTGGGGGCAGTCGGGTGCGTCACGCTGGCGTTCGCCTTGCCGGGGGTGTCGGTGGTTGTGGGCGTAGGTGTGCTGGGTGTGGGGACAGCTGCGTATGGAGGGCGGAAGTGGCTGGCCTCGCGCCGGCGCGGGCGGGACTCTGGCTAGCGCGGGTCGGCTGAGCGTACGAAGGGCGGCGCGTGGCGCTCGTCGTACGACCGAACAGGCGGCGGGCGGCAGGGCAGCACTTGCCGTCGGCCGAGCGCAGGCTTGTCCTGACCCTGACAGGACGAACGACACCCGGAGTAGATGCCTTGCAGCGCACACTACGGAGGTGCGTTCGCGGGCTCGGGGAGTGAAGGTCGTCGCCAGGGCCTTGAGTTGCGGGCCTCAGCGGCGACACTCGTCATCAATTGCTCGATCTCGGTCATGGGTTCATGATGCAGGGCGCCACTGACAATCGGGCGGGCTGTGGATAACCGGGCTGTGGACGAGCGGGACGGCCTAGGCGAGGCGGACGTCGATGCCTTTGGCCGCAAGGAATTCGAGGAGTTCCTCGAAGGTCCAAGGCCGGTTGTCGATACGCGGCGTGAGGCCGAGGCAGATGCGGGCGACCTCCGCGTCGTGCCAGACCAGCTTGAAGGGCCACACGGCTCCCCAGCCGCCGCAGAGGCAGTCGGCCAGTGCGTCGAGACTCCAGCCGAAGTAGCCCCCGGGTCCGTTCACCGCCTCGCCGAGCGCGCAGAAGAAGCCGGGCTCGTCGGTGATGTGACGGCCGTCGAGGTGGTACGTGCCGCCGGGCGCAGCGTCGGGTTTGTGCGCGATGTGATTGTCCCGCACCGTGTCGAGCCAGTAGCGGCGTCCCTCCGTACCGCACCGCGCCCAGGAGTTGGGCAGGGCCGGGCGTCCGTCGTCCCACAGCTCCCAGACCTCCTGGGCCGCGGTCGGCGGTCGCTCGGACCAGGGTTCCAGCGTGAGGTCCACCAGGCCGCGGCCGGATGGGATCCAGGCGATGAGCTCGCCCTCCACGGCGGTCTGAACGGTGCGGCCGGATGCGTCGAGGCGGATCAGCTTGGCGTGTCCCAGGTCCTCTTCGCCCGCGTCGAGCGCCGTACGCAGGGCTCCTTGCGGGGAACAGCCGAGCAGCCGCACGGACGGTTCGACCAGGTCCGGCCGACTGTTCTCGACGTACGCCAGGTCCCGGCAGCTGCCCCGTGCCTCGTCCTCCGCACCGAGCAGCCGGTAGCCCGGGGAGAGCGGCGGGCACTGCGGATAGTCGAACGAGTTGTGCGGGGACTGGCGCGCCTCGATCGTGATGTCGAGCAGTGACATGTCACGCGCGCACGGACGGTCACTGAGAACACGTACGTCCTCCAGACACCACTCGTCGACCCGCTCGCCCTTCTTGTCGAGGATCTGCAGAGCGAGGAAGCCGAGCGGTGCCGAGCCATCGGCACGCGCACATGCCAGGGCGGTACTCAACGCCCCTTCGGGCGCGCAGCCCAGCAATTCGTACGTCCCGCGCGCGGGAGGACGCGGATCACCGAAGAGGTTCTCGGCGTCCGCACACAGGGCCCAGATCTCGTCGTCCTCGGCCTCGACGTCGTAGGCCGCCAAGGCGTACTTCGGCTGCCGCACCCCCGCGCCGCTCTACCAGCGCGACGTCGCGAACGGCTGGTCCGTACGCACGATTTCGCGCCCCAAGGGGACCAGCGAAACCGGGATCAGCTTGAAGTTGGCGATCCCCAGGGGGATGCCGATGATCGTGACGCACTGGAGGACACCGGTGACGATGTGAGTGAGGGCGAGCCACCAGCCCGCGAGGATCAGCCACAGGATGTTGCCGATGAAAGAGGCCGCGCCCGCACCAGAACGCTCGACCGTGGTATGCCCGAACGGCCACAGGGCGTAGACGCCAATACGGAAGGCCGCGATGCCGAACGGGATGCCGATAATCGTGATGCACAGCAGCACGCCCGCGAACAAGTAGCCGAGGAACAGCCAGAAGCCGCTCAGTACGAGCCATATGACGTTCAGGATTGTCTTCACTGGTGGTGACCTGCCATCTGCTCGAGCCGGGCAATGCGCTCCGCCATCGGCGGATGCGTGGAGAACATCCTGGACATCCCCTGGCCCGGACGGAAGGGATTCGCGATCATCATGTGGCTTGCGGTCTCGATGCGCGGCTCGGGGGGCAGCGGAAGCTGCTTCGTACCCGCTTCGAGCTTGCGCAGGGCGCTCGCGAGGGCCAGCGGGTCACCGGTGAGCTGGGCGCCGGACGCGTCGGCCTCGTACTCCCGGGAGCGGCTGATGGCGAGCTGGATCAGGGACGCGGCGAGCGGGCCCAGGATGATGATCATCAGCATCCCTAGAAGTCCGGGGCCCTCGTCGTCGTCGGAGCGGCCGATCGGGATCAGCCAGGCGAAGTTGACCAGGAACATGATCACGGAGGCGAGGGCGCCGGCGACCGACGAGA
Source organism: Streptomyces yerevanensis (assembly GCF_000716805.1). Taxonomy (NCBI): domain Bacteria; kingdom Bacillati; phylum Actinomycetota; class Actinomycetes; order Kitasatosporales; family Streptomycetaceae; genus Streptomyces; species Streptomyces yerevanensis. The sequence continues at coordinate 240,785 of NZ_JNWJ01000007.1, read as the reverse complement.
TCAGGATGTCGCGGTTGTAGACGTGGCTCAACTCGTGGCTGATGACGCCGCGCAACTCACGCTCGTTCAGGATCCGCAGGATGCCGTCGGTGCAGCACACGGCCGCGTTGCGCGGGTTGCGGCCCGTCGCGAAAGCGTTGGGCGCCTCGGTCGGTGAGATGTACAGGCGGGGCATGGGCTGGCGGGCCTGTGTGGAGAGTTCGCGCACCATCCTGTAGAGGGCCGGGGCCTCGAACTCGCTCACCGGGCGCGCGCGCATCGCGCGTAGCGCCAACTTGTCGCTGTTCCAGTACGCGTACGCGTTCGTGCCGATCGCGATGAGCAGCGCGACGACGAGGCCCATACGCCCGAAGAAGCTGCCGATGACGATGATGAGTGCGGACAGTCCCCCGAGGAGTACGGCGGTCCTGAGCCCGTTGTGCCGGCGGTGCACGGTACGCCCTCCAAGTTGTGCCGCAGGGGAACCCTTTGCTTGCTGATCTCTGTCACTGATTCCGTGCTTCCACGGTCCAGTGGACCCTCCCTTACTGGTCAACGCCAGGCGGGAAGCCCTAGTTCCCTTGTGCGCGCGGCTGCGCGGGTGGGCCGTCCGGGTGAGTGCGGCAATGCCTGGCACGCGCGCGTGCGGTTCGGATGCCCTACGCGCGTGCCGGATGCCGTCAGCGGCTCAGAAGGGGCTGGTGCCGCGGCTCAGAACAGGCCGGTGTCCGAGAAGCGCAGGACCAGCTGGGGTGCTCCGGAGAGGGCGACTCCCAGGACCGCGGTCAGTGCGATCGCGGCGGTGAGCGGGGCCGGGACGCGGTGCCTTTCGGGCTCCCCTTCGGGGGCGCGGAACAGGAGCGTCGTCCACTGGAGGTAGTAGAAGAGCGCGATCACGACGTTGACGGCCATGACCACGGCGAGCCAGCCGAGGCCCGCGTCCACGGCCGCCGAGAAGACGGTGACCTTGGCGAAGAGGCCGATGATGCCCGGCGGCAGGCCCGCGAGGCAGAGCAGGAAGAAGCCCAGTACGAGCGCGGAGAGAGGGCGCGAGGCGTACAGACCGCGGTAGTCGCTGATGCGGTTGAGCGGCTTCGTGCGGGCCACGAGGGCGGCCACGGCGAAGGCGCCGAGGTTCACGGCGGCGTACATCAGGGCGTACGCGACGGTGGAGCCGATGGCCTTCTCGGCGTCCTGGGAGTACGCGGCGGCGGCGATCGGCACGAGGAGGTAGCCGGCCTGGCCGACCGAGGACCAGGCGAGCAGCCGTACCGCGCTGTACGCGCGCGTGGACTGCTGCCGCAGGGCGCCGACGTTGCCGATCGTCATGGTGAGAGCGGCCAGGGCGGCGAGTGCCGGTCCCCAGACGTCGGCGTACGACGGGAGAGCGATCACTGTGACGAGGATCAGCCCGGAGAAGCCGACCGCCTTGCCGACGACCGACAAGTAGGCGGCTACCGGCAAAGGTGCCCCTACGTAGGTGTCGGGCACCCAGAAGTGGAAGGGCACGGCGGCCGTCTTGAAAGCGAAGCCGACGAGGGTGAGGACGACGCCCGCCTGGGCGAGCGTGTGGAGTTGTCCGTCGACGTTCTGGATCTCGTTGGCGATCTCGGTGAGGTACAGGGTGCCGGTGGAGGCGTAGACGAAGCTGACGCCCATGAGGCTCACGGCGGTCGCGGTGACCGAGGACAGGAAGAACTTCAGGGCCGCTTCGGAGGACTTTCTGTCGCCGCGTTTGATACCGACGAGGGCGAAGGCGGGCAGTGAGGCGACTTCCAGGGCGACGATCAGGGTCGCCATGTCGCGGGAGGCGGGCAGCAGGGCGGCGCCGGCGGCCGAGGAGAGCAACAGGAACCAGAACTCCCCTTCGGGGAGTTCCCTGTTGGCGTCCTTCAGGGCGGTGACGGAGAGAAGGGCTGCCAGGAGGGCTCCGCCGAGGACGAGGAACTGGATGACGAGCGTGAACCGGTCCGCCGTGTAGCTGCAGACGTTCGCGTCACCGGTCAGGCAGAAGGTGGAGCGGTCGCCGTCCAGGAGGGGCAGCAGCATCAGCGTGGACGCGGCGAGTCCGGCGACTGAGAGCCAGCCGAGCAGCGCCTTCTTGGCGTCGCCCACGAAGAGGTCGACGACGAGCACCACGAGGCCGACGACCGCCGCGATGGTGGGCGGCGCGATCGCGAGCCAGTCGACGGACTGGACCACGGACTCGGCCAGAGGTTGGGCCAGGGAGCTCATCGGGTGCCTCCTGCGAGGAGCTGCTGCACGGCCGGGTCGGTCAGACCGAGGAGAGCCTTGGGCCAGAGTCCGGCAAGGACGGTGAGGGCGACGAGCGGGGTCCAGGCGGCGAACTCGTACGTCTGGACGTCGGCGAGCCCGGGGCTTTCCTGCGGAGCGACGCCCATGCAGACGCGGCGTACCACGATGAGCATGTACGCGGCGGTGAGCAGGGTGCCGAACGCGGCGATCGCCATGAAGGTCAGGAACGCGGGCCGGCTGAGGTCGTCGGCGGGATCGAACGCGCCGAACAGCGCCAGCATTTCGCCCCAGAACCCGGCGAGGCCCGGCAGCCCGAGCGAGGCGACGGCAGCGAAGGCGAGCAGGCCGCCCAGGCGCGGGGCCTTGCCGTAGAGGGCGGCGCCGGTCTTCTCCGCGAGTGTGTCGAGGTCGGTCGTGCCCGTACGGTCCTTGAGCGCGCCGACCAGGAAGAACAGCAGGCCGGTGATGAGGCCGTGGGCGATGTTGGCGAACAGCGCGCCGTTCACGCCGGTCGGGGTCATCGTCGCGATGCCGAGGAGCACGAAGCCCATGTGGCCGACGGAGGAGTACGCGATGAGGCGCTTGAGGTCGCCCTTCGCGCCCTGCTTGGCGAGGGCGAGGCAGGCGAGGGATCCGTAGATGATCCCGACGACGGCGAAGGCGGCGAGGTAGGGCGCGAAGGTGCGGAAGCCGTCGGGTGTGATCGGCAGCAGAATTCGTACGAACCCGTACGTACCCATCTTCAACAGGACACCGGCCAGCAGGACGGAGCCGACGGTCGGCGCGGCGGTGTGGGCGTCCGGCAGCCAGCTGTGCAGCGGCCACATCGGCGTCTTGACCGCGAGCCCGATTCCGATCGCCAAAACGGCGATGACCTGCACGGATGTGGTCAGCGACCGGCCGTTGTCAGTGGCGAGTGCCATCATGTCGAATGTGCCGGACTTGAGCCCGACGAGGAGCAGGCCCAGCAGCATGACGACGGAACCGAGCAGTGTGTAGAGGATGAACTTCCAGGCGGCGGCCTGCCGTTCTTCACCGCCCCAGCGGGCGATGAGGAAGTACATCGGGATGAGCACCATCTCGAACGCGAGGAAGAAGAGCAGAAGGTCGAGGACGGCGAAGGTCGCGAGGGTGCCGGACTCGAGGACGAGCAGCAGTGCGACGAAAGCCTTCGGGGTCGGGCCCGAAGGCATCTTGAAGTAGGAGTACAGCGCGCACAGGAAGGTCAGCAGCGCGGTCAGGACCAGAAGGGGGAGGGAAATGCCGTCGGTGCCGAGGTGGATCCGCACGTCGAGTGCGGGGATCCAGCTGATGTCCGTCGTGGCCTGCATCTTCGACGGCTGGTCATGGTCGAAGCCGAGCGCGAGGACGATCGCGGCGATGAGCACGGCGCCGGTGACGGTGACACCGTGGCGCAACACGGCATGCTCGGGGGACTTCCCCTTCAGTCCCGGCGGGGCGGGCAGGAGAGCGGCGGCGGCGCCGAGGAGCGGGGCGACGACGATGAACGCCAGAAGGAACTGCATCACGGACTCGTTGATATCGACCACGCCTGCTCACGCTCCCGTGGCGACTAGGAGGGCGGCGACCGCCAAGACGACGGTGCCGGCGAGCAGCGCGCTCACATAGGTCTGCACATTGCCGGTCTGAGCGCGCCGGACAGCCTCGCCGAGCAGGCGGGGCAGGGCGCCCGCGCCGCGTACGTAGGCATCGACGACCTCACGGTCGAGGAACCGGACGAGTGTCGCTCCGGCCTGGACCGGACGGACGAAGAGAGCCGTGTAGACGGCGTCGAGGTGGAAGCCGACGGCAGCGTGCCGGTGCAGCGGCCCCAGGAGCAGGCGTCCGGGGTCCGCCGGGTCGGGCGCGGAAGCCACGTCACCGTAGGCGGGGGTGTGTGTCGCGATGGCTTCGGCCTCGACGAGTCCGGCGTCGCCCTCGGGGTGGGCTGCGACTGCACCTATCGGTACGCGGGCCGCGAGCGCGGTGGTGTGCCGCCAGGCGCCGTACGTGACGATGCCGCCGACGAGGGCGACTCCCGTACCGAGTACGGAGGTGGCGAGGGTCGGGGTCAGGTCGTGCCCGTCGAACCAGTCGGGCAGCAGGCCAGTGGTGAGCCCGAAGGCGAGCGACGGGACGGCGAGGATCCACAGCACGGCGTTCATGGCGAGGGGCTGCCTGCCGTGGTCGGGGGCCTCGGCGCCATGGCCGCGGAAGGCGAGCAGCCACAGGCGCATCGCGTACGCGGCAGTGAGCAGGGCCGTGACCAGGCCGGCGACGAGGACGATCCAGCCAGCGGCGCCGGGGATGTCCTCGGCGTGACCGGTGGCGGCGTGCTCGGCGGCGCCCAGGACGGCTTCCTTGGAGAAGAAGCCGCTGAAGGGAGGGATCGCGGCGAGGGCGAGGAGCGCCACGGTCATCGTCCAGTAGGCGTCGGGGACCCGGGCGCGCAGGTCCTTCATGCGGGACATGGCGGCCAGCGAGTTGGTGCCGGCGGCGTGGATGATCACGCCCGCGGCGAGGAACAGCAGCGCCTTGAAGGCGCCGTGGGAGAGGAGGTGGAAGACGGCGGCACCGCGGTCACCGACAGCAAGGGCGCCGGTCATGTAGCCGAGCTGGCCGATCGTCGAGTACGCGAGGACACGCTTGATGTCGTCCTGGGCGAGCGCGGCGAGCGCCGAACCGGCCATCGTGACGGCCGCCATGACGGCGAGGACGAGCAGCGCGGCCGAGGAGGCGGCGAAGACCGGAAGGAGCCGGGCGATGAAATAGACACCGGCGGCGACCATCGTCGCGGCGTGGATCAGCGCGGAGACGGGTGTGGGGCCCGCCATCGCGTCGGGCAGCCAGGTGTGCAGCGGGAACTGCGCCGACTTGCCCGCCACACCGGCGAGGAGCAGCAGGGCGATCAGCGTCGGATGGTCGAGTCCGCCGCTCGCGACCGTGCCGAGGACGGTCCTGATGCGGAAGGAACCGGCGTCGGCGGCGAGCGCGAACAGACCGATCAGAAAGGGGACATCGCCGAGCTTGGTGACCAGGAAGGCCTTCAGGGAGGCGGCGCGTGCTTCCGGGGTCTCCCAGTAGTGGCCGACGAGGAAGTACGAGCAGATGCCCATGATCTCCCAGCCGACCAGGAGCACCATCAGGTCGCCGGAGTAGACGACGAGCAGCATCGCGGAGGTGAAGAGGGAGACGAGAGCGGCGTACGAGGGGTAGCGCGGGTCGTCGCGCAGATAGCCCGTCGAATAGATCTGCACGCAGGAGGCGACGACGCCGACCAGGACGGCGACGAGGGCGGCGAAGCCGTCGATGTGCAGGGCGAGTTCGATGGGAACCGAGCCGGTCGGGGTGAGCTCGGTGGCGGCGTCGACGGCCTGGTCGCCGCCCTGGCGTACGGCGACGAGGACGGCGAGCGCCAGGGAGAGCACCGAGGGCAGGACGGCGAGGGGCCGTACGAAACCGGGGGCGGTGCGGCCCAGAAGCAGGCCGGCCGCGGCGCCCAGGAACGGAAGGAGGGGGACGAGGACGGCGAGGGTGGTCGTGGTCACGCGGTGGCCTCAGCCTTCTCGGCCGACGCGTGCGCGGCGGATCCGGGGGCGTCGTCGCTGTCGTCGCCGTCGTCGGTCTCGGCGGTGTCGCGGAGCTTGTCGATGTCCGAGGTGCCGCGGTTGCGGTAGACGGCGAGGACGATCGCCAGGCCGATGCCGATCTCGGCGGCCGCGATGGCGATGGTGAACAGGGTCAGGGCCTGGCCGGAGTGCAGGGTGTCCTGGGCGGTCTTGCTGAGCCAGACGTCGAAGGCGACCAGGTTGAGGTTGACGGCGTTGAGCATCAGCTCGACAGACATCAGGACCAGGATCGCGTTGCGGCGCGCGAGGACTCCGTACAGGCCCGTGCAGAAGAGGAGGGCGGAGAGCACGGCGGGATAGGCGAGATGCATCAGCGGGCGCCTTCCTTGCCCTGGCGCGAGGGCTGCTCGTCGGAGGTGGCCGGGTCCGTACCCGCGGGCTGCTTGCCCAGGGCCGTATTGCCCGTGGGCCGGTTGGCGGCGGCCTTGCGGGAGAGAACGATCGCGCCGACCAGGGCGGCGAGCAGCAGGACCGAGAGGGCTTCGAAGGGGAGCACCCAGTTCTGGAAGAGGCTCGCGCCGGTGACAGCCGTGGAGCCGGCGGCAGCGCCGTCCAGATCGATCCAGGTCGTCCGAAAGGCGTCGACGACGACCCAGACGAGGGCGGTGGCCGCGGCGATCGCGACGGTCAGGGCGGCCCAGCGGTTGCCGGAGTCGGCGTCCGGGGACCGGCCGATGGGGGCCTTGGTGAGCATCAGACCGAAGAGGAGGAGTACGACGACGGAACCGACGTAGATGAGGACCTGCACCCAGGCGATGAACTCGGCGGTGAGCAGAAGGTATTCGACGGCGAGGCCGCCGAGCGTCACGACCAGCCACAGGGCGGCGTGGACGAGTTGCTTGGTGGTTACGGTCACGACGGCCGCGCCGAGGGTGACGAGGCCGACGAGGAGGAAGGCGATCTCGACGCCGGTCGGGGAGAGGAAGCCGTTGGTTTCGGCAGCGGTGGTCGTCGCCGGTGATGCGGCGACGGCGGCGAGGCTCACGCTTCTCCCTCCTGCGGCGCGGTCGGCTCCGCCTGGGCTGCCTGTTCGTCCGCTTGAGCTGCCTGCTCGGCGGCGAGCTTGTCGGCGGTTTTGCGGGCGGCGGTGAGCTCCTTGGGTTCCTCGGCGGAGGCGTCGAGGGCGGGTGGGGCCGGGACGGTCCACATCCACTCGCGGAGCTTGTCGCGTTCGTGGGTGAGTTCGTGGATGTCGGTCTCCGCGTACTCGAACTCCGGGGACCAGAACAGCGCGTCGAAAGGACACACTTCGATGCAGATACCGCAGTACATGCACAGGGCGAAGTCGATGGCGAAGCGGTCGAGGACGTTACGGCTGCGCTCGCGGCCTCCGGGGGCGGCGGGCGGGACCGTCTCCTTGTGGGAGTCGATGTAGATGCACCAGTCCGGGCACTCGCGGGCGCACAGCATGCAGACCGTGCAGTTCTCCTCGAAGAGGCCGATGACGCCGCGGCTGCGGGGCGGGAGTTCGGGCTGGGCGTCCGGGTACTGCGCGGTGTGCGCGCGCTTCGTCATCGCGCGCAGGGTGACAGCCAGGCCCTTGGCGAGGCCGCTGCCGGGAATGCCGGGTCGGGCGGGCGGGAGAGAGCTGCGCCGAGTGGGCGGGAAGGGCTCAGCCATGGCTACTGGATCACCACCTTGACGATGCCGGTGAGGGCGATCTGAGCGAGAGAGAGGGGGACGAGGAGGGTCCAGGAGAGTTTCTGGAGCTGGTCCTCGCGGAGACGGGGATAGGTGACGCGGAGCCAGATCACGAGGAAGGCGAGGACCGCGGTCTTCAGCAGGGTCCAGACCCAGCCGAGGCCGTCGGCACCCCACGGGCCGTGCCAGCCGCCCAGGAAAAGGACGGTGGTCAGGCCGCACAGGACGATGATTCCGGCGTACTCGGCGAGGAGGAAGAGAGCGAAACGCAGACCGGTGTACTCGGTGTACGCGCCGAAGATGATCTCCGAGTCTGCGACGGGCATGTCGAAGGGAGGGCGCTGGAGTTCGGCGAGGCCGGCCACGAAGAAGACGAGCGCGCCGACGATTTGCCAGGGCAGCCACCACCACTCGAAGGCGTCGAGGATGCCGGGGAGTGAGACCGTGCCCGCGGCCATCGCGACCGAGGCCGCGGTGAGGAGCATCGGGAGTTCGTATGCGAGGAGCTGGGCGGCGGTGCGGAGGCCGCCGAGGAGGGAGAACTTGTTGGCCGAGGCCCAGCCCGCCATGAGTGAGCCGAGGACGCCCACGCCCATCACGGCGAGGACGAAGAAGATGCCCGCGTCGATGACCTCGCCGACGGCTCCTTCGCCAGGACCGATGGGGATGGCGAGGAGGACGAGGAGGTACGGGAGGAGGGCGACGGCGGGGGCCAGCTGGAAAATACGGCGGTCCGCACCCGCGGGGACCACGTCTTCCTTCTGGGCGAACTTCACACCGTCCGCGACGAGTTGGGCCCAGCCGTGGAAGCCGCCCGCGTACATGGGGCCGAGGCGGCCCTGCATATGGGCCATCACCTTGTGCTCCGTCTGGCCGACGATCAGCGGGAAGGTGAGGAACACGACGAAGACGATCAGGAGTCGCAGGGCGACGTCGAGCACGTCGTTCACTGCGGGCCTCCTGGGGGGTCGTCGGTGGGGCTTTGGGCTTCGGGGACCTCGGAGGGTTTCGCCTGCGCCTCCTTGGGAGCCTTGGGTTCGTCGGGTGCGTTGGATTCGTCGTCCGGTTGCCGCTCGGGCGAGGTTCGCTCCTCAGCGGGCGGCTCCTCAGTGGGCGACTCCCCAACCGGCAACTTCCCCGTGGGCGGCTTCTGATCGGCGTCGTCGAAGGCGGGGCGCGCGTGGTGCCAGGGGGCGTCCGCACTGCGGGCGCGCGCCGGGCGGGTGGGCTGCTCACCTCCGGGCTGCTGCTCGCCTCCGGCTTCATCGGCCGGGGCCGCAGCGGACGCCTCGCGCTGCGACGCCGAGCCCTCGTCGGCACTGCGGGCGCGACGCGGCGCCACGGGCGGCGTTTCGGCACCCGGAGCCGGGGCCGAAGGAGCACCCGCCGAGCCCGCCTCCGCCCCCTCCGTGCGCTGTGTCGCCGAGCCCTCGCTCACGCTGCGCGCCCGGCGGCCCGCAGGCCTGCCCTCCGCCGCCGCGCCCGTACCCGGCCCCGCAGCGGGCGTACCAGAGGCCGGGGCCTGGCTCGCCGAGCCCTCCCCTGCTGTGCGAGTCCGCCGGGCCGGGCGTTCGCCCGCCGCCCGGGCCGCACCGCGGGCCGGGCGGGCCGGAGCAGGCGGGAGCTGACCCTTCAGAGGACCCCACTCGTTCGGGTCGGGAACGCCCGGTGGCAGCATCTGTCGGCGCTTCGGGCCGCCGTGTTCCGACTCCCCCGGTTCCTTCGCGCCAGGCCAGGCCTTGGCGACGCGGGCCGCCAGGACGAAGTCCTTGCGCAGCGGGTGCCCCTCGAAGCCCTCCGGGAGGAGTAGCGGCGCCAGCCCGGGGTGGCCTTCGAAGGTGACGCCGAACATCTCGTGGGTCTCGCGTTCGTGCCAGGCGGCGCCCGCGTAGACGTCGACGGCGGAGGGGAGTACGGGGGCGTCGTGCGGGACGGTCGTACGTACGAGAAGGCGGCGCACCGGAGCGAGTGCGACCACGTGGGCCGAGACGCGGAACCCGGTGCCGGGTTCGTCGACGGCGCTCAGCCAGTCGAAGTACGTGCAGCCCAGCTCGCCGCGCGCGGTCTCAAGGGCGGAGATCCAGGCGGCGGGCGGCACGTCGACGGTCAGGAGCTCGTACGACTCCTCGGCCGTGGCCTCCGTACCGAAGAGCCCCTCCACAGAAGCGGGCAGCCAGCCGGTCACCGCTCGCCCTCCTCCCCGGCCGGAACCGGCGGCTTCACCAGCCCGCTCTGCAGCGCGCCCGTGGAAGGCCGGGCGCCGGCGGACGGCCCGTACCGCTCAGACCCGTAATCGGACCCGTACCGCTCCCCCAGCGACTCCCGGGCGATCTTCTCCTGAAGCTTGAGGATGCCCTGGAGCAGCGCTTCGGGCCGGGGCGGGCACCCGGGGACGTACACATCGACCGGGATGATCTGGTCGACGCCCTTGGTCACGGAGTACGAGTCCCAGTAGGGCCCGCCGCAGTTGGAGCAGGCGCCGAAGGAGATGACGTACTTGGGCTCGGGCATCTGTTCGTACAGCCGCTTCACCGCGGGCGCCATCTTGTCCGTCACCGTCCCCGAGACCACCATCAGGTCGGCCTGACGGGGCCCCGGAGCGAACGGAATCACCCCCAGGCGGATGAAGTCGTGCCGGGCCATGGAGGCGGCGATGAACTCGATGGCGCAGCAGGCGAGGCCGAAGTTGAAGACCCAAAGGCTGTAGCGGCGGCCCCAGTTCAGGACCACCTTCATCGGCTCGGGGGCGAGACGCGCGAGCGCACCCAGGCGCTTCGGCTCCGGAAGCAGCACAGGCCCCGGCTCGGACACGGGCTCGGGCTGGGTCACGTCCATGTGAGGACGCCCTTCTTGTATGCGTACAGCAGTCCCACGGCCAGGAAGCCGAGGAAGATGAACATCTCCACGAGCGTCGTCGCCCCGTAGCCCGGCGCGGCGAAGACCGTCGCCCAGGGGAAGAGGAAGATCGAGTCGACGGCGAAGATCACGTAGAGGAAGGCGTAGACGTAGTAGCGGACCTGGGTGTGGGCCCAGCCCTCACCGACGGGGTCGACTCCGCACTCGTACGTCAGGAGTTTCTCGGGTGTCGGGACGACGGGCCGCAGCAGACGCCCGGCTCCGAAGGCGACGGCGACGAACAGCACGCCGACCACGGCGAGCAGTCCGACGACCGAGTAGGACTGGAAGTAGTCCGCCGCGGCCGTGATCCCGGCGGTCCCGGTCCCCGCGCCCCTGGTCGCTTCCGGCACGTCCGCCCCTCGCTCCCTGACCTCGTATGACCTCGTGCGCGCCTTGTTCTGCGCCGTGCGATGCGCCGTGCTCGACGATCTGTACGCACCGGAGTCTAGGCCCTGCTAAAGAAACGGTAAGCAGCCCGTCACGCCTTGGCATGCGCGGAGGTCGCCGACAGGCGCCGGGCAGGGACCTGGCAGGATCCCGCCAGACTCCCGGCAGGATCCCGACAAGCACCCGGCAGGCACCCGCAGCTGTTCCATGTGCGCCCGGAGCGCGGGTCTGACGGCGGGCCCAAGGGTGGGGTTTTCCCCAGGGGATACCGGCGGTCCACCTCATGGCGCTCCAGCGCGCGGCCCGGCACGCTAGCCGTTATGACCGAACGCATCATCGCCACCGACACCCGGGACGTCGGCGACCGACCGCCGCCCGCGCGCTTCGCCTACGACCGGCACACCTGGAAAGAGATCGCGCATCTCCTGGCGAACCTGCCGGTGTCGCTGATCGGTTTCACGTATGTGGTGACGGTGTTGTCCACCGGCGCCTTCCTGAGCCTGACGGTGATCGGTCTTCCGCTGCTCGCGGGCGGGCTGATGGGCGCGCGTCTGCTGGGCCAACTTGAGCGGGGCCGGGCCAGGGCTCTGCTCGGGGTACGGGTGGAGGAGCCGAGTCCGCTTCCGTTCCGCGGCCAGAGCGGGTTCCTCTCCAGGCTGTGGATGGCGCTGAGGGATCCGGTCGGCTGGCGGACGGTGCTGTACGACTTCATGCGGTTGCCCTGGGGCATCCTCACCTTCACCATCACGCTGACCTCGCTGTTCGTGCTGTGGCCGGTGCTGCCGTTCATCGCGCGCGGGCTCGCCAACGCGGACCGGGCTATGGTCCGCGGGCTGCTGTCGCCCTCCGACGAACTGGAGCGGCGTGTAGCCGAGCTGGAGTCGGACCGGGGGGTGGTCGTCGACACGGCCGCGGCCGACCTGCGGCGTATCGAGCGGGATCTGCACGACGGGGCGCAGGCGCGCCTCGTCAACCTCGCGATGGGGCTCGGTCTGGCCAAGGAGAAGCTCCTGGAGGACCCCGACACCGCGGCATCGATGGTCGAAGAGGCGCACGGCGAGGTGAAGCTGGCGCTCCAGGAACTGCGCGACCTGGCCCGGGGCATCCATCCCGCCGTCCTCACCGACCGCGGACTCGACGCCGCCCTGTCCGCGGTGGCCTCCCGCTGCACGGTCCCCGTCAAGGTGACGGCCGACCTGCCTATGCGCCCCGCCGCGGCCATCGAGGGCATCGCGTACTTCACGGTCTCCGAGCTCCTCCAGAACGTCAGCAAGCACAGCGGGGCGCGGTCCGCCTCCGTCGACGTCTGGCGCTCGGACAACCGCCTGCTCATACAGGTCTGGGACGACGGCCGCGGCGGCGCCTCCCTCGACGGCGGCACGGGAATGGCGGGCCTCGCGGACCGGCTCGGCGCGGTCGACGGCCTGTTCGTCATCGAGTCCCCGGTAGGCGGCCCGACGACGATCACGGCGGAACTCCCGTGGCGGGACCGGACGGAGGAGCCGGCGCGAGGGTAGGCGTACGGCTGCGGGTCGTACGGCCCTTCCTCTCGTGCACCCCTTCCGTACGGCCCTTCCTGGCGTACGGCTACTTGTCCCGGCCGTACTGCGCCCCATGTCACCCCGCCGCAATCCGAGCCGCCGGCCCACCACTTGCACCACCCCGCGTACTCCCGAGGCGGCCCAGAGGTAGGGAAAACCCCCGCCTCAAGACGCCGACGTACTCCATGGTCCGCGGACCTGGCACCGAGCAGTGTGGAACTACGACAGCGGACAACCAGGCCGAGTTGGAACCGAGCAGAAACGGACGGCGACCATGGCGACGGAGTACGGACAGGGATACGGGCGTGACGGTGGGCCCGGATTCCTCGGGGAGGGCGTCGAGGGGCGGCGGAACCGGCTCCCGGCCGCGCTGCGGGCGCCGATCGAGGCGCGTAGCTGGAAAGAGTTCGGCTATCTGATGCTGAGCCTGCCGGTCGGCATCCTGATGTTCACCTTCGCCGTGACGATGGTGTCGCTGGGCGCGGGCCTGCTGATCACGTTCCTCGGCATTCCGGTGCTCGCAGCGGCGCTCGCGGGCTGCCGCGGGTTCGGCGCGCTGGAGCGTGCGCGGGCGCGCGGGCTGCTGGGTCTGGAGGTCGCGGCGCCGGAGCCGTTGCGGGTCCGGAAACAGGGCGCGATGGCGTGGATGGGCGCGATGCTCAAGAGCGGGGCGTCCTGGCGGCACCTGCTGTACGCGGTGCTGCACTTCCCGTGGGCCGTGTTCGCGTTCGCGGTGGCGATCAACTTCTGGGCGTACGGCTGGGCAATGCTGACGTATCCGCTGTGGTTCTGGCTCTTTCCGGTGTACGGCGGTCAGGGCGGGCTTCAGCTGTACGGGGACGAAGCGCACCGGATCTACCTGGACAACCCCTTCGAGATCACCGTGACCGCGATGCTGGGGCTGCTGCTCACGCTGGCCACGCCGTGGATCGTGCGGGCGCTGACGCTGGTGGACCGGCTTCTGGTGCACGGGCTGCTCGGGCCTTCGCGGCTGGCGACGCGGGTCGTGGAGCTGGAGTCGGACCGCGGTGTCGTCATCGACACGGCCGCCGCCGACCTGCGGCGTATCGAGCGGGATCTGCACGACGGGGCGCAGGCGCGGCTGGTGGCGCTGGCCATGGACCTGGGGCTGGCCAAGGAGAAGCTGACGGAGGATCCGGAGGCGGCGGCGCGGATGGTGGGCGAGGCACACGGTGAGGTGAAGACAGCGCTCCAGGAACTGCGGGACCTGGCCCGGGGGATCCATCCCGCCGTCCTCACCGACCGCGGACTCGACGCCGCCCTGTCCGCGGTGGCCTCCCGCTGCACGGTGCCGGTTCAGGTCGAGGTGGATCTGCCGTCCCGGCCGGCGCCCGCCATCGAGGGCATCGCGTACTTCACCGTCTCCGAGCTCCTCCAGAACGTCAGCAAGCACTCCCGGGCGACCCGGGCCTACGTCGACGTCTGGCGCTTAGCTCCGGTCTCGGAGAACCCGCACCCTGTACCAGCCCAGGGGCGTACGCCCGCCCTGCGACGGGCTGACGCACCGGCCCACGACCCCGCACCCACCACCCACCCCAGGGGCGCGGGGAACGGCGCGACCAGCCACACTCAACCCGCACCCGCCCAACCGCCGGAGGTGAAATGCTGGACCCCTTACGCGCAAGCCTGCGCCAGGCTGGGGGGCCAGAGATCGTGGAGGACAGGGTGCAAGTGGTCATCGCCGAGGATTCAGTGCTGCTCAGGGAGGGACTGACCCGGCTGCTGACCGACCGCGGGCACGACGTGGTCGCCGGGGTGGGCGACGGCGAGGCGCTGATCAAGACCATCACCGAACTGGCAGCCCAGGGCACACTGCCGGATGTCGTCGTCGCGGACGTACGCATGCCGCCCACCCACACCGACGAGGGCGTCAAGGCCGCGGTGCAGCTGCGCAAACACCACCCGGGACTCGGCGTACTCGTGTTGTCGCAGTATGTGGAGGAGCAGTACGCCACAGAACTCCTCGCCGGTTCCAGCCACGGCGTCGGCTACCTGCTCAAGGACCGGGTAGCCGAAGTACGTGAGTTCGTGGACGCGGTGGTACGAGTGGCCCGGGGCGGCACGGCGCTCGACCCGGAGGTGGTGGCCCAGCTGCTCGGCCGCAGCCGTAAGCAGGACGTACTCGCGGGACTCACCCCCCGCGAGAGAGAGGTCCTGGGACTTATGGCCGAGGGGCGGACGAACTCCGCGATCGCCCGGCAGCTGGTCGTCAGCGACGGCGCTGTGGAGAAGCACGTCAGCAACATCTTCCTGAAGCTCGGCCTGTCCCAGAGCGACGGCGACCACCGACGCGTACTGGCGGTCCTGACCTACCTGAACTCGTGATCAGGTCCCACCCGAGCTCGTGATCCGGCCCTACCCGAACTCATGAAGAACCAAAGGACCAGCCGGGAGCGTCCTCAGAGAAAGGGGCCAGAGGGTGGAAAAGTCGTGGCAATTCGGAGCATCACACCGTCTCAAGGTGGTGTCCATCATGCGAATGGCCGAGGGAAGGCGACCCTTACAGACGTAGGGTTGAAGATGGGAAGGCTTGCGGGAAGGCCGCTCCCAGACAGCCGCCTCGAGGGAGGTCCAGTTCAGTGACCAGCCAGGTCAGTCCAACCGAACAGGCCGACGGAACCGTCGTAGGAGAACAGCGCAAACCGGCGGGCGCGGGCGCGAAGGACGTGCGCCGCCTCGACCGGGTGATCATCCGGTTCGCGGGGGACTCGGGTGACGGTATGCAGCTCACCGGCGACCGCTTCACCTCGGAGACGGCGTCCTTCGGCAACGACCTGTCGACACTGCCGAACTTCCCCGCCGAGATCCGCGCCCCTGCCGGAACCCTGCCGGGCGTCTCGTCCTTCCAGCTCCACTTCGCCGACCACGACATCCTCACGCCGGGCGACGCGCCGAACGTACTCGTGGCGATGAACCCGGCCGCGCTGAAGGCCAACATCGGCGATGTGCCGCGCGGCGCCGAGGTGATCGTCAACACGGACGAGTTCACCAAGCGGGCGATGGCCAAGGTCGGCTACGCGACGAGCCCGCTGGAGGACGGCTCCCTGGACGGCTATCACGTCCACCCGGTCCCCCTCACCACGCTGACGGTCGAGGCGCTCAAGGAGTTCGATCTCTCCCGCAAGGAGGCCGAGCGCAGCAAGAACATGTTCGCGCTGGGCCTGCTGAGCTGGATGTACCACCGGCCGACCGAGGGCACCGAGAGATTCCTGAAGTCGAAGTTCGCCAAGAAGCCGGACATCGCGGCGGCCAACATCGCCGCCTTCCGCGCGGGCTGGAACTTCGGCGAGACCACCGAGGACTTCGCGGTCTCGTACGAGGTCGCCCCGGCCGCGCAGGCCTTCCCGACCGGTACGTACCGGAACATCTCCGGGAACCTCGCCCTGTCGTACGGCCTGATCGCCGCCTCCCGCCAGGCCGACCTGCCGCTGTACCTGGGCTCGTATCCGATCACGCCGGCCTCGGACATCCTGCACGAGCTGTCCAGGCACAAGAACTTCGGCGTACGGACCTTCCAGGCCGAGGACGAGATCGCCGGCATCGGCGCGGCCCTGGGCGCGGCCTTCGGCGGCTCGCTCGCCGTGACCACGACGTCCGGTCCGGGGGTGGCCCTCAAGAGCGAGACCATCGGTCTGGCCGTGAGCCTCGAACTCCCCCTCCTCGTCATCGACATCCAGCGCGGCGGCCCGTCCACCGGCCTGCCGACCAAGACCGAGCAGGCGGACCTGCTGCAGGCGATGTACGGCCGCAACGGCGAGGCCCCGGTCCCGATCGTGGCCCCGCGCACGCCCGCGGACTGCTTCGACGCGGCCTTGGAAGCCGCCCGGATCGCGGTCACCTACCGCACCCCGGTGTTCCTGCTCTCCGACGGCTACCTGGCCAACGGTTCCGAGCCCTGGCGCATCCCGGACATCGACGAACTCCCGGACCTGCGCACGCAGTTCGCACAGGGCCCCAACCACACCCTGGACGACGGCACCGAGGTCTTCTGGCCCTACCAGCGCGACCCGGGGACCCTCGCCCGCCCGTGGGCGATCCCGGGCACGCCCGGCCTGGAGCACCGTATCGGCGGCATCGAGAAGCAGGACGGCACGGGCAACATCTCGTACGACCCGGCCAACCACGACTTCATGGTGCGTACGCGCCAGGCGAAGATCGACGGCATCGACGTACCAGACATCGAGGTCGACGATCCGCACGTCGCGCAGACGCTGGTGCTGGGCTGGGGGTCGACATACGGCCCGATCACCGCGGCGGTACGGCGGCTGCGCGCGGCCGGGGAGAGCATCGCACAGGCCCATCTGCGCCATCTCAACCCGTTCCCGCGGAATCTCGGCGAGGTGCTGGGGCGTTACGACAAGGTGGTGATCCCCGAGATGAACCTCGGGCAGCTCGCCACGCTCGTCCGGGCGAAATACCTGGTGGACGCCCACTCCTACAACCAGGTCAACGGTATGCCGTTCAAGGCTGAGCAGCTCGCCACGGCTCTCAAGGAGGCCATCGATGGCTGAGACGACCACGGAAGGCACGGACACGATCGAGGCGCTTTCCCTTGTGCCCAAGGCCGAGGGCAAGCAGTCCATGAAGGACTTCAAGTCCGATCAGGAAGTGCGCTGGTGCCCCGGCTGCGGCGACTACGCGGTCCTCGCCGCCGTGCAGGGCTTCATGCCCCAACTCGGGCTGGCGAAGGAGAACATCGTCTTCGTCTCCGGCATCGGCTGCTCCTCCCGCTTCCCGTACTACATGAACACCTACGGGATGCACTCCATCCACGGCCGCGCGCCCGCCATCGCGACGGGCCTGGCCTCGTCCCGGCAGGACCTGTCCGTCTGGGTCGTCACCGGTGACGGCGACGCGCTGTCCATCGGCGGCAACCACCTGATCCACGCCCTGCGCCGGAACGTCAACCTCAAGATCCTGCTCTTCAACAACCGGATCTACGGCCTGACGAAGGGCCAGTACTCCCCGACCTCGGAGGTCGGCAAGATCACGAAGTCCACGCCGATGGGCTCGCTGGACGCGCCCTTCAACCCGGTCTCGCTGGCCATCGGCGCGGAGGCGTCCTTCGTGGCGCGCACCGTGGACTCCGACCGCAAGCACCTCACGGAGGTCCTGCGCCAGGCTGCCGCCCACCCCGGCACAGCTCTCGTCGAGATCTACCAGAACTGCAACATCTTCAACGACGGCGCCTTCGAAGCCTTGAAGGACAAGCAGCAGGCCGAGGAGGCGGTCATCCGCCTGGAGCACGGCCAGCAGATCCGCTTCGGCTCGGACGGCGCCAAGGGCGTCGTACGCGATCCGCTGACCGGTGACCTGAAGGTCGTCACCGTCACTCCGGAGAACGAGTCGCAGATCCTGGTCCACGACGCGCACTCCCCGTCCCCCACGACGGCGTTCGCACTGTCGCGCCTGGCGGACCCGGACACCCTGCACCACACCCCGATCGGCGTCTTCCGCTCGGTGGACAGACCGGTGTACGACACCCAGATGTCGGACCAGCTGGACACGGCCATCGAGCAGAACGGGAAGGGTGACCTGGCGGCGCTGCTGGCGGGCGGGGACACCTGGACTGTCGTGGGCTGACCCCGACGCGTAACGCCGAGGGCCTGGGTGCCGTACGACACCCAGGCCCTCGGCGTTACGCGTCGGGGATGTCCCTCTTGGCGCGGATGAGGGTCTCGCGCGTGATCACTACGATGCGCTCGTGGTCGGCGCAGGCTATGTCCTGGGGGAATCGGCGGGCCAGGACGGCGGTGGCTTCCGTACCGATGACGGCGAAATTGCCGTCGCTGAGTTCGAAGATGTCTGGGCAGGTGTGAAAGGTTTCGCAGCCCCTCTTGCGTGGGGAATCGCCGAGGCGCTGTGTGATCCGGACCGGCAGAAAGTCGCTGTGCACTGACTGGGTTCCTTTCAGCGTGGCACGCGGGCCAGCAGTTCCTGACCCGCGATACACCCAATCAGGTTACTAATCTCCAACAGGCGTTCGGAGATAGTTCAGGCATTCGGAGACTCCGGCACAACCACCCACCACTCGTCCAGTTCGTCGCCGCGCTCGTCCATGATGACGTCGATGGCCTTGCCGACCCGCGCCTCCAGACACTCCGCAGGCAGCATCCCCCGCTGCTCGGCCGTCCGTTCCCAATACTCCGCGAAGACGGAGTTCTTGCTCAGGACCTTCAGCGCCCCGAGGAGTTCGCCCCGGTCCAGCGCACCGATGCGATAGCCCAGCAAGAGCAGCCCGTACTCCCGGTTGGCGAAGAGCATCTGGCGGCGCTTGCCCTCGGACAGGCCGTTCAAGGTACTCAACGCGTCAGCGAGCGACGGATCAGCGATCCCCTGGTCCAACTGCTCCACGAAGAAGCGATGCAACTGGATCAGGTTCGCCCGATGCATCTCCTCCGCCACACGGGCAACCCCCTCCGTCATGAGGACGACTCGCTGAATCAACTCCCGCACGAGCTCGTCCTGTTGCGGTACAGCCATGGCGATGCACCCCCGACTCCAGCGTGCCCGCCGACTCAGACGGGCGCGGGAGGCGGACAGGGGGCGCACGGAAGGACGTGCCGGCACTCCGACTCAGAGCTACCCCCTGGCCGCGTCATACATCTCGCGCGCCTCCAGTACCGCGTCCATGCGGCGAGCCGTCCAGTCGGCCAGCGCCCGCACCTGCTCGGCGGCCTCGCGGCCCAGGTCCGTCAGCGAGTAGTCCACTCTCGGCGGGATCACCGGCTTCGCGTCCCGGTGGACCAGGCCATCCCGCTCCAGCGTCTGCAAGGTCTGCGTGAGCATCTTCTCGCTGACCCGCCCGATGGCACGGCGCAGCTCGCTGAAGCGGTGCGGGCGGTCCAGGAGCTGGATCAGGACCAGGACGCCCCAGCGGCTGGTGACGTGCTCCAGTACGAGGCGGTGCGGGCACATCGCCTCGCCCTCGACGCTCCATTTGCCGACTGCTGCGGGACTGGCGACAACTGCATCACTTACGGCCATGCCAGTACCTTACTTCAAAGTGGGTACTTTCGTAGAGTTAGTGCATCCCCTAGGGTTAGTGACCTACCCACCCCGCAAGGAGCTGCAACATCATGAGCATCGTCGTCACCGGAGCCACCGGCCACCTTGGCCGCTTTGTCATCGAAGGACTGCTGGAGAAGGTCCCGGCCGACCAGATCACGGCCGTTGTCCGCAGCGAGGAGAAGGCGGCGGGCTACGCGGCCCGCGGCGTGAAGATCGCGGTCGCCGACTACAGCGCTCCCGAGACCTTCGACAGCGTCTTCTCCGCCGGTGACAAGGTGCTCCTCATCTCCGGCAGCGAGGTCGGCAACGACCGCGTGGGCCAGCACAAGGTCGTCCTCGAAGCCGCCAAGGCCGCCGGGGTCGCGCTCCTCGCGTACACCAGCGCCCCCGGGAGCCTGACCGCCGCACTGGCCGACGACCACCGGGGCACCGAGGCGGCGATCCTCGAGTCCGGCGTGACGTACACCCTGCTGCGCAACGGCTGGTACAACGAGAACTACACCGAGAGCCTCGCCCCGGTCCTGGAGCACGGCGCCGTCGTCCAGGCCGCCGGCGACGGCAAGGTCTCCTCGGCCTCCCGCGCGGACTACGCGGCTGCCGCCGTGGCCGTGCTGACGGGCGAGGGCCACGAGAACAAGACGTACGAGCTCGGCGGCGACACCGCCTGGAGCTTCGCCGAGTACGCGGCCGAGGTGGCCAAGCAGACCGGCAAGGAGATCGCGTACAGCCCCGTCTCCGTCGAGGTCTACACGGGCATCCTGACCGGCGTCGGGCTGCCCGAGCCGCTCGCCGCGACCATCGCCGGCGTGGACGCGTCCGTCGAGAAGGGCGAGCTGGTCGTCACCAGCGGTGACCTGTCCCGGCTGACCGGCCGCCCGACCACCCCGATCGCGGAGTCGATCGCGGCGGCGCTCAAGGGCTGACCTGCTCGAGAGCGATGGCCTTCGAGGGCCGACTCCCCTGCTGCCCTCAAGTGCCGTCCTCGCCCACCCCTGCTTGTAATGACCGTATCGTGGATACGGCCATGACAGGCGGGGGTGTTCGGCGTTACCGTCGTGAGCGGCTGCGCGCTCGCAGCCGCTCGAGAGGGGAGAGGCCGTGCCGGTGGGGTCCAAGGGCGAGCAGCACACAGGTCCGGAGTCCAAGGGCGAGCAGCGCATAGGTCTGCTGAACGGCTTCGCGGCGTACGGCATGTGGGGCCTCGTCCCCCTCTTCTGGCCGCTCCTCGAGCCCGCCGGAGCCATCGAGATCCTCGCCCACCGCATGGTGTGGTCGCTCGGCATCGTCGCGGTCGCGCTGCTGGTGATACGGCGCTGGGCCTGGGCCGGCGAACTGCTGCGGCAGCCGCGCAGACTGGGCCTGGTCGCGGTCGCGGCGACTGTGATCACCATCAACTGGGGCGTCTACATCTGGGCCGTGAACACCGGCCATGTGGTGGAGGCGTCCCTCGGCTACTTCATCAACCCGCTCGTCACCATCGCGATGGGCGTGCTGCTCCTGAAGGAACGGCTGCGGCCCGCCCAGTGGGCGGCGGTCGGTATCGGCTTCGCCGCGGTTCTCGTGCTGACCATCGGGTACGGGCAACCGCCGTGGATCTCCCTCTGCCTCGCCTTCTCCTTCGCGACGTACGGGCTGGTGAAGAAGAAGGTCAATCTGGGTGGTCTGGAATCGCTGGCCGCGGAGACCGCGATCCAGTTCCTGCCCGCGCTGGCGTATCTGCTGTGGCTGGCGGGGCAGGGCGACCTGGTGTTCGGCACCGAGGGTGCCGGGCACGCGGCGCTGCTGGCCGCGACCGGTGTGGTGACGGCGGCGCCGCTCGTCTGCTTCGGGGCGGCTGCGATCCGCGTACCGCTGTCGACGCTCGGGCTGCTCCAGTACCTGGCACCCGTGCTGCAGTTCCTGCTCGGCGTCCTGTACTTCCACGAGGCCATGCCCGCCGAGCGGTGGGCCGGGTTCGCGCTGGTGTGGGCCGCGCTGTCGCTGCTGACGTGGGACGCGCTACGAACGTCACACCGGGCGCGGCTGACTCTGCAGGCGGCAGGGGTCGACGAGGCGGCAGGGGTCGACGCGGACGTCCCGGAAATCCAGAAGCCGACCTCGAGCCCCAGGGCCTAGGCGCCCGGTAGTCGATAGTCGGTAGTCGGGTCAGTAATCGGCGTCCTTGCCGATGTACAGCCCCGCGAACCCGGCCGCGGCGGCGGGCGAGGCGAGGGTCCGCCGCAGCCGGGCCGCGGTGGTGCCCGCCCGGAACAGGTCGCCGGACGAGGCGCCGTGGTAGATGTCCGACAACCACAGCGAGAACTCCTGGTACTGCCACACCCGCCCCAGACAGGCCGCCGAGTAGCCACTGAGCCCGCTCTCGTCGCCCTTGCCGCAGTACGCGATGAGTGCGTCGCCGAGCAGCAGGGCGTCGTGGATCGCGAGATTCATGCCCTTCGCGCCGATCGGCGCGAGGAGGTGGGCCGCGTCGCCGGCCAGATACAGCCGCCCGTACGCCATCGGCTCCGCGACGTAGTTGTGCATGTCCAGGACCCGCTTCTCGATCAGCCGTCCCTCGGTGAGCGGCTGGGTCCCGTCCGCCGCGAGCCGCTCGTGGAGCTCGGCCCAGACGCGTTCGTGCGACCAGTTCTCGGGGTCGTCACCGGGCGGGCACTCCAGGTAGTAACGGGTGACCTGCGGGCTGCGGGCCATATGCCCGGCGAAGCCCCGCGGATGGATGCCGAAGACGACGCAGTCGTTTGACGGCGGCGCCTCGGCGAGCAGCGCCAGCCAGCCGATGCCGTAGTCGTGCCGGGCGATGCTGACGTGCCCCGGCGGCATGCACGCCCGGGTGACACCGCGCGCGCCGTCGCAGCCCGCGACGGCCGCGCAGTCGAGTCGTACGCGCTCGCCCGTGTCCGGATCCGTGTACGACACCGAGGGCTGGTCCGAGTCGATGGCGTGCACCTCCACGTCGCGTACGCCGAAACGGATGTCACCGCCCCGCTCGTCCGCGTACACGCGCACCAGGTCCGTCACCAACAGTGGCTGGGGATAGGCGAAGTGATGGTGCCCGGACATGTCGCCGTACCGGAACCTGTGCCGCTCCCCCGCGATCCGGAACTCGCACTCGCTGTGCACCTGGGCGTTCTCCAGCAGCCGGTCGGCGAGGCCGCGCCGCTCCAGGGCGCGCACCGCCCACTCCTCCAGGAAGCCCGCGCGGGGCCGCTGCTCGATGAACTCCCTGCTCTCCGCCTCCAGCACCACGCAGTCGACGGAGGCGGCACGCAGGATGTTGGCGACGGTGAGACCGGCGGGGCCGGCACCCACGACGACGACCGAGGTGCGCTCTGTGGAGAAGGGGGCGGCGGTGTCCGTCATAGGGCCATTATGTCGGCGAGCACCGCACTGTGTGGTGTGCCCGCGCATCCTCAACTGACCGTCTGCCGGGGTGGGTTGGCGCTCGCCTCGGCTGTCGCTCCGGCCACTCTCGGCCTCGCTCGATCCGGCGGGGGAGAGTAAGGAAGCGGGGGCGAAATCACCCCGTCCGACGTACGGTCCATCCATGACACAGTCGCACACCCCCCTGCACTGGAAGCTCGTCATCGACGCCGCCGACCCACACGCCCAGGCCGACTTCTGGGCCGCCACCCTCCGCTACGAAGTCGAGGACAACAGCGCCCTCATCGAGCGCCTGCTGGGCTTCGGCGCCGTGTCACCGGAGATCACCGTCGAGTCCCACGGCCGCAAGGCCTGGCGCGACCTCGTCGCCGTACGACACCCGGAGGATCCGTACGACAAGGAGAGCGGCACGGGCCTCGGCCGGCGACTGCTCTTCCAACGCGTACCGGAGCCGAAGACCGTCAAGAACCGGCTGCACATCGACGTACACGCCGAGCCCGGGCAACGCGAGGCGGAGATCGCGCGCCTGGCGGACCTGGGGGCGACGGTACTGCGGGAGGTGAAGGAACCGGGCGGCGAGTGGGTGATCATGACGGACCCGGAGGGCAACGAATTCTGCGTGCACTGAGCGCCCGCTGATCCACACATGTGCCCATGCGCCCATGGGCTGGCTCTCAGGCGCTGATGTCCTTCGTCGTGAAGCGCGCCCACGCCGCCGTGCCGAACACCGCCGCGTACAGGCCCTGAAGGCCGAGGTTGCGGAACAGATCGTCCCAGTACACCGGATCGCGCATCAGGTCCGCGAAGGACAGCCAGTAGTGCGAGAAGAAGTACGGCTGTATCGCGTGGAGTTGGGGTATCTGGTCGAGGATCTGGATGGTGATCAGCAGGCCCACGGTCGTCGCCATCGCCGCTATGCCGCTGCTGGTGAGCGTCGAGACGAACAGGCCGAGCGCCGCGATCCCGATCAGCGAAGCGGCGACGATCAGCGCGATCAGAAATGCCCGCCCCAACCCTTCGCCGAAGCTGATCCGCGTGCCGGAGATCGTCGTCAGCTCACCGAGTGGGAACAGCAGGGAGCCCACGATCAGCGCCGACAGCGCCACGACGAGCGTCGCTACGACACAGAACGCCAGCGTGGTCGCGTACTTCGTGAGCAGCAGCCGTGTACGCCCCGCGGGTGAGACCAGCAGATAGCGCAGCGTCCCGGCGTTCGCCTCGCCCGCTATCGCATCCCCCGCGATGACGCCGATCGCCATCGGCAGGAAGAAGGGCAGCGTCGCGGCGAGCGCCGTGAACACCAGGAACAGTCCGTTGTTGGTGATCTGCGTGACGAAGGCCGGCCCTCCGCCCCCGCCCGACGCACCGTCACTCGTCTCGATCTTCACAGCGATCCCGACGAGCACCGGCACCGCGGCCAGCACCCCCAGCAGCGCGAGCGTCCGCCACCGGCGCAGGGTGGTCACCAGCTCGTTGCGCAACAGGCCGAGGGCCCACAACGGACTCGGCTTCCGTAGGCCGACGATCTCGGCGGTGCCGGAGCCGACGCCGACGTCAGTGACCTCCGAAACCTCAGAGATCTCTGAGGCTCGAGAGCCTTCCGAGGCCCCAGAGACCTCAGATGCTTCAGCCCGCGACATCGAAGCCCTCCCCCGTGAGCGCGACGAACGCGTCCTCCAGTGAAGCCCGTTCGAGCCCGAAGCCCCGTACGCGGACGCCCGCCGACACCAGCGCCGCGTTCACCTCGGCGAGGTCGCGGTCCGGGGGCTCACCGGTCACCCGGTCCTCCTCGACAACGACGTCAGCCACGCCCTGCTCCTTCAATACACGGGCCGCGTCGCCCGGATCCGGGGTCGTGACGACCAGGAGGCCACGGGCACCGGCCGCCAGCTCGGCCACCGGCCCCTGGATGATCAGCCGCCCCTGCGCCATCACCGCGGCATGCGAGCACACCTGCTCGATCTCGTCCAGCAGATGCGAGGAGAGGAAGACGGTCGTACCGTCCGACGCCAACTCCCGTACCAGCGAACGGATTTCGCGCATCCCCTGCGGATCGAGCCCATTGGTCGGCTCGTCCAGGACCAGCAGCCGGCGCGGCTGGAGCAGCGCCGCCGCCAGGCCGAGCCGCTGCTTCATGCCCAGCGAGTAGGCCTTCGCCTTCTTGCTCGCGGCGGCCGTCAGTCCGACCCGGTCGAGGGCAGCCGCGACGCGCGTGCGCCGAGTGCGAGGATCGGCGGTCGGGTCGGCGGAGTCGTACCGCAGGAGGTTGTCGCGGCCGGACAGGAATCCGTACAGCGCGGGTCCCTCGATCAGCGCGCCCACCTGCGGGAGCACCGTGCGGGTGGCGCGCGGCATGGCTTGTCCCAGGACGCGCGCCGTGCCCGAGGTCGGCTCGATCAGGCCCATCAGCATTCTGATGGTGGTCGTCTTGCCGGAGCCGTTCGGCCCCAGGAAACCGAAGACGCTGCCCGCCGGGACGGCCAGATCGAGGCCGTCGACAGCGAGCTGTCCACCGCGGAAACGCTTGGTGAGCGCACGGGTGGCGATCACCGTGTCCGGCCCGGTTTCCGGCCCAGTTGTCGGCCCGGTGTCCGGTTCCGCGGTGGACAGTTCCGCCATCGACTCCCTCAACTCCCTGTTGGCGCCCGACCAGAAACCTCCGGTCGGACGCCAACCACCTGTCGTCCTCTGCTTGTTACTTCGCGGCGTTGGCCGCCTTCACCAGCGCGTCCTTCGTGACGGCACCCGCGTACACCTGGCCGTCGTCCGTGATGAGCGCGTTGACCAGTCGGGTCGAGAAGACCGTGCCCGAGCCGAACTCGCCGTTCACCTTCGTGCCCAGCGAGTCGAGGAAGCTGCCCGCGTCGCCGGACGCCGAGGGTATGCCCTCGCCGCCGGTGTCGAACCGGGCGATGGTGGTCCAGCCCTCGCCTATGGTCTTGAGCCCATCGAACCCTTCGAGCCCATGGCCCAGATCCTCCTCGGCCTTCGGAAGCGCCTGGTCCTCGGACTTCGCCTCGTCGCCCTCGGTGACCTTCGCGCCCTTCGGCGGGCTGAAGTCGAAGGTGGACGCATCCGGCTTGCTGAAGTCGACCTTGGTGAAGCCCGCGTCCACGACGGCCGCGCCACCGCTCGCCGGTGTCAGCGTGAACTTCAGCGGCATACCAGTCTTGGAGTCCACCGCTATCGAAATCTGACCGACCGTCGAACCGGACTGCTTCGGCTTGATGACCAGCTTGTACGCATCGCGGCCCGCGACCTGAGCCGTACCGTCGACGGTCACGGATGTCGTGTCGTCGACCGCCTTCAGCGCCTCGTCGGCCATCCCCTTGGGCGTGGTCGGGACGTCCTTCGGTGCCTCTTCCTTCTTGCCCTTGTCCTCGGCGGCACCGGAGGCGTCCTTCATGTGGAACGCCTCGTTCGACGCGCTGTCGTACGCCCACACCTCGTCGCCGTTGTGGATCAGGCTGTACTCGGCAGCCTTGTCCAGCAGCGACACCTTGTGCTTGTCCGGGCCGTCGGCGGCGACCCGCAACGTGTGCGTACCGGACGCCAGTTCCATGAGCTTCGTCGACGGGTCGGCGGAGGAACCCTCGTCCTCGGAACCGCCGGCGCCGCCACCCGGAGCGAAGCTGCTCTCCAGGCCGCCGAGGTCCGGCAGACCCAGATTCGTGCTGACCTTCACCGTGCCGGACAGCTGCTGTACGTCGGACGCGGCGATCTTCTCTATGAGTTGCTCAGCGGTGATCTCCGGCAGGTCGGGATCGCCGGAGCCCGCGAACGCCGGGACCAGCCCGATGGTCGCCGCCGCCAACCCCATCACCGCGACGGGGACGACGTACCGTGCCGCCTTGCGCCGGCCGGTCCGCAGCTCCTCGTTCGTGTCGTCGTCGGATTCGTACGGTGCCATGTGTGCCCTACCTCCGTCGTCGGCGGCGGCTTACCGTCACGCACTCGTCCACCCCGGCCGCCATTGTCACCCGAACTCCTGTGAAGTGGTGTCTCCAATCTGACCAAATCGGCCGACGAGAAGCGTCAGACCTCGGAGCCAACTCCGTGTACTGCTGGGGTATGACACGAGTGGGCGGCGCCCCTCCCGCCCCGTAAGGGTTGTGCGGGAGGACGCCGCCCGTAAGCCGTTCAGAGCCGGCCGGTCATCGCCTCAACAGGCCGTGGATCACCGGCTCGACAGCCTATGGATCACCGGTTGATGAACACGTAGTCCGCCCCGTACGGGACACCCACGATGGTCCCCTCTTCACAGGCCCCGGCGGGAGCCACCCCGCCCACCGTGTTCAGCCGAAGGATCTCGGCCGTACCGG
The DNA here is from genome assembly GCF_000716805.1 of Streptomyces yerevanensis. NCBI lineage: Bacteria > Bacillati > Actinomycetota > Actinomycetes > Kitasatosporales > Streptomycetaceae > Streptomyces > Streptomyces yerevanensis. The sequence continues at coordinate 213,719 of NZ_JNWJ01000007.1, read as the reverse complement.
CCAACAGCCCGCGGTGCTTGCCGGACTGAGTGGCCTTGAGGTCCAGCTCCGGGATGTTCTTGTCGCCGTTCGGCGTCTTGGAGATCAGCGCACCGGTGACCGCGCTGCGGTCCGGCGCGATCCACTGCGGCGTACCGGAGTTGGGCTTCACGAAGGAATGCGCGATGCCACCGCCGAGTACGGCGCGCACATCACGCTGCGCGAAGGCGGTGGTGCCGTCGTCCGCCGTCTTGCACTCGTAGATCTGCTTGCCCTTGATGACGGAGGCCTGGAAGTTGTGCAGCGCGTTCCTGAAGTCGAAGTCCGTGGTGACCTTGTGGAGTTGGCCTCGGACGGCTCCGCCCGGGAACTCGGCGGTGTGCAGATTGGCGTAGAAACCACCCGGGTTGGACTTCAGCTGGTCGAGGAGGGCGGTGTCCTCGACTTTGACCGTGCCGGTGACCGTACGGCCCTTGGCCTTCTCCAGCAGCTTGGTGAAGTCGACCTTGACGCCGCCGTTGACGCCCTTGGCGCCCTGGTGGATGTGGAGGAGGGTCGGCTTGTCGGTGCCGCGCCACTTGACCGCGACGGACACCTTGTCGCCCTTGACCTTCACGAACTGGAGCGCCGCGCCGTCCTTGTCGCCGACGGCGGGGCCGCCCTGGACCGGCACCTCGTTCACACCGTTGAGGCTCGCGGCGAGGATGGTGCCGCCGCTGCCACCGCCGCCCGCGAGGCCGCTCTGCACCTCGATGGACTGGCCCCCGTGCTGCGCGTGGTTCGCGCCCTTGTCCTTGGCGCTGCCGTTGGACCGGTTCCCGCTGTCGGCGACCGCCGGGATGACTGCAGCGGCGACACCGGCCGCGGCGGCCACCGCGACACCGGAGATGACCAGGCTCTTACGACGCTTCGCGGACGTAACGAATGTCCCCATGATTCTGTTTTCTCCCCGTAACTCAGCTGACACCCCCTGCGTCAGCTTCTGGGCATAGTTACGGAGTGGATCTGAGTCTGGACTCAATCCAACTATGTGACGTGCGTCACTCTGAATCAGGAGCCTGGAAGGAGCCCTGGGCCGGGAGCCTGGTACGGGACCCTCGTTCAGGGACTGCGGCGGGATCAGCCCGCCCGGTGCACCACCGCGTCGCACAGCTCCACGAGCGCCGCCTTCGCGTCGCACTCCGGCAGCGGTACGAGCGTGGCGCGGGCCTCCTCGGCGTACCGCACGGTGTCACGGCGGGCCTGCTCCAGGGCCGGGTGGGCGCGGATCAGGGAGAGCGCCTCGGCATGCCGGGCGTCGTCCGTCAGGTCCGAGTCGAGCAGCTCGGACAGTGCGATGTCCTCGGCCAGACCGAGCCGCTCCACGCGCTCACGCAGCCGCAGCACGGGGAGGGTGGGGATGCCCTCGCGCAGGTCGGTGCCCGGTGTCTTGCCGGACTCGCGCGAGTCGCTCGCGATGTCCAGTACGTCGTCGGCGAGCTGGAAGGCGACGCCGAGCCGCTCCCCGTACTGCGTGAGCACGTCCACCACGGTCTCGTCGGCGCCCGACATCATCGCGCCGAACCGTCCCGACACGGCGATCAGCGAGCCGGTCTTGCCGCCGATCACGTCCAGGTAGTGGTCGATCGGGTCGCGTCCGTCGCGAGGTCCGGCCGTCTCCAGGATCTGCCCGGTCACCAGGCGCTCGAACGCCTCGGCCTGGATCCGTACCGCCTCCGGCCCGAGGTCGGCCAGGATGTGCGAGGCACGCGCGAACAGGAAGTCGCCGGTGAGGACCGCCACCGAGTTGCCCCAGCGGGTGTTCGCGCTGGGCACTCCGCGGCGTACGTCCGCCTCGTCCATCACGTCGTCGTGGTACAGCGTGGCGAGGTGGGTCAGCTCCACGACCACGGCGGAGGGCACGACGCCCGGCGCGTACGGGTCCCCGAACTGCGCGGCGAGCATCACGAGCAGCGGCCGGAACCGCTTGCCGCCCGCGCGCACCAGGTGCTGCGCGGCCTCCGTGATGAACGGGACCTCGCTCTTGGTGGCCTCGAGCAGGCCTTCCTCGACAGCCGCCAATCCGGCCTGGACATCGGCTTCGAGAGCCTGGTCCCGCACGCTCAGCCCGAACGGCCCGACGACGGTCACGAGGGTCTCCTGTCTGCTGACGCTCTCAAGGGCGGTCTCTGCGTGCTCTTGGTGCGGTTGCTGCTGTTGCTTCTTTGGGTGCTGTATGTGTCGTGTGTGCTGTAAGCGTTTGTCGATGTGTCGCTGCTCGCACTCAAGTCAGCGTATCCGGTCGCCTTTCGATCACAGTGAGCGCCCGCCCGTCCAGACCAGGCACTATCGGATCACTCACGGCAGGTTCCAGCCGACCTGCTATGACAACGAGGCACACGGCACGGAAGGTTCCGTTCCCGCCACCTCGGAGATCGCCCGAGCCCTGGAGGACACCGTGCTTCAGGGCGTACGCCCGCGCACTCGAGGAGCTGTTTCTGTGACGGCCGCCGTTTGGCGGAACAGCCGCTCCAGTACCACCGCGATGCCGTCCTCCTCGTTCGACAAGGTCACCTCGTCGGCCACCGCCTTGAGTTCGGGGTGGGCGTTGGCCATCGCTACGCCGTGGGTTGCCCAGTCGAACATGGGGATGTCGTTCGGCATGTCACCGAAGGCGATCGTTGTGGTGTCTGTGAGACCGAGGTGGGCGGCGGCGAGTGCCAGGCCTGTCGCCTTGGTCACTCCACATGGCTGAAGTTCGACGGTGCCGGGGCCGGACATCGTGACAGTGGCGAGGGAACCGACCGCTCCGCGGGCCGCCGACGCCAACTCGTCGTCCGTCAGGTACGGATGGCGCAGCAGCACCTTGCTGATGGGTTCTGTCCAGAGGTCGTCGCGGTGGAGGATCCGTACCGCCGGCAAGGTCGGATGCGGCATCTCGTAACCCGGTTCGATCAACGTGAGCCCGTCGACACCGTCCTGGTCCACCGCCGCGTACACGTCCCCGACCTCCGCCTCTATCTTGCCGAGCGCCGTCTCGGCCAGTTCCCGGTCCAGGGTCACCGACCACACCATGCGGTCGGCCCCGGCGTCGTACAACTGCGCCCCCTGCCCGCACACCGCCAGCCCCTGACCGCCCAGTTCGTCGAGCAACGGCCGTACGCGCGGCGCCGGGCGCCCCGTCACCACGAGGTGCCGGGCCCCCGCCGTGACCGCCATCGCCAGCGCGGTCCGTGACCGGTCGGAGAGGGTGTCGTCGCCGCGGAGCAGCGTTCCGTCCAGGTCAGTGGCGATAAGTGAATATGCGATCGGTGCGGCCATGATCAGAGAATACGGACCAGAACGGCCCATCGACCCGGCCCGAACCGGACGACGTCCGAAACCTCGACCATCCCCCGCGTCACCGTGGAGGCCACCGGGGCGCCAATCCGCCCGAACTCGTCGCCGACCTCCTGGCGTGGCAGCGAGCCGCGGCGAGCGAGTCGTAAGCCTCCGGCGTGCGAGTCGTAAGCCTCTCGGACGCCCCGCGCGCAACTCCCCCGTAACGTGATCCCCACCCACACGGAAAGCGAGGCAGCACCCGATGCCCCCCTTCGAGGTCCCCGAGGGCGATCCCTTCGGTCCCCACAATCTTCCGTACGGCGTGTTCTCCCCAGCCGGCTCCCAGGAGCGCGGTGTCGGCGTCCGGCTGGGCGACCACGTCCTCGACGTGGGCGGCGCGGCCCGGGCACTCGGCTCCCCGTACGTCCGTTTGCTCGCCCGTCGCTCCCTCGACCCCTTGCTCGCGGCGGGCCGCACAGCCTGGTCGGACGTGCGACGAGCGATCACGGCATGGGTGACCGTGCCCGCCCACCGGGAAACCGTCGAACCCCTGCTGCACCCGCTCTCCGAAGTCACCCTGCACCTCCCCTTCACGGTCGCGGACTACGTCGACTTCTACGCATCGGAAAACCACGCCCGCAACGTCGGCAAGATGTTCCGCCCCGACGCCGCCGACTCCCTCACCCCCAACTGGAAGCACCTGCCGATCGGTTACCACGGCCGGTCCGGCACCGTCGTGGTGTCCGGCACGGATGTGGTACGCCCCTGTGGCCAGCGCAAAGGGCCCACGGACCCCGAGCCGGTCTTCGGGCCGTCCGTCCGCCTGGACATCGAGGCGGAGGTCGGCTTCGTGGTGGGTACGCCCTCCGCCATGGGCTCACGGGTGCCGCTGAGCGACTTCCGCGACCACGTCTTCGGCCTCTGCCTCCTCAACGACTGGTCCGCGCGCGACCTCCAGGCCTGGGAGTACGTCCCCCTCGGCCCCTTCCTCGGCAAGTCCTTCGCCACGTCGGTGTCGGCCTGGATCACACCGCTCGACGCCCTGGATGACGCCCGGGTCGCGCCCCCGTCCCGTACTCACCCCCTGCTCCCCTACCTGGACGACGCCTCCGAGGAACCCGGCGGCTACGACCTGCGTATCTCCGTCGCCCTCAACGGCCATGTCATCTCCGAGCCGCCCTTCTCCACCATGTACTGGACCGCCGCCCAGCAGTTGGCCCACATGACGGTGAACGGCGCCTCTCTGCGCACCGGTGACTTCTACGGTTCGGGAACGGTGAGCGGAGCCGACGAGCGCGAACGCGGCTCGCTGCTGGAGCTGACCTGGAACGGACGCGACACCCTCGAACTCCCCAACGGCAAGCGGACGTTCCTCGAGGACGGCGACGTCGTCACGCTGACGGCCTGGGCACCGGGGCCGAACGGAACCCGGGTGGAACTGGGCGAGGTGACGGGGCAGGTCGTACCGAGCGTGTGACCGCTCATCCGCTCTGCCTCACCCGGCCACCTGTCCCACCCGGTCCCCTATATCCAGTCGTCCGGCCCGTCGGGCTCGTCGGGCTCGCCCCAGTCCTCCGGATCCGGCTCCTGCGTCTCCGAGTCCTCGCCCTCGGCCGCGGGAGCCGGTGACACCGGAGCCAGGGAGGCAAGCACCCCGAGGACCCCATCCCCATACGTCGCGAGCTTCTTCTCGCCCACTCCGCCGATCCCGCCCAACTCCGCGATGGACGTGGGCCCCACCGTGGCGATCTCCCGAAGTGTCGCGTCGTGGAAGATGACGTACGCCGGAACTCCCTGCTCCTTGGCCTGCGCCGCACGCCACGTGCGCAGGGCCTCGAAGACGGGGACCAGCTCCTCGGGCAGCTCGACCGCCGCGGCCTTGGCCTTGCGCTCGCCTCTGGGCGACGCCGACTTCGCGGTCACCGGCTTCTTCGGCTCCTTGCGCAGCGGGACCTCCCGCTCACGCCGCAGCACCGTTCCGCTCGCCTCGGTCAGTACGAGCGTCCCGTACTCGCCCTCGACCGCGAGCAGTCCCTGGGCCAGCAACTGCCGTACGACTCCTCGCCATTCGCCCTCGGACAGCTCCTCGCCGATGCCGAAAACGGACAGCTGGTCATGGTCAAATTGTATGACCTTGGCGGTTCTGTTCCCGAGCAGAATGTCGACGATCTGGACCGCCCCGAACTTCTGCCCGCGCTCGCGCTGCAACCGCACCACCGTGGACAGCACCTTCTGAGCCGCGACCGTGCCGTCCCAGGTCTCCGGAGGGACCAGGCAGGTGTCGCAGTTCCCGCACGCCGTGGTCTCGGCGTCCTGGCCGAAGTAGGCGAGCAGTTGGGCTCGGCGGCACTGAACGGTCTCGCACAGCGCGAGCATCGCGTCGAGGTGCATCGCGGCCCGGCGCCGGAACGCCTCGTCGCCCTCGCTCAACTGGATCAGCTTGCGTTGCTGTATGACGTCGTTCAGGCCGTACGCCATCCAGGCCGTGGACGGCAGTCCGTCGCGGCCCGCGCGGCCCGTCTCCTGGTAGTAGCCCTCGACCGACTTCGGCAGGTCGAGATGGGCGACGAACCGTACGTCCGGCTTGTCGATGCCCATGCCGAAGGCGATGGTGGCGCAGACGACCAGGCCTTCCTCGCGCAGGAACCGCGACTGGTGCGCCGCGCGCGTGCCCGCGTCCAGTCCCGCGTGGTACGGCACCGCCTCGATGCCGTTGCGGCAGAGGAACTCGGCCGTCTTCTCCACGGAGTTGCGCGACAGGCAGTACACGATGCCCGCGTCGCCCGCGTGCTCCTCCTTCAGGAAGGACAGCAACTGCTTCTTGGGGTCGGCCTTCGGCACGATCCGGTACTGGATGTTGGGACGGTCGAAGCTCGCCACGAAATGGCGGGCGTCCGGCATGCCCAGGCGCTGCGTGATCTCCTGGTGCGTCGTGTGCGTGGCCGTCGCGGTCAGTGCGATCCGCGGTACGTCGGGCCAGCGCTCACCCAGCAGTGAGAGCGCCAGATAGTCGGGGCGGAAGTCGTGGCCCCACTGGGACACGCAGTGCGCCTCGTCGATCGCGAAGACCGAGATCTTGCCGCGGGCGAGCAGATCGAGCGTGGACTCCAGGCGCAGCCGCTCCGGCGCGAGGTAGATCAGGTCGAGCTCGCCCGCCAGGAACTCCGCCTCGACCACGCGCCGCTCGTCGAAGTCCTGCGTGGAGTTCATGAACCCGGCGCGCACGCCTAGCGCCCGCAGCGCGTCCACCTGGTCCTGCATCAGCGCGATCAGGGGGGAGACCACCACACCCGTACCGGGTCTGACCAGGGAAGGGATCTGGTAGCAGAGCGACTTGCCGCCGCCCGTCGGCATGAGGACCACGGCGTCGCCGCCGGCCACCACATGCTCGATGACCGCTTCCTGCTCGCCGCGGAACGCCTCGTACCCGAAGACACGTCGGAGCGTGCCCAGCACTTCGCTCTCCGCAAGCTCCGCGGCCCTGCTCTCGCCCAGCCCCACGGCCTGCCCGGCAAGCCCTGCGGCCCTGTCCTCTTCGGTCATCACACCCGTCCCGCCCGTCCCGCCCAACCCGCTCATTGCTCTGTCCCCCGTCGCACGTCGTGCCTCGACCACTGCGTCCACGATAGGCGCCGGCACCGACAGCCTCAGAGTTATCCACAGGTCGCCTTCGATGACTCTCACCCGACACGCACGAGGCCCCGGCTCCCGCGAAGGGAGCCGGGGCCCGACGCACGGGTGCGCACGTCAGCGCACGAACACCCCCGCCTGGCCCGCCAGGTCGAGGAAGTACTGCGGTGCCACCCCGAGTACGAGCGTGACCACCACGCCGAACGCGATCGCCGTCATCGTCAGCGGCGACGGCACGGCCACCGTCGGCCCCTCCGGCTTCGGCTCGCTGAAGAACATGAGCACGATCACGCGGATGTAGAAGAACGCCGCGATGGCCGACGAGATCACACCGACCACGACGATCGCGCCCGCGCCGCCCTCCGCCGCCGCCTTGAACACAGCGAACTTCCCGGCGAAGCCGGAGGTGAGCGGAATGCCCGCGAAGGCCAGCAGGAAGACCGCGAACACCGCCGCCACCAGGGGCGAACGCCGCCCGAGCCCCGCCCACTTGGACAGATGCGTGGCCTCGCCGCCCGCGTCCCGCACCAGGGTCACGACCGCGAACGCCCCGATCGTGACGAAGGAGTACGCCCCCAGGTAGAAGAGCACGGACGAGATTCCGTCCGCCGAGGTCGCGATGACACCGGCGAGGATGAAGCCCGCGTGGGCGATCGACGAGTACGCCAGGAGCCGCTTGATGTCGGTCTGGGTGATCGCGACGATCGCGCCGCCCAGCATGGTGACGATCGCGACGGCCCACATCACCGGCCGCCAGTCCCAGCTCAGGCCCGGCAGTACCACGTACAGCAGCCGCAGCAGCGCCCCGAAGGCGGCCACCTTGGTGGCGGCGGCCATGAAGCCGGTCACCGGTGTCGGCGCGCCCTGGTACACGTCCGGAGTCCACATGTGGAACGGCACCGCGCCCACCTTGAACAGCAGGCCCATGACGAGCATCGCGGCGCCGATGAGCAGCAACGCGTCGTTGCCCATCGTCTCGGCGAGCGCCGGGGTCACGTTCTCGATCGAGCCGTCGACGACCTGCGCGATCGTCGCGTACGACACCGAGCCCGCGTAGCCGTACAGCAGGGCGATGCCGAAGAGCGTGAACGCGGAGGCGAAGGCGCCGAGCAGGAAGTACTTGACCGCCGCCTCCTGCGACATGATCCGCTTGCGGCGGGCCACGGCGCACAGCAGGTAGAGCGGCAGTGAGAAGACTTCCAAGGCGATGAACAGCGTCAACAGGTCGTTGGCGGCCGGGAAGAGGAGCATTCCGCCGATCGCGAAGAGGAGCAGCGGGAACACCTCGGTGGTGGTGAACCCGGCCTTCACGGCGGCCTTTTCGCTGTCGCTGCCCGGCACGGACGCGGCCTGCGCGGCGAACGAGTCGACCTGGTTCCCGTGTGCCACGGGGTCGAGCCGCCGTTCGGCGAAGGTGAACACGCCGAGCAGACCGGCCAGCAGGATCGTGCCCTGCAGGAAGAGTGCCGGCCCGTCGACGGCGATGGCGCCCATCGCCACGATGCCGGCCTTTGTGGTGCCGTATCCCCTGGTCGCGAGCGCGATGACCGCGGCGAAGGCGGCGGCGAGCGAGACAATGGACAGGAACACCTGGGCGTAGTAACGGGACTTGCGCGGCACGAACGCCTCGATGAGCACGCCGATGATCGCCGCGCCGATGACGATCAGGGTGGGCGACAACTGCCCGTATTCGATCTTCGGCGCGTCGATCTTGTCGATCGGATCGGCCGCCATTGTCCACAGGCTGTGGACGGCTGTTGCGCTCACTTGGCCGCCTCCACCTCAGGCTCGGGGTCCTGCTTCTGAACGTCGGACATGGTGTGCTCGACCGCCGGGTTGACGATGTCGGTGAGTGGCTTCGGGAAGACGCCCAGGAAGATCAACAGGGCGATCAGCGGGGTGACGACCACGAGTTCCCGCACCCTCAGGTCGGGCATGGCCGAGACCTCGGCCTTCACCGGGCCCGTCATCGTCCTCTGGTAGAGGACGAGGGTGTAGAGCGCGGCGAGGACGATGCCGAAGGTGGCGATGATCCCGATCACCGGGTAGCGCGTGAACGTGCCGACCAGGACCAGGAATTCACTCACGAAGGGCGCGAGGCCGGGCAGCGAGAGGGTCGCGAGGCTGCCGATCAGGAAGGTGCCGGCGAGTACCGGGGCGACTTTCTGCACTCCTCCGTAGTCGGCGATCAGCCGCGAGCCGCGCCGCGAGATCAGGAAACCGGCCACCAGCATCAGAGCGGCGGTCGAGATCCCGTGGTTGACCATGTAGAGCGTCGCGCCCGACTGGCCCTGGCTGGTCATCGCGAAGATGCCCATGATGATGAACCCGAAGTGCGAGATCGACGCGTACGCCACCAGCCGCTTGATGTCACGCTGCCCGACCGCGAGCAGCGCCCCGTAGACGATGCTGATCAGGGCGAGTACGAGGATGACCGGCGTCGCCCACTTCGATGCCTCCGGGAAGAGCTGGAGGCAGAAGCGCAGCATCGCGAAGGTGCCGACCTTGTCGACGACCGCCGTGATCAGTACGGCGACCGGGGCGGTGGCCTCCCCCATGGCGTTCGGCAGCCAGGTGTGCAGCGGCCACAGGGGCGCCTTCACGGCGAACGCGAAGAAGAAGCCCAGGAAGAGCCACCGTTCGGTGCTGGTCGCCATGTCCAGCGTGCCGTTCGCCCGGGCTTCGGCGATCTCCTGGAGCGAGAAGTTTCCGGCCACTACGTAGAGACCGATCACGGCGGCCAGCATGATCAGGCCGCCGACCAGGTTGTAGAGGAGGAACTTCACGGCGGCGTACGAGCGTTGGGCCGCCGCCTTCTCGTCCGTGCCCGCGTGAGCGCGGTCTCCGAAGCCGCCGATGAGGAAGTACATCGGGATGAGCATGGCTTCGAAGAAGATGTAGAAGAGGAAGACGTCGGTGGCCTCGAAGGAGAGGATCACCATCGCCTCGACGGCGAGGATCAGGGCGAAGAAGCCCTGCGTCGGACGCCAGCGGCTGCTGCGGGTCTCCAGGGGGTCGGCGTCGTGCCAGCCCGCGAGGATCACGAACGGGATCAGCAGCGCGGTCAGCGCGATGAGCGCCACCCCGATGCCGTCCACACCCAGCTCGTAGCGCACTCCGAAGTCCGCGATCCAGGCGTGGGATTCGGTGAGTTGGTAGCGGTCGCCGCCGGGCTCGAAGCGGACCAGGACCACCACGGCGAGTACCAGGGTGGCGAGCGAGACCAGCAGCGCCAGCCATTTGGCGGCGGTGCGGCGCGCGGCCGGCACGGCAGCCGTGGCGATCGCCCCGAGGGCCGGGAGCGCCGCCGTCGCTGTCAGCAGTGGAAAGGACATCGGTATCAGACCGCCCTCATCAGCAGGGTCGCGGCGATGAGGACCGCCGCACCGCCGAACATCGAGACCGCGTACGAGCGCGCGAAGCCGTTCTGCAACCTGCGCAGCCGTCCGGAGAGGCCGCCCATCGAGGCCGCCGTGCCGTTGACGACCCCGTCGACCAGGGTGTGGTCGACGTACACCAGGGAGCGTGTGAGGTGCTCTCCGCCGCGTACGAGGACGACGTGGTTGAAGTCGTCCTGGAGGAGGTCGCGCCGGGCGGCCCTGGTGAGCAGGGAGCCGCGCGGGGCGACGACGGGCACGGGACGGCGCCCGTACTGGGCGTAGGCGAGGCCGACGCCGATGACCATCACGGCCACCGTGGAGAGGGTGACGGTCAGCGCGCTGACCGGCGGGTTCCCGTGGGCGTGGTGAGTCACGGGCTCCAGCCAGTGGATGAACCGGTCGCCGATACCGAAGAACGCTCCCGCGAACACCGAGCCGAAGGCCAGCACGATCATGGGGATCGTCATGGAACTGGGCGACTCGTGCGGGTGGGGTTCGGCGTGCTCGCCGTGCGTCTCGGCGGCGGGCTCCACGCTGGGCTCGGCCGGGGACGGCGTCGGAGCGTGCCGCCAGCGCTCCTCTCCGAAGAACGTCATCAGCATCACGCGCGTCATGTAGTACGCGGTGATGGCCGCGCCGAGGAGGGCCACGCCTCCGAGGATCCAGCCCTCGGTGCCGCCCTTGGCGAAGGCAGCCTCGATGATCTTGTCCTTGGAGAAGAAGCCGGACAGACCGGGGAAGCCGATGATGGCGAGATAACCGAGGCCGAAGGTGACGAAGGTGACCGGCATGTACTTCCTGAGGCCGCCGTACTTCCTCATGTCGACCTCGTCGTTCATGCCGTGCATGACCGAACCGGCACCGAGGAACAGCCCGGCCTTGAAGAAGCCGTGCGTCACCAGGTGCATGATCGCGAAGACGTAGCCGATGGGGCCGAGGCCCGCGGCGAGGATCATGTAGCCGATCTGCGACATGGTCGAGCCGGCGAGCGCCTTCTTGATGTCGTCCTTCGCGCAACCGACGATCGCACCGAACAGGAGCGTGACGGCGCCGACGACGGTGACGGCCAGCTGGGCGTCCGGCGCGGCGTTGAAGATCGTGCCGGAGCGGACGATCAGGTACACGCCCGCGGTCACCATCGTCGCAGCGTGGATCAGAGCCGAGACCGGGGTCGGGCCCTCCATCGCGTCCCCGAGCCAGGACTGCAGCGGCACCTGGGCGGACTTGCCGCAGGCGGCGAGCAGCAGCATCAGGCCGATGGCGGTGAGCTTGCCCTCGCTCGTCTCGCCCGTCGCCTCCAGCACGGGCCCGAAGGCGAAGGTGCCGAACCACGCGAACATCAGCATGATCGCGATCGAGAGGCCCATGTCGCCGACGCGGTTGACCAGGAAGGCCTTCTTCGCGGCCGTGGCAGCGCTGGGCTTGTGCTGCCAGAAGCCGATCAGCAGGTACGAGGCGAGGCCGACGCCCTCCCAGCCGACGTACAGCAGCAGGTAGTTGTCGGCGAGGACGAGCAGCAGCATCGCCGCGAGGAACAGGTTCAGATAGCCGAAGAAGCGGCGGCGCCGCTCGTCGTGCTCCATGTACCCGATCGAGTACACGTGGATCAGCGAGCCGACGCCGCTGATCAGCAGGACGAACGTCATCGACAGCTGGTCGAGTTGGAAGGCGACGTCGGCCTGGAAGCCCTCTACGGGGACCCAGCTGAACAGGTGCTGGGTCATCTCCCGTTCTTCCGCGCCCTTTCCGAGCATGTCGGCGAAGAGGATCGCACCGATCACGAAGGAGGCGGCCGCGAGGACGGTGCCGATCCAGTGGCCGACAGCATCGAGCCGCCGGCCGCCGCACAGCAGTACGGCCGCTCCGAGCAGAGGCGCCGCTACCAGCAGCGCAATCAGATTCTCCACGATTCAGCGACCCCTTAGAGCTTCATCAGGCTGGCGTCGTCGACCGAGGCCGAGTGGCGGGAACGGAACAGGGACACGATGATCGCGAGCCCGACCACGACCTCCGCGGCGGCGACGACCATCGTGAAGAAGGCGATGATCTGGCCGTCGAGATTGCCGTGCATCCGGGAGAAGGCCACGAGCGCGAGGTTGCAAGCGTTGAGCATGAGCTCGACGCACATGAACACCACGATCGCGTTCCGCCTGATCAGGACGCCGGAGGCGCCGATCGTGAACAACAGGGCGGCGAGGTAGAGGTAGTTGACGGGATTCACTTCGTGGCCTCCTCTTCCCGGCCGAGCCGTTCCTCCGCGCGCTGCTCCAGGGCCTTGAGGTCATTGATCGCCTCGTTGGACACATCGCGGATCTGGCCGCGCTCCCGCAGCGTCTTGATGACGGTGAGTTCGGACGCGGTGCCGTCCGGGAGGAGGCCCGCGATGTCCACCGCGTTGTGCCGGGCGTAGACGCCGGGGGCGGGCAGCGGCGGGAGCTGCTTGCCTTCCCGTACGCGCTCCTCGGCCATCTCGCGCTGGGTCTTGGCCCGCTCGGTGCGCTCCCGGTGCGTGAGCACCATGGCGCCGACGGCGGCCGTGATGAGCAGGGCGCCGGTGAGCTCGAAGGCGAAGACGTACTTCGTGAAGATGAGGGCGGCGAGACCCTCCACGTTGCCACCGGCGTTGGCCTGGCCCAGGCCGTTGAACTCGTTCAGGGAGGCGTTGCCGATTCCCGCGCAGAGCAGGATGCCGAAGCCGAGGCCGCACAGGAGAGCCAGCCAGCGCTGCCCCTTGATGGTCTCCTTCAGGGAGTCGGCGGCGGTGACGCCGACGAGCATGACCACGAAGAGGAACAGCATCATGATCGCGCCGGTGTAGACGACGACCTGCACGATGCCCAGGAAGTACGCGCCGTTGGCGAGGTAGAACACCGCCAGGATGATCATGGTCCCGGCGAGGCAGAGCGCGCTGTGCACGGCCTTCTTCATGAAGACGGTGCACAGGGCGCCGATCACGGCGATGGTGCCGAGAACCCAGAACTGGAAGGCCTCTCCGGTGGAGGTGGTGTAGGCGGCGAGATCCGTCATCGACCGATCACCTTCTCCGAAGCCGGCTCGTCCTCGCCGAAGGTCGAGGCGGCCTCCTGCGGCACCTCTCCCTTGGAGAGGGCCACCTGACGCTCCGTACCCGGCGCCGCCTCCGTGACCAGGCCCCGGTAGTAGTCCTGCTCGTCCGTGCCCGGGAAGATCGAGTGCGGAGAGTCGACCATGCCCTCGTCGAGGCCGGCGAGCAGCTGCTCCTTGGTGTAGATGAGGTTGGCGCGGCTGCTGTCGGCCAGCTCGAACTCGTTCGTCATCGTCAACGCGCGCGTGGGGCACGCCTCGATGCAAAGGCCGCACAGGATGCAGCGGGCGTAGTTGATCTGGTAGACGCGGCCGTACCGCTCGCCCGGGGAGTAGCGCTCCTCCTCGGTGTTGTCCGCGCCCTCCACATAGATGGCGTCCGCCGGGCAGGCCCAGGCGCACAGCTCGCAGCCGATGCACTTCTCCAGGCCGTCCGGATGGCGGTTGAGCTGGTGCCGGCCGTGGAATCGCGGAGCGGTGGTCTTCTGCTGCTCCGGATACTGCTCGGTCAGCCGCTTCTTGAACATGGCCTTGAAGGTCACGCCGAAGCCTGCGACGGGATTCTGGAAACCGGGTTTGGTCTCCTTCTGCTCATCAGCCATCGGACGCCTCCTTTCCGTCACGAGGTCCATCAGATTCGTCACTGGCAGTATCGACCCCACCACTGACAATCAACTCCCGCTCCCGGCGCGGGCGTCGCCGCGGCACCGGTGGCAGGGTCTGTCCCGGCAGCGGTGGTACGGGGAATCCGCCCGCCATCGGGTCGAAGGCGACGGCCTCGGCAGGCGCTTCCCGCACCTCCTCGGCGGACTTCCGGTCGCGGAACATGTCGACGAGGAACGAGAGCAACAGCAGGGCGATGACACCGCCGGCGATGTAGAGGGCGATGTCGGCGAAGTCGTAGTTCTCGTTGCGCAGGGTCCGCACGGTCGCGACGGCCATCAGCCACACCACGGAGACCGGGATGAGGACCTTCCAGCCGAGCTTCATCAGCTGGTCGTAGCGGACGCGGGGCAGCGTGCCGCGCAGCCAGATGAAGAAGAACAGCAGCAGCTGCACCTTCACCACGAACCAGAGCATCGGCCACCAGCCGTGGTTGGCTCCCTCCCAGAAGGTGCTGATGGGCCACGGGGCCCGCCAGCCGCCCAGGAAGAGCGTCACGGAGACCGCCGAGACGGTCACCATGTTCACGTACTCGGCGAGCATGAACAGCGCGAACTTGATGGACGAGTACTCGGTGTTGAAGCCGCCGACCAGGTCGCCCTCGGACTCCGGCATGTCGAACGGCGCGCGGTTGGTCTCGCCGACCATCGTCACGATGTAGATCAGGAACGACACCGGCAGCAGGATGATGTACCAGCGGTCGTGCTGCTGGGCGACGATCTCCGACGTCGACATGGAGCCGGAGTACAGGAACACCGAAGCGAAGGCGGCGCCCATGGCGATCTCGTACGAGATCATCTGCGCGCAGGAGCGCAGACCGCCCAGCAGCGGATAGGTGGATCCAGAACTCCAACCCGCCAGCACGATCCCGTAGATGCCCACCGAGGCGACCGCGAGGATGTAGAGCATCGCGATCGGCAGGTCGGTGAGCTGCATCGTGGTGCGGTGACCGAAGATCGAGATCTCGTTGCCGGCCGGCCCGAAGGGGATCACGGCGATCGCCATGAAGGCCGGGATCGCGGCGACGATCGGCGCAAGGATGTAGACCACCTTGTCCGCGCGCTTGACGATGAGGTCTTCCTTGAGCATCAGCTTGATGCCGTCGGCGAGCGACTGGAGCATGCCCCAGGGGCCGTGCCGGTTGGGGCCGATGCGCAGCTGCATCCAGGCGACGACCTTGCGCTCCCACACGATGGAGAAGAGCACGGTCAACATCAGGAAGGCGAAGCAGAAGACCGCCTTGATGACGACCAGCCACCAGGGGTCGCGGCCGAACATGGAGAGGTCCTCCGCGGCGAAGTACGGGGTCATGCCTTCACCTCCTTGGGGGCTTCGGGAGCGAGCGTCGCCGGGCCGATGCGGACGAGGTCACCGGGGAGCGTGCCCGTGTCGGAGGCGACGCCTCCCCCGGCGGAGTTCAGCGGGAGCCACACCACGCGGTCGGGCATCTCCGTGATCTGCAACGGGAATTCGACGACTCCGGAAGGACCGGTCACGGCCAGTACATCGCCGTCCTTGACACCGGCCTCGGCTGCCGTGGCGGGCGACACGCGCGCGCGTGCGGCATGCCGGGTCCCGGCGAGCGCCTCGTCGCCCTCCTGGAGGCGGCCCTGGTCGAGCAGCAACCGGTGCCCGGCGAGCACGGCCTCCCCGGCGGCGGGGCGCGGCAGTTCGGCCGCTGTCTGACGGAGCTCGGTGGCCTGTGCCCCGTCCCAGGCGCCGAGCCGGTCGAGTTCCACTCGCGCGGTGCGCAGATCGGGCAGTCCCAGGTGTACGTCCATGGCGTCCGCGAGCATCTGCAGGACACGGGCGTCGGCCGGCGCCAGACGGCGGGTCATCTGGTCGGGCTTGAGCGCCGCCTCGAAGGACCGTGCCCGGCCCTCCCAGTTGAGGAAGGTGCCCGCCTTCTCCGCGACCGCGGCGACGGGGAGGACGACATCCGCGTGCTCGGTGACCTCACTGGGGCGCAGTTCGAGCGACACCAGGAAGCCCACTTCGGACAGTGCCGCACGCGCGCGTGCCGGGTCGGGCAGGTCCACGACCTCGACGCCGGCCACGACGAGCGCGGCCAGTTCACCGGTGGCGGCGGCCTCGACGATCTGGCCCGTGTCGCGGCCGTACCGGAGCGGGAGTTCGGAGATTCCCCAGGCCGCGGCGACCTCGACCCGCGCGCGCGAGTCGGTGGCCGGACGCCCGCCCGGCAGCAGCGAGGGCAGCGCGCCCGCCTCGATGGCGCCGCGCTCCCCGGCCCTGCGCGGGATCCACACCAGTTCGGCACCGGTCGCGGCGGCGGCCCGTACGGCGGCGGTGAGCCCGCCCGCCACGGCGGCCAGCCGCTCCCCGACGACGATCACGGCACCCTCGGCGCGCAGTGCCTCGGAGGCCGTCGCGCCGTCGCCCTCCAGGCCGACGCCGGACGCCAGCGCGTCGAGCCACTCGGTCTCGGTGCCGGGCGCTGCGGGCAGCAGCGTGCCGCCGGCCTTCTCCAGTCCGCGGGTCGCGTGCGTGGCGAGCGCGAACGTCTTCTGTCCGTGTCCCCGCCAGGCCTTGCGCAGCCGCAGGAAGACCCCGGGCACCTCCTCCTCGGCCTCGATGCCGACGAGCAGGACGGCGGGCGCCTTCTCCAGAGAGGTGTACGTGACGCCCGTACCGTCGAGGTCCCGGCCTCGTCCGGCGACCCGGGCGGCCAGGAAGTCGGCCTCCTCGCCGCTGTGCACGCGCGCGCGGAAGTCGATGTCGTTGGTGTCGAGGGCCACGCGCGCGAACTTGCTGTACGCGTAGGCGTCTTCGACGGTCAGCCGGCCCCCGGTCAGGACACCGGTCCTGGAACGGGCCGCCAACAGCCCCTCGGCCGCCGCCGAAAGGGCCTCGGGCCACGAAGCGGGCTCCAGCTCACCGGATTCACCCCGTACGAGGGGCGTCGTCAGACGGTCCCGCTGCTGTGCGTACCGGAAGCCGAACCGCCCCTTGTCGCACATCCACTCCTCGTTGACTTCGGGGTCGGGAGCCGCGAGCCGCCGCATGACCTTGCCGCGCCGGTGGTCGGTACGGGTCGCGCAGCCGCCGGAGCAGTGCTCGCACACCGAGGGCGAGGAGACGAGGTCGAAGGGGCGCGAGCGGAAGCGGTACGCCGCCGACGTCAGCGCGCCCACCGGGCAGATCTGGATGGTGTTCCCGGAGAAGTACGACTCGAAGGGGTCGCCCTCTCCGGTGCCGACCTGCTGGAGTGCGCCCCGTTCGAGCAGCTCGATCATCGGGTCGCCCGCGACCTGGTTGCTGAACCGGGTGCACCGGGCGCACAGCACGCACCGCTCACGGTCGAGCAGCACCTGGGACGAGATCGGGACGGGCTTCTCGAACGTCCGCTTCTTGCCCTCGAAGCGGGACTCGGCGTTGCCGTGCGACATGGCCTGGTTCTGCAGAGGGCACTCGCCGCCCTTGTCGCAGACCGGGCAGTCCAGCGGGTGGTTGATGAGCAGCAGCTCCATCACACCCTTCTGGGCCTTCTCGGCGACAGGAGAGGTGAGATGGGTCTTGACGACCATGCCGTCCGTGCAGGTGATCGTGCAGGACGCCATGGGCTTGCGCTGGCCCTCGACCTCGACGATGCACTGGCGGCAGGCGCCAGCCGGGTCGAGGAGAGGGTGGTCGCAGAAGCGGGGGATCTCGATGCCGAGCTGTTCGGCGGCGCGGATGACCAGGGTGCCCTTGGGCACGCTGATCTCGATGCCGTCGATGGTCAGCGAGACGAGATCTTCCGGCGGAACCGCCGCCTCTCCGCCCCCGGAGGGAGCGCTGGTGGTCACAGTCATGCGTTCACCTCCGCGTGCTTGTCCTTGTCGGCCCAGGCCGTCGACTTCGCCGGATCGAAGGGACAGCCCCGACCGGTGATGTGCTCCTCGTACTCCTCGCGGAAGTACTTGAGGGAGGAGAAGATCGGCGAGGCGGCGCCGTCGCCGAGGGCACAGAAGGACTTGCCGTTGATGTTGTCGGCGATGTCGTTCAGCTTGTCGAGGTCGGACATGACGCCCTTGCCGGCCTCGATGTCGCGCAGCAACTGCACGAGCCAGTACGTCCCTTCGCGGCAGGGCGTGCACTTGCCGCAGGACTCATGGGCGTAGAACTCCGTCCACCGCGTCACCGCCCGCACGACACACGTCGTCTCGTCGAAGCACTGCAGAGCTTTGGTGCCGAGCATGGAACCCGCGGCACCCACTCCTTCGTAATCAAGAGGGACGTCGAGGTGCTCGTCGGTGAACATCGGGGTCGAAGAGCCGCCCGGCGTCCAGAACTTGAGCCGGTGCCCGGGCCGCATCCCGCCGCTCATGTCGAGCAGCTGGCGCAGCGTGATGCCGAGCGGCGCCTCGTACTGACCGGGACGGGCGACATGGCCGCTGAGCGAGTAGAGCGTGAAGCCCGGGGACTTCTCGCTGCCCATCGACCTGAACCATTCCTTTCCCTTGTTCAGAATCGCGGGAACTGACGCGATCGACTCGACGTTATTTACAACAGTCGGGCACGCGTAGAGCCCCGCGACAGCAGGAAAGGGGGGACGAAGTCGCGGCTGGCCACGGCGGCCCTCGAGCGAGTCGAGCAGTGCGGTCTCCTCACCACAGATGTACGCGCCCGCGCCCGCGTGCACGGTGACCTGGAGGTCGAGTCCGCTGCCCAGGATGTTCTCGCCGAGGTATCCCGCCGCATACGCCTCCCGTACTGCCTCGTGCAGCCGCCTCAGCACGGGGACAACTTCACCGCGCAGATAGATGAAGGCATGCGAAGACCGGATCGCGTAACAGGCGATCACGATGCCCTCGATGAGGCTATGCGGGTTCGCGAAGAGAAGCGGGATGTCCTTGCAGGTGCCCGGTTCCGATTCGTCGGCGTTGACAACCAGATAGTGAGGCTTGCCGTCGCCCTGCGGAATGAACTGCCACTTCATGCCCGTGGGGAATCCCGCGCCGCCGCGTCCGCGCAGACCGGAGTCCTTCACGTACGCGATGAGGTCGTCCGGCGACATGGCGAGGGCCTTGCGGAGCCCCTCGTACCCCTCGTGCCTTCGGTACACGTCCAGCGTCCAGGACTTGTCCTCGTCCCAGAAGGCCGACAGCACGGGTGAGAGCAGCTTCTCCGGGCTGGTGTCTTTGATCTCGGCTGCCAAGGTCATCACTCCCCCTCCTCGGAGACCGGGCCCGCAGGATGCGCGGGGTCGGAGGCCGAGGTTCGCTGCGGCGCGTCATGCGAGCTGAGGTGCTCGGCGGGCGGCTGGTCCTGCGGACCACCGGAGGCCCGCGGGTGCACCACGCGCGCGGGAGTCGTCTCGCCCTTCGCCAGCCGGAGGCCGGTCAGTGAGGCCGGTCCGGCGCTGCCGCCCGCCTCGACGGCTCCGGGGCGCTCGTCGGGGAATCCGGCCAGGACCCGTGCGGTCTCCTTGAACGTGCACATGGGGGCGCCGCGCGTCGGTTCGACCTGTGCTCCCGCGCGCAGGTCGTCCACGAGGCGCTTCGCGGTTTGCACGGTCTGGTTGTCGAAGAACTCCCAGTTGACCATCACGACCGGTGCGAAGTCGCAGGCCGCGTTGCACTCGATGTGCTCCAGGGTGACCTTGCCGTCGTCGGTGGTCTCGCCGTTGCCAACACCGAGGTGGTCCTGGAGGGCCTCGAAGATCGCGTCGCCGCCCATCACCGCGCACAGGGTGTTGGTGCAGACGCCCACCTGGTAGTCACCGGAGGGCTTGCGCCGGTACATGGTGTAGAAGGTGGCGACCGCGGTGACCTCGGCCGTGGTCAGGTCCAGCATGTCGGCGCAGAACTGCATGCCGGTGCGCGTGACATGGCCCTCCTCCGACTGCACGAGATGCAGCAACGGCAGGAGGGCGGACCGGGAGTCCGGGTAGCGGGCGATGACTTCGCGCGCGTCGGCCTCGAGCCGGGCTCGAACGTCGTCCGGGTAGTCGGGCGCGGGCAGTTGGGGCATGCCCAGGCTGACGCCCTGCGCCTGTACGCCCTGCTCGGAAGGAGTGGTGGTCACCGGTCGACGCCTCCCATCACGGGGTCGATGGACGCGACGGCGACGATGACGTCGGCGACCTGGCCGCCCTCGCACATCGCCGCCATGGCCTGCAGATTGGTGAAGGACGGGTCGCGGTAGTGGACCCGGTAGGGGCGGGTGCCGCCGTCGGACACGGCATGCACCCCGAGTTCGCCCTTGGGCGACTCGACGGCGGCGTACGCCTGGCCGGGCGGGACCCTGAAGCCCTCGGTCACCAGCTTGAAGTGGTGGATCAGGGACTCCATCGAGGTGCCCATGATCTGCTTGATGTGGTCGAGGGAGTTGCCCAGGCCGTCCGGGCCGAGGGCCAACTGAGCGGGCCAGGCGATCTTCTTGTCGGCGACCATGACCGGACCGGGCTCCAGCCGGTCCAGGCACTGCTCGATGATCCGCAGCGACTGGCGCATCTCCTCCAGGCGGATCAGGAAGCGCCCGTACGCGTCGCAGGTGTCGGCGGTCGGGACGTCGAAGTCGTACGTCTCGTAGCCGCAGTACGGCTGCGCCTTGCGCAGGTCGTGCGGGAGGCCGGCCGAGCGGAGGATCGGGCCGGTGGCGCCGAGGGCCATGCAGCCGGCCAGGTCGAGGTAGCCGATGTCCTGCATACGGGCCTTGAAGACGGGGTTCCCGGTGGCGAGCTTGTCGTACTCGGGAAGGTTCTTCCTCATCTTCTTCACGAACTCGCGGATCTGGTCCACCGCGCCCGGAGGCAGGTCCTGGGCGAGGCCGCCGGGCCGGATGTACGCGTGGTTCATGCGCAGGCCGGTGATCAGCTCGTAGATGTCGAGAACGAGTTCACGATCACGGAAGCCGTAGATCATGATCGTGGTGGCGCCGAGTTCCATGCCGCCGGTGGCGATGCACACCAGGTGCGAGGAGAGCCGGTTCAGCTCCATCAGGAGCACTCGGATGATGGAGGCGCGGTCGGGGACCTGGTCCTCGATGCCGAGGAGCTTCTCGACGGCGAGGCAGTACCCGGTCTCGTTGAAGAACGAGGTCAGGTAGTCCATGCGCGTCACGAAGGTCGTGCCCTGTGTCCACGTGCGGAACTCGAGGTTCTTCTCGATGCCGGTGTGCAGATAACCGATTCCGCAGCGGGCTTCGGTGACCGTCTCGCCGTCGATCTCCAGGATCAGCCGGAGCACGCCGTGGGTGGACGGGTGCTGCGGGCCCATGTTGACGACGATGCGCTCGTCGTCGGCCCGGGCCGCGGTCTGGACGACCTCGTCCCAGTCGCCACCGGTGACCGTGTAGACGGTGCCTTCCGTGGTCTCGCGTGCGGCTGCTGACTGAGTGCTCATGAGTAGGACCTCCGCTGGTCCGGAGCCGGGATCTGGGCGCCCTTGTACTCGACGGGGATGCCGCCGAGGGGGTAGTCCTTGCGCTGCGGGAAGCCCTGCCAGTCGTCCGGCATCATGATCCGCGTCAGGGCCGGGTGGCCGTCGAAGACGATGCCGAAGAAGTCGTACGTCTCGCGCTCATGCCAGTCGTTCGTCGGATAGACGGAGACCAGGGACGGGATGTGCGGCTCACGGTCCGGGGCGCTGACTTCGAGGCGGATCAGCCGGTTGTGGGTGATCGAGCGCAGGTGGTAGACGGCGTGCAGCTCGCGGCCCTTGTCGCCGGGGTAGTGGACCCCGCTCACCCCCGTGCACAGCTCGAAGCGGAGGGCCGGGTCGTCGCGCAGGGTCTGCGCGACACGGACCAGGTGCTCGCGTTCGATGTGGAAGGTGATCTCGTCGCGGTCGACGACCGTCTTCTCGATGGCGTTCTCGGGGACGAGGCCCTGTTCCTCCAGGGCGCCCTCCAGCTCGTCGGCGACCTCGTCGAACCAGCCGCCGTACGGTCGGCCGGCGGGCCCCGGCAGCCGGACGGAGCGGACCAGGCCGCCGTAGCCGGAGGTGTCGCCGCCGTTGTTGGCGCCGAACATGCCGCGCTGGACGCGGATCTCCTCGCCCTGGTCGCCGCGCTGGCCGGGGAGGTTGGAGGCGGCCAGGTCCTTCTCGGGGTTGACCCCGTTGCCGCCTTTGTCGTTCGCGTCGCTCACCGCAGCAGGCCCTTCATCTCGATGGTGGGGAGCGCCTTGAGCGCCGCTTCCTCCGCCTCGCGGGCCGCCTCCTCGGCGTTCACGCCGAGCTTCGAGGTCTGGATCTTCTGGTGCAGCTTGAGAATCGCGTCCATCAGCATCTCGGGCCGTGGCGGACAGCCGGGCAGATAGATGTCGACAGGGACGATGTGATCGACGCCCTGCACGATCGCGTAGTTGTTGAACATCCCTCCCGACGACGCGCAGACCCCCATGGAGATCACCCACTTGGGGTTCGGCATCTGGTCATAGACCTGCCGCAGCACCGGCGCCATCTTCTGGCTGACACGTCCGGCGACGATCATCAGGTCGGCCTGGCGCGGTGAGCCGCGGAAGACCTCCATGCCGAAGCGCGCCAGGTCGTAGCGGCCGGCGCCGGTCGTCATCATCTCGATGGCGCAGCAGGCGAGGCCGAAGGTGGCGGGAAAGACGGATGACTTGCGCACCCACCCAGCGGCCTGCTCGACGGTGGTCAGCAGAAAACCGCTCGGCAGTTTTTCTTCCAGTCCCATGCTCAGTGGCTCCTCTGTCCCCTATCCGGGGTTCAGTCCCATTCCAGGCCGCCGCGCCGCCATACGTACGCGTACGCGACGAAGACGGTGAGCACGAAGAGCAGCATCTCCACGAGCCCGAATACCCCAAGGGCGTCGAAGGTGACGGCCCAGGGATAGAGGAAGACGATCTCGATATCGAAAATGATGAAGAGCATCGCCGTCAGGTAGTACTTGATGGGGAACCGCCCGCCGCCGGCCGGCGTGGGGGTCGGCTCGATACCGCACTCGTAAGCCTCGAGCTTGGCCCGGTTGTACCGCTTTGGACCGATAAGCGTGGCCATGACCACGGAGAAGATCGCAAAGCCTGCCCCGAGGGCTCCCAGTACGAGGATGGGCGCATACGCGTTCACCGCTCCTCGCTCCTCTCAGTCGGCATTGACTGCTTGCGGGGGTCCCCCCGGCCGGAGGCTGGGGAGGTTCGTCGGACTTCGCCCGCCCCACGAAGCTCACAGGCTCCGTCAGCTTCCCGAGACTCACAAGCCCCGTGCGGCTTCACGAAGATCGCGTACATGTGAAGCAGGTCACAAGCCCAACTGCCACGCATCTTATGCCTGCCGGTCTGTGATCTGCGACACGGGGTACGACAACGTCTTTGTGATCTCCACCACCTGGCGATCGATCATGAAGTCGGAGGTGCAGTGGCCTTCGTTCAGGAGGCGTCCGAGTGATCACCAGAAGTGACAATTTCGCTCGTTAACGCAGGTCCAGCAGTGTGGCCCATTACCAAGAGGCTGCAGCCACAAGCAAATTGGCGCTGGACACCAACACTTGGTAGAGGAACTCGTTCACACTTCGGGGGGAGTTGGGTCACCGGTGTGGACAGACGGGAGTGCGTGCATCCGTTCACGAACGGAACACGAACTTGAGATCCGACTGAGACACAAGAGTTGTCGCGGATCCGGCCGGCGTGTGCGACGCATCCACCGCAGCGGTCGTCCCGTGACCTGCGTCACACTCGAGGTCGGTGCGCACAAACGGGGCTTGGCCATCGGCCTCAACGAATGGTAAGCGGCGGGCAATTCGGACGTAATGCGAAAAGGCCTTGCTCAGGAGCCCGGTGGACGGTGTCCGCTATGCCCGATACGGCGTCAATAAAGAACGCCACGCCCGGGATTTTGGCGGTCCATTGAACAACTGTGGCGCACCACACGTTTCTTGAAGATATGGAGGAGCCCCTGATACCGGTTGGACTCATGTCCCACACCGCTCACATACGCAGCCACCGGAAACCCCGGCCTCGCAGCAGTTCGACGCTCGCGATGCGCGCCGGAGTTGCCGGTGGCGTCCTCAGCACCCTGGCAGTGGGGGCTGCGGCCGGATCGGCGAACGCGGCCGAGCCCGTGACCCAGACGATCGAACTGCCCACGCTCACGGCGGACCTGTCCGCCACCGTGGCCGAGTCCGCGGCTGCCACCCAGCAGGCCGCGGCCGACTACGAGCTGTTGGCCGAGCGTGACGCGGCCGCCGCCAAGGCGGCCAAGCAGGCCAAGGCCGACCTCGCCGACGCGAAGAAGAAGGCGGAGGCCAAGAAGAAGGCCGAGGCCGAGCGCAAGGCCGCCGCGGAGGAGGCCGCCTCACGGGCCGCCGAGCGGACCACCCTGACGGCCTCCGCGCCCTCGAGCTCCGCCGAGACCGATGTCCCGGCCCCGGCGAGCGGCAGCGTCGGTACGGTCATCAGCTTCCTCAAGGCACAGGTCGGCGACGCCTACGTCATGGGCGCCACGGGTCCCGACTCCTGGGACTGCTCCAGCCTGGTCCAGGCCGCGTTCAAGCAGGTCGGCGTCGACCTGCCGCGCGTCTCGCAGGACCAGTCGACGGTCGGGACCGACGTCCCGCTGTCCGACATCCAGGTCGGCGACATCCTGTACTGGGGTGGCAAGGGCTCGGCGTACCACACGGGTGTCTACATCGGCGGGGGCAAGTACCTGGACGCCGCGAACCCCAGCAAGGGTGTCGTCATCCAGGATCTGTCGGGCTACCCGGCGAGCGGCGCTGTGCGCGTTCTCTGACCCTCCGGTCACGCTGCTGAAGGGCCGCCTCCCCAGCGGGGGAAGCGGCCCTTAGACGCGCGCTCAGCCGGCCTCCCGGCCGGCCTCGGAGTTACGCCTTCGGGGCCACCTTGCTCAGCCCGTTGATGATGCGGTCCATCGCGTCGCCGCCCGTCGGGTCGGTCAGGTTGGCGAGCATCTTCAGCGTGAACTTCATCAGCACGGGGTGCGTCAGTCCGCGCTGCGTCGCGATCTTCATGACCTTCGGGTTGCCGATGAGCTTCACGAAGGCGCGCCCGAGGTTGTAGTAGCCGCCGTAGGTGTCCTTGAGGACCTTCGGGTAGCGCTGGAGGGCGAGTTCACGCTGGGCGGGGGTCGACCGGGCGTGCGCCTGGACGATGACGCCGGCGGCGATCTGGCCGGACTCCATGGCGTACGCGATGCCCTCGCCGTTGAAGGGGTTCACCATGCCGCCCGCGTCGCCGACGAGCAACAGGCCCTTCGTGTAGTGCGGTTGGCGGTTGAAGGCCATGGGGAGGGCGGCGCCGCGGATCGGGATCGTCATGTTGTCCGGGGTGTAGCCCCATTCCTCCGGCATCGACGCGCACCAGGCCTTCAGGACCTCACGCCAGTCCAGCTCCTTGAAGGAGGAAGAGGTGTTGAGGACGCCCAGGCCGACGTTCGAAGTGCCGTCCCCCATGCCGAAGATCCAGCCGTAGCCGGGCAGCAGCCGGTCCTCGCCCGGACCGCGCCGGTCCCACAGCTCCAGCCAGGACTCCAGGTAGTCGTCCTCGTGGCGCGGGGACGTGAAGTACGTACGCACCGCGACGCCCATCGGCCGGTCGTCGCGCCGATGCAGACCCATGGCGAGGGACAGCCGTGTCGAGTTGCCGTCGGCCGCCACGACCAGCGGGGCGTGGAAGGTGACTTCGCGCTTCTCCTTCGAGTCGATGTCGCCGAGCTTCGCGTGCACGCCCGTGATGCGGCCCGTGCGGTCGTCGATGATCGGGGCGCCCACATTGCAGCGCTCGTACAGTCGCGCGCCCGCCTTCTGCGCCTGCCGCGCCAACTGCTCGTCGAAGTCGTCCCGCTTCCGTACGAGTCCGTAGTCGGGGTAGGCGGCGAGATCCGGCCAGTCCAGCTGGAGGCGGACACCGCCGCCGATGATGCGCAGCCCCTTGTTCCGGAGCCAGCCCGCCTCCTCGGAGATGTCGATGCCCATCGAGACGAGCTGCTTGGTCGCGCGGGGCGTCAGCCCGTCGCCGCAGACCTTTTCGCGCGGAAACGCGGTCTTCTCCAGGAGCAGGACGTCGAGTCCGGCCTTCGCGAGGTAGTACGCGGTGGTGGAACCGGCTGGCCCGGCCCCGACGACGATCACATCGGCGGTGTGTTCGGAGAGGGGCTGGGGCTCGGTCACGGTGGGGTCTCCCCAAGACTCGAAATCAACGTGCCGACCGGCACTGGACATGGGCAGTCTATTCAGCGGTACTGATCACCCTGCTGAAGGGCCACTCCATGAACCGACCTTCCCCCGTGGTACGACTGCGCGTCCCCACCGACGAGGACGCGATCGCCTGGCACCGGATCTTCGACGACCCGGACGTGATGGAGTTCCACGGCGGAAAGCCGGCCGAGCTGTCCGTCTACGAGGAGTTGACCGCGCGGCAGCGTCGGCACGACGCCGAGTACGGCTTCTGCTTCTGGACCATGCTCGACGAGAAGGACGACGTCATCGGCTTCACGGGCGCCCAGCCGTGGCCGCACGCCTGGGGTCCGAAGGGCGAGATCGAGATCGGGTGGCGGCTCGGACGGGCGTACTGGGGCAAGGGGTACGTGACCGCGGCGGCGTGGAGCACGCTCGACCGGCTGCGGGCGGCGGGCGTCACCAGCGTGGTGGCGATGGTCAACTCCCGTAACGAACGCTCCATCGCGGTGACCAGACGCCTCGGTATGGCCCTCGCCGAGAGGTTCACCTCACCGGCCTCGCAGCAGATGGGCCACTGCTACCGGCTGGACCTCTGAGCCGTCTGAGCCGGTGACGCCTGCCGGGTCGGCCTCCGCGACCGGGTGGCCGGGTGGCCGGGTGGCCGGGTGGCCGGGTGGCCGGGTGACGCCTTGCCGGCGGCGCCCGGCTTCCGGCGGCGGGCGGCAGGGCTTACTCTTCCGGTACCGCTGGGGGTGACGTCTGTGCGTAAACCACCCGATGTGCGTGTACCGCGGCTCGTCGGTCTGATGGCCGTGGACGCGCGCGAGACGGCCGAGGCACGTGGCGTGATGCTCGCCGCGCCTGACCGACCCGACTTCCATCTGACCGTCGTCGACTACGTCGTACGCCAGTACCCGCTGCCCGGCACCGCGGTGCCACGCGGCGCCGTCGTCACCGTGTGGTTCGACTTCGGTGAAGGAGAGGGCGGCGGAGGCGCGGGGGTGCGCGAGCCGCGGCTGCCACGACCGCCGTCCGGCGGGCTGCAGCGCGAACTCGACGCGCCGGGCGACCCGTTCGAGGTCCTGAGGTAGCCGGATCCGTAGCGGTGGTGAACCAGGTCCCGTAGCGGTCAGGCGGGCTTGAAGCCCCGATGCAGCGCCACGATCCCGCCAGTGAGATCGCGCCAGGCCACCTTCGACCAGCCGGCCTTGCGCAGGCGCTCGGCCAGCGCGGGCTGGTCGGGCCAGGCGCGGATGGACTCGGCGAGATAGACGTACGCGTCGGGGTTGGAGGACACCGCCCTCGCGACCGGCGGCAGCGCGCGCATCAGGTACTCCGTGTATACGGTGCGGAAGGGCGCCCAAGTCGGGTGCGAGAACTCGCAGATCACCACGCGTCCGCCCGGCCTGGTCACCCGGTACAGCTCACGCAGGGCCGCGTCCGTGTCCTGTACGTTCCGCAGGCCGAAGGAGATCGTCACCGCGTCGAAGGTGTCGTCCTTGAAGGGCAGCCTCGTCGCGTCGCCCGCCGTCAGCGGCAGCCAGGGGTGGTTCCTCTTGCCGACCTTGAGCATCCCGAGCGAGAAGTCGCACGGCACGACGTACGCCCCCGTCCGCACGAAGGGCAGGGACGAGGTGGCCGTACCCGCCGCCAGGTCCAGCACCTTCTGCGCGGGCCGCGCGTCCACCGCCTTCGCGACCTCCTTGCGCCACCGCCGGTCCTGGCCGAGCGACAGCACGTCGTTCGTCAGGTCGTACCGTTCCGCCACGTCGTCGAACATCGAGGCGACTTCGTGCGGCTGCTTGTTCAGGGAGGCGCGGGTCACGCGCCCATTGTGGCAGCCGAGGGCCGAGCGGGGACGCCCGGCCTGACCGGCCGGGCCTGGATCGACGCCGAGCGTCCCGAGAGCCCTCGACTCCGCGAGGCACCTGTGCAGTCCCTGAGAGAGCCCGTCTTGTCTTCGTGAAGACCGGACGCTGTTGAGACGTTGCCCGTCCCCCGACGTACGTCACGAGAGAGGTGCATGTGCGACAGGGAAGTGGATGTGCAATGAAGAGTCTCCTGAAACCGGCTGCCGGGCTTGTCTTCGCGACGGCGCTGACCTGTAGCGGGTGCTCCTCGGACCCGTCACCCTCGCAGGCGGCCCCCGCACTTCCGAGAACGCCCGCCTCCCCCACGGAGACCTCGCCGGAGCCCCCGTCGAGACCGCCGTCACAGTCACCGCCGGAGACGTCCTTACCGGGCCCCTTGCCGAGTCCCGCGTACGCCCCGTACGTCAGCGCCACCGCGGCCTCCGACACCGAATCGGTGGGCTCCCCGTCGACGTACAACCTGGCCTTCGTGATCGCCGGCCGCGGCGGCTGCACTCCGACGTGGGGCAAGTACGGCATCAGTAAGGCGTCGGTGAAGTCCAGGATCTCGGCGTTGAAGTCGTCCGGCAGCAGCGTGCGGGTCTCCTTCGGCGGCGCCTCCGGCAAGGAGCTCGCCACGACCTGCAAGAGCGTCTCCAAGCTGGCCAGTGCCTACGCGGCCGCGCTCGACGCCGCCGGTGCGACGGAGGCCGACTTCGACATCGAGGGCCCCCCGTTGTCCGACTCCAAGTCGGTCGCCGTGCGCTCCAAGGCCATCGCCCTGCTCCAGAAGCAGCGCCCCGAGGTCCGGGTGTCCTTCACGCTGCCCGTGATGCCGCACGGCCTCAACAAGGACAGCCTGGCCGTGCTGAAGTCCGCCAAAGCCGGCGGCGTGCGGGTCTCCACGGTCAACATCATGACGATGAACTACGGCAGTTCGTACGACGACGACATGGGCACCTATGCGATCAAGGCGGCCAAGGCGACCCACAAGCAGCTGAAGAAGGTCTTCGGCCTCTCGCCCGAGGCCGCATGGAAGGCCCTCGCGCTCACTTCGATGATCGGCGTCAACGACGTCGACAACGAGACGTTCACGTTGTCCGACGCGGCCCAGGTCCGCTCGTTCGCCGAGGAGAAGGACGTGGCGTGGGTGTCGATGTGGGCGGCGGCCCGTGACCGGCAGTGCGCGCGCGGCAAGGCGAAGGCGAACGTCGCGCAGACCGACTGCAGCGGGATCAAGCAGCGTTCGGGCGCGTTCGCGGAGGCGTTCTCGGGCTGACCGCTGTCTGCCTGACCGCTATCTGCGCCGGTGCACCAGCCGCCCCGCGCAGACGGTCGCGACACACGCGCCGGTCTCGTCGAACACGGCGAGGTCGGCGCGCCCGGTCTGCAGGACCGCGGGCCGTCGCGCCGCGCTCGCGAGCACGACGACGTCGTTGCGCTCGGCGGCGGCCCGGAGTTCGGCCGTACCGGCGTACTCCTCCAGAACCGCCACCGCCCCGAGCTTCAGCACCGCATGCACCCGTTCCCGAGGCGTCGGCGCCTCGGGCAGCGGCCCCTCGTGGACGAGGGCGGGCCCGAGAACCCCGGGCCATCGCCGTACGCGAGCGCCCGGGAAGCGTTCCTGGAGGTCTGCGAGCGAACCCGTCGCCGCGACCCGTGCCCCTTCCACCACGACGGCTCCGTCCTTGACCGGAGCGGGATCGTCCCAGGCGTGGCGGAGCTCGTCCGCGGCGTGAATCGTCAGCACAGGAAGGCCAGTTGGAGCTGGTTGGAGTTAGTTGGAGGCGAGGAGCTTCAACTCGGGATGGGCCGTCCCGCCCGCGATCGCCGTGGACGAGATGTGCGACTGAACCCGCTCGTCGACGGGGTCGTTCGCCGGGTCGTCGTGCACGACGAGGTGCTCGTACGTCGTCGCCCGCTGCGCCGGCACCCGCCCGGCCTTGCGGATCAGGTCGATGATCTCCAGCCGGTTGGAGCGATGCTTGGCGCCGGCCGACGAGACGACGTTCTCCTCCAGCATGATCGAACCGAGGTCGTCCGCCCCGTAGTGCAGCGACAGCTGGCCGACCTCCTTGCCGGTGGTGAGCCACGACCCCTGGATATGGGCGATGTTGTCCATGAACAGCCGCGCAATGGCGATCATGCGCAGATACTCGAAGATTGTCGCCTGTGTACGACCCTTGAGGTGGTTGTTCTCGGGCTGGTACGTGTACGGGATGAAGGCCCGGAAGCCGCCCGTCCGGTCCTGTACGTCACGGATCATCCGCAGGTGCTCGATGCGCTCGGCGTTCGTCTCGCCCGTACCCATCAGCATCGTGGACGTGGACTCCACGCCCAGCCGGTGGGCGGCCTCCATGATCTCCAGCCAGCGCTCACCGCTCTCCTTCAGCGGGGCGATCGCCTTGCGCGGCCGCGCGGGCAGCAGCTCGGCACCGGCGCCGGCGAAGGAGTCGAGACCGGCGGCGTGAA
Source organism: Streptomyces yerevanensis (assembly GCF_000716805.1). NCBI lineage: Bacteria > Bacillati > Actinomycetota > Actinomycetes > Kitasatosporales > Streptomycetaceae > Streptomyces > Streptomyces yerevanensis. Next base: position 183,283 of record NZ_JNWJ01000007.1, on the reverse strand, counting down.
TCCGCGAGATGGCCTCTTCCACACTCACCTTGGAGATACGGGCCATGTGCTCGACCTCCGAAGCCCCCAGGGAGTGAATGACGAGCTGCGGGTACGCGGCCTTGATGGCGGCGAAGTGCTCCTCGTAGTACTCGACGCCGTAGTCCGGGTGATGCCCGCCCTGGAACATGATCTGCGTACCGCCGAGCTCGACGGTCTCCGCACAGCGCCGCAGGATGTCGTCCAGATCGCGCGTCCAGCCCTTGTCGGTGGCCTTCGGCGGCGCGTAGAAGGCGCAGAACTTGCAGGCCGTGACGCATACGTTCGTGTAGTTGATGTTGCGCTCGATGATGTACGTCGCAATGTGCTCCGTACCGGCGTACCGGCGGCGGCGTACCGCATCGGCGGCGGCGCCCAGCGCGTGCAGCGGGGCGTCCCGGTAGAGGTCGAGCGCTTCCTCCGGGGTGATCCGCCCACCCTCGGCGGCACGGTCGAGGACGGACTGAAGGTCGGCCTTCTCGGTCACCGCAGGGTCCCTTTCGGCGGGGTGTGGACGGACTGATCCAGCGTACGCCAGACGATTGGATCACCCGACGTCAGGCGGCGAGCGCCCCGATAAGGGTGCCGACGAAGGCGCCGGAGATGAGGAAGGGTCCGTACGGCACCGCGGTCTTGCGCCCACCCCTGCGCGTAACGACGAGCCCGACCGCGTAGAACCCCGCGAGAAAGAACCCGGCGAAGGCACCGAGGATCAGTACCGCCCACCCGTACCAGCCGAGGGCGGCCCCCAGCCAGAGCCCGACCTTCACATCCCCGAAGGCCACCCAGTTCGGATTGATGAGAAAACAGACGAAGAACCACCCGGCGTACGCGAGCCCGCCGAGCAGCGCGCGAGTCCAGTCACCGTGGTTCTCCGGCACCAGCGCCACGATCCCCAACAGCCCCGGCACGGCGACGGCCAGCGGCAGATTCACCACGTCGGGCAACCGGTGCACCGAGAAGTCGACCAGGGTGAGCAATACCCCAAAGGGCGCGACCAACAGCCATACGCCCAGCTCAGGCCGAGCACCGGTGGCAGCGGCGAGAGCGGCACACGCCAGCGCGGTGGCAACGACGACGAGCGGCGTACTGGGCCCATACGCCCGCCCCGCACACCGAGCCGGCCCAACCCAGCCGCGGATGTCATGCCCATCCGGACACTGCGCTCGCCACTCCTCCTCGGGCTCGACGGAGAGCCGATAGGCGGCGCGGGGCACGAGCATCCCGGCGAGGCCTCCCCAGAGGGCGGCGCCAAGAATCAAGGCCAGTTCCACGAGAGGCTCCCTGCCACTACCGCACCGCTGTGGGCGAGCGATCCGCTACCGCTGTGGACAGTCGTTCCGCTACCGCTGTGGGCAATCGTTCCGCAGGGCGGAACGGGTGGGCACAGCCACGAGCTCCGGGCAACTTGCTACCCAACGGCCGCAACACCACTACGCCAAGAGGGCAGCAACTCATCCAACAAAGCCTCAGTCCGCGGCGGCAGCCCCCGAGCCCCACTCCGCGACACCAGGTCCGCCGCAAGCCTCTGAAGCCGCGCTTCGTCCCCCGTGGCATGAGTGGCCCGAAGCAGCTCATGCCACAACCGCTCATCGCCCGGCGCGGAGCCGAGCGCCGCGTTCAGCGCCTCAATGGCCTTCCCCGCCCGGTTCTTCTCAAGATGGAACGCGGACAACGCCAGCCCGATATCAGCGACGAGCAAGGGAAGCTGCGCATCGATGATCTCGTGCGTAAGCCACCCGTACCGCCCCGCGGGCCGCTCCGCCAGCAACGGCCCCCGCACCAACACCAGCGCATCGGTCAGCAGCCGCCCTCGCACAGCCCGGCTGTCGACCCCGCGCCCCTGAGTCGCCTCGTGGTACAGCGACCGCAGCACATCCAGGTCGGACACCACCGACTTCGCCAGCTTGAGCCGCCCCGTCGAGTCGGTGCCAAGTCGCGGCGTACCGTCCGGATCGTTGCCCAGCCAGGCCCGCAGCCGCTCGACCAGCGCGTCCCGCACATCCTCGGTGACCCCGCGGGGCCACAGCGCGGACGACAGCACCCGAGGGTGCACGCCCTCCCGGTGCAGCAGCAGCAACGCCAAGGCCTCGTGCAGCAGCGGACTGCGCTCACCGTCCGGCGTATCGAGGCCGATGATCTCGTACGGGCCGACGAGTCGCGCGTACACCGCCGGCCGCCCCTGCTCGCTGATGTCGACGAGGAACGGCGGATCGGAGGCCGGACCGTTGTCCCCGCGCTCGGGATCCGCCTCGACGAACAGCTCGACGACGGCGCGCTGTTGGGCCACCGGCAGCAGCTGCGCGTCGAGTTCGAGCCCGAGGAGCGGCGCGAGGAGCTTGCCCTCGCTGGTGATCTCCATCTCCCAGGCGGCTCCGGGCAGATCGCCCGACTCCGTACCGACGAGATAGCCGATGCCCAACCGGCTTGCGTCGGAGGCGAGTTCGGCAAGCTTGACGGCGTCCTCGGCGGACGGTTCGGCGGCGAGGAGTACGAGGTGCGGGGCCCAACGGGTGTGCTGCGCGGGCCCCGTACGCCCGGTGAGGACGGAGTCGTGACCGGCGGCACCGAGCGCTCCGCGTCGCTGCCGCGTCTCCGCCTCCATGGTTTCGACGAGCGCCTCGATGTCGTCGAGGTGGCGGAGCCGGTTGGGCGCGAGGGGGGTGAGGTCGTGCCCGAAGCCGACGAGGGTGATCGTCATGCGGTCGGACCAGCCGTTGGTCGCCAACTCGGCGGCCACGGAGGCGAACACACCCGCCCGGTCCTCCTCGCTGCCGCTGAGCGAGACGATGCCGGGCACGGACTCCAGGTTGAGCAACAGCCGCGAGTCGTCCATCGTGCCGAGGCTGACGAGCCCGGGGTATGGGGCCGCCGTGTCGACGTCCTCGTACCGCTCGGCGTCCGCCCGTGACAGCATCCAGAACGTCTGGTCCTGCCCGAGCTGCCACGGCGCGGGCGGCCTCCCGGCGGGCTGCGCCAGTTGCAGGTGCAAATCCCCGTTGCTCATCCAGGCCGCGTACACGGTCGGCAACGGCCGCGACTCCTCCGCGAGCGCAGCGGCCAGCCCGCGCAGCGACCGGTCGAGAAGTCGTACGCCCTCGGGGTCGGCCCCCACGAGCAACGCGTCCTGCACATCGGCGGCCGTACCGGTGGGCGTCGGCGGCTCCATCATGCCGCGCCGCCCGCCGACGGCACCGAGGGCCGACTGCCACAGGGCCTGCCGACGCCGACGCCCGAGGGCACCGAGGAGCCCGGCGGCGAGGAGGGGTGCGCCGAGGAGGGCCTGCGGCAGCCCGAAGCCGCCGTCGTCTCCGGCCTCGGCGGCGGGAGTGGCGTGCTCCTGCCCTTGCCGGCCTTGGCTTTGGCTTTGCTGGCCCTGGTCCGGGGCGGGCCGCTGCTCGGGAACGGTGATGCGAGCGGTGTCATGATCAACGACCCCGCTACTACTGCCGCCCTGCTGCCCACTCCCCTGCTGCTGATGGTTGTCGCCCGTCCTGGAGTAGTCGGAGATCTGCTGCTGGACCTCCTTCGACACCTGCGGGGCCTCGTCGGGCATCTCGACGAGGTCGCCGCCGCGGGCGTCGCCGGGCATCTCCAGGATCCAGCCGGGCCGGATGAGACTGGCCTCGGAGAGCTTCGAACCGTCGGGCTGCGCGCGGTCCTTGTTGAGCTGGTAGATCTCCTTGTACCGCCGCCCGTCCCCGAGATGCCGCTCGGCGATCTCCCAGAGGGAGTCGTGATGGCGTCCCTCCGGCGGCTGGATCCGGTAGTACTTCGTGTCGCCGCCGTCGGTGGTGCGCCCGCTCTCGGCGGCGTGCGCGGCGTTCACGGCCTGCTCGGCCAGCGCGGCGGCGGCACTGGAGGCGGCCTGTTCCTGTTGTCCCAGCAGACCGGCGGGCGTCTGCTGCGCCGCGGCGACGGTAGGCCGCTGGTTCTCCTGCAACTGCTGCCCCAGCTGCGAGAGTCCGGGCGCGAAGCTGGCCGCGGTCGCGCCGACCAGCAACAAAGCGGCGACGAGCTGTCGCGCGAGCAACTGACTCGGCCCGGCACCGGGCACCCGGTTCGGCACCCCGACGCCGGACACGGCGGCCTTCATCTCCACCAGTACGCACGCGGTGAACTGGGCCCAGGCAAGCCAGACGAGAACGGTCAGCACATTCAGAAACGTGCCGGTCGTGATCTCCTGCCGAAGCCAGTCCAGACTCGGACTCCCGCTGGGCAGCGGCCACCCCATCTGCGTAGCCAGCGCCCCGGGCACCCCCACCAAAAGGACAGTCAGGGCAATAAAGGCAAAGAATGCCTTGATGAAATCCCCGAACGTACGCCTCCGTCGAGGCAAAGGCTGCGGCGTCCGATTCCGCGGACCCGGCGAACTGCCCGTCGAGCTGGAAGTGGTGCGTCGCGCCATGGCGGGTGTCCTGATGTCGTGTGTGGAGGGAGGCGTGCGGGGGTGTACTGAGCCTACTGAGATCTTAAGGAGGGTGTCGAAGGTCGGGCAGTGGACGAGGGCTTTCGAGCCGACCGCTTCCTCGCCATCCGCCCCCTAAGCCCGACTTGCGCAGCCGGTGGCCGACCGCACCACATCCGGGATGTGAGCCACTTCGCAACTGTCACGTCACACATCTCACGATCCCCACACAATCCCCCATCGCCGCTTCGATGCACGCTACTTGCCCCTGATAGCTTCGTTCTCTGTTGCACACGCCAGAGACGCCTGACACAGGGGGAGTTCACCCGTGGCCCGCCGCTCCGCGCCCATAGCCGCCACGTTCACCGCGACGGCGGCGCTGCTACTCACAGCTTGTGGTGGGGGTGATGAATCGTCTTCACCGGAGGACATCAAGGGGGCGGATACGGGATCGAGCAGTCCGTCGCCTTCGGCCTCCGCTTCCGCGGCGTCGGACGCGGAGCGACCCGCCATCAAGCTTCCGGAGAGTTTCCAGGCGAACTTCGAGGGCTGGACGAACAGCGACCCCGAGCTCCAGACCGTGCTCAATGACGGCAAGGAACGTCTCCGGGCTTCGTACGCCGCCATCATCGCCGGCGATCCCGAGGCCGACTCTCTGTCCTTCTACAGCGGGCAGGCGGCGATGAGCACCGGCTCCGCCTGGGTCAAGGGCTACAAGGGGCTGACAATCACCGGCGAAGTCAAGGTCTACGACCCAGAGGTGACCTATCTGGGCAAGAACAAGACGCGTGCCACGCTGTTCTACTGCGTCGACGAGAGCAAGGGCTACAGCAAGAACCTCAAGACGGGCGAGACCGCAGGAACCCCCGAGGGCGAGTCCCCAAAAGTGCAATACCGCACGAGCCTCGGAAAGGAAGCCAACGGCGTCTGGAAGACGATGACCGTCGAGACCGAACCGGGAGCGTGCTGATCATGCCCACTCCTCGCAAGGCTCTCGGAGGTCTGCTTGCTTCTGTGACGCTGACAGCGGCGCTGGCGCCATCACCGGCCCTCGCCCTCGGCGAGCCGGGACACGAAGGTGAGACGGGCGGCGACTCCGACGCCAACGGCAACATCTTCGCCTCTGCCACCCACTCCAGGATCAAGATCACCCGAGTCAGCGGCCCCACCGGAGGCAACAGCGGCAGCATCTCGTCGACTGACGTGAACTGGGAGCCGCCGCCCTGTTGGTACGAGCCCGTCTTCACGCCGGAACAACTCAAGGAGTTCTCGGAGACGTCCGGCCAGGGATACGTCAGCCCTCACGTGTCCTGGTACGGCGAGGGGCTGTGGACGGACCACTACCGGGACGGTAAGGACGCCACCAACTGGAACGACGACGAGCTGTCCACCGCCAAGGGCTACGACAACTACAACCTCGGCCAGGACGGCTACTTCTGGCGCGGCGTCGCACCGGACACCGCCGACCCGGAGTCGTGGAACTGCGACCGCGTCATGTTCTGGCAGGACGCCGGCGAGATCCCCGACGTACCGAACGCCCCCACGCCGCAGACCCTCGCCGAGTACGCCTACGACAAGGTGAAGGTCCCCGATACCGAGATCGAGCTGAAGCCGGAAGCCAAGTCCACGGTGAACCTGCCCACTTGGGTCTGGCTGGACAAGGGCACCTTCCAGGAGGTCGAGGTCCGCGCCGAGCTGCCCAACACCAACCTCTGGGCGGAGACGACCGCCAAGCCGGTCGCCCTCCACCTGGAGCCGGGCACCGAGGACGCCGAGACCTTCCCCGCCTCCGGCGACTGCGAGATCAACGACGACGGCTCCATCGGCACCCCGTACAAGACGGGCGACGGCGAGAAGACCCCACCGTGCGGCATCAGGTACCTACGGGCCACCAACGGCGAACCGTACGAACTGTCCGCCTCGGTGACCTGGGAGATCACTTGGGAAGGCGCCGGAGGCACAGGCGGCGACCTCCCGAACGGCACCTTCGAAACGACCCAGGACATGAACGTCCAGGAAATCCAGTCGATCAACCGCTGACACACCCCGGCGAAGGCCGGGCAAGCCCGACCTCGCGCTGCCGCTCAGCGAACTCGAGAACCACGGAAGCCGGCTGTGTTCCATCACCACCGTCTACGACGCCCTCGACGACAGTGAGCTTCGCTGTCACACCGGACGAACTCCTCAGCACGTTCGGCCTGTCGGGCGTCGTGTACTTCCCCCGTTACGAATCCCCCGACAACCAACTCGACACACGAACCGCGGACTTCCTCAGCCAGGTGGGACTCCCGCACGACGAGTCATTCAAGTCCAAGGCCAGCGTCGGCCAGGACGAGTCGATCCTCCTGACCGAGTGGTTCCGACCCGAGGACGGAACCCTGCCCGAGGAATGCCACTCATGGCTCGTTCTCGGCTGCTTCGCAGCCTCTGTCATCGCCCTTGACCCCCACACCGGCAATGTATACGCATTCGGCGAGGGCGAACCCTTGAGTGCCTGCACCCCGCTCCACCGCGACGTCGAATCTTTCGTGCATGCCCTGAACCTGTTCAAGAAATTCGACGAACACGAACGAGACGACGCCGCCGACATCGAGGAGCAGGTCGAGGAACTGCGCGCACGTATTCGTGCTTTTGATGCGACGCCCTTCGAAGACGACCAGTCGCAGTGGAATCTCATCCTCGACGAGGTCATCGAAGGCATCTGGTAAGCATCTGGCCACACTCACTTACGGAAGCTGTAGATAGCTGCTGCCATATCGGTACGTCAACGGCTTACACATGGCGCACGGAAAACAACTCCACGACAAGGTAAGATCGTGAACTTCTCGGTTGCCTCCGCCCACTTGGTCCAGGCCTACGGATTGAACAATGTTGTCTATTTTCCGCAATGCCCCGTCGCCAACTTCGACTCGCGCACAGTCAACTTCCTGAGCTCGGTGGGGATTCCTCATTCTGACGCCTTCACGTCTCGCGCAGATGTCGAAGCCCCCTATGAACCAGGAACTGACGCGATCACTCTGGGGAGTCGCTTCGACCAGGATGAAATGAACTGCCCTCCAGAGAGCCGGTCATGGTTGAAACTGGGGTATTTTTTCACATCACTCGTGGCTGTTGACCCCGAATCGGGAAAGGTGTACGCCTTCCCAGAAGGATCCATGGGCTACGTTCAGCTCCACCGGGATGTCGAATCCCTGGTGTACAGCCTCATCGAGTTCCGAAAGCTTGAGGTCGACCACGACAACGATGCCGACCCCGAGGAGCTGGCGACACGTTTCAAGCAAGTGGTCAGCGCCTTCGACTCCACTCCGTTCGCCGACGAGGACTCGCAGTGGAATCTGTCGCTCGAGGAGCTGGAGCACGGCATCTGGTGAGACCCGGACACTCGCACCGGAGAGGCGTTCCAGCCATCGAATACCCGATTGGTTAACCTCGCCGTTTCGGTTGGGTGTGGCGGCTGTCGGGGCGGAAACGCGAAAGTGCCTTCCTGATCTGGCGCAATAAACCTTGCTAAGGGGTTCTGTCGGTCCAGGCGGAGGGCACTTTCTACGTGCAGGGTATCGGGTTGCGTCCCAAGGTCTATGTAAGTGCCGATGATTCGGGGGTGGTCGGTTATGCCGGGGCACGGTTGCTGGCGGATCTCGCCGCGATGCCACTTGGCTGACCGCCGCGTACTCCACCGCTCTCAGGCCGCTGCGGCCTCGCGGAACCGGACATGATCCGGGACGGACCGCCACCGACCTGGCGGTGTGGCCTGACCGGCAAGATTCATCTGGCCTGCGACGCCTTCGGTCGCCCGCTCGCGCTGCTACGCCGTTGAAGCGAATCCTCAAGCCGACGGGATTCCGGGCCCGGCCCGGAGGGGGAGACCCAGCGTTGTGACAGGCCATGTAGCAGGACACGTAATTCCGTATGAGGTACAGGGCAACGGTCCGGAGCGAGTCCTCGCACTCCACCACTGGCTCAGCGACAGGTCGAGTTTCGGCCATCTGCGGCGGTACCTGGACGGAAGCGCGTTCAGTTACGCGTTCGTGGACTGCCGTGGGTACGGCGAGGCGATGGACACCCCCGGCACGTACACGATGGAGGAGGTCGCGGCGGACGCCCTCGCCGTGGCCGACGACCTCGGCTGGAACACCTTCTCGGTCATCGGTCACTCCATGGGCGGCAAGGCGGCCCAGCTGATGTTGCTGGACGCCCCCTTGCGGGTCCGTTCGATCGTCGGCATCTCGCCGGTACCCGCGTCCGGGTTTCCGCTCGAAGGGGAGATGTGGGAGCTGTTCGTCGGGGCCGTGGAGGATTCCGGCAACCGCAGGACGATCTTTGACGTCACCACCGGCAGTCAGCACGACGATGCATGGCTGGATGCCAGGGTGAGCGGCTCGGAACGCTCCTCGTCGGCTGCCCTGCGTTCGTACCTCGAATCCTGGACTCGCGGCTCCGACATCCACGAGCGGCTCGAGGGAAATCCGACCCCGGTGCTTGTCGTGGCTGGTGCGAACGACCCGGCGATGGGCCCTGACACCATGCGGTCCACCTGGCTGCAGTGGTATCCGAACGCCGAGCTCCAGGTCTTCAACGACGCCGGCCACTTCGCCCCGGATGAGAGCCCAGAGGCCCTGGCGACAGTGGTCGAAAGATTCCTCCGCCGGTAGCCTCCGCCTTTTACTTGCGGCGGCGTCCGGATCCAGAGCGGAAACGCGAAAGTGCCTCTCGAACTTGGGATGATGAGGCTTGTATAGGGCTCCTGTCACCACAACAAGAAGGCACTCTCTGCGTGCACACTACCGGGTCGCGTCCCAAGCCCGTCGTCTCAGCCGACGGCCGCGGGGTGGTCAGCCACGCCGGATCCCGCCTGCTGGCCGATCTCGCCGATGTCACTGGCCTGACCGGCGCGTTCACGGACGCGCTGCGTAGGCTGCGACCGCGTGGCTCCGGGCACAACCCCGGCCGGATCGCGGTCGATCTGGCGGTGATGCTCGCCGACGGCGGCGAGGCGATAGCGGACCTGGCCCTGCTACGGGACCAGACGGAGGTCTTCGGCCACGTCGCCTCCACTCCGACCGCCTGGCGCCTGCTGGCGGGCATCGACCCGGCCGCACTCGCCCGCCTGCGCTCGGCGAGAGCTGCTGCCCGGGAAGTCGCCTGGCTGCAGGCCGCCGAGGCCAGGAACGGCATACCCGCGGCCCGCGCCGGCGGACACGACCTGCCGGGCCTCGTCCTGGACATCGACGCCACCCTCGTCACCTGCCACTCCGAGAAGGAACAGGCGGCGGCCACCTATAAACGCGGCTTCGGCTACCACCCGCTGCTGTGCTTTCTGGACAACACCGGCGAAGCCCTGGCCGGAGTGCTGCGGCCGGGCAACGCCGGCGCCAATACCGCCGCCGACCACATCGCCGTCCTGGATGCGGCCCTGGCCCAGATCCCCGACGCCGACCGCCACGGCACCGAAATCCTCATCCGCACGGACAGCGCCGGAGGCGCGAAAGTCTTCCTCGCCCACGTCCGTGCACTGCGCGAGCGGGGTATCCACACCTCCTTCTCCGTCGGATACGCCGTCACCGATCCGATCCGCCGCGCAATCCAGGCCCTGCCCGACCACCTGTGGCACCCCGCCCTGGAGCAGGACGGCACCCTGCGGACCGGCGCTGAAGTGGCAGAACTGACCGGCATGGTGGACCTAGCGGACCACCCGGACGACACCCGGATCATCGTCCGGCGCGCGCCCTCACCCCGGCGCCCAGTTGTCCTTGTTCGATCTGGACGAGGGCATGCGCCACCAGGTCTTCCTCACCGACGCCCCGCACGGCGAAGGCTCCCTGCAGCATCTGGAGGTCCGCCACCGGGCGCACGCCCGCGTCGAGGACCGCATCCGCTGCGGAAAGACCACTGGCTTCGGACGCTTCCCCTCCCGCCAGTTCCAGATCAACGCCGCCTGGCTGGAGCTGTCCCTGACCGCCGTCGATCTGCTCGCCTGGGCCCAGGCCCTATTGCTGGACGGCGAGTTGGCCTCCGCCGAGCCGAAGAAGCTCCGCTACCGGCTGCTGCACGCAGCCGCCCGCATCACCCGCGGAGGCCGCCGCCTCCACCTGCGGATCGCCGCCAGCTGGCCCTGGCGACATGAGCTGGCGAACGCTTTCGCCTGCCTCGCGGCCCTGCCGAGGCCGGCCACCTGACCAACGGTGCTGCCTCTGCCCACCCACGATCCGAGGAACCCGGACCACCGGACGGGCCCCGCGCGGCGCCCAGGTGCGCCCCTTCGGCGGGCTCAGCCCCTGGCCTGCCTCGCCCTCGAAGCAGATGTGGGCGCCCAGGTCGCCGCGGCCCTTTTGCCTGTGGCCGCACCCCCGTCTTCCACACCTCGACGGCCTCCTCGTCGCGCTCGATCGCACGCTGCCGCCGCAGCAGGACGTGAGCGGACCAGCCGCGCCGACGCAGCCCTACCGGGTTCGGTATGCCCGGAGAAAGGTCCGTACTCCCTCGACGACGAGTGGCCGGACGCGGGTGTCCTCCGCGGCATTCGCGGAACCGAGCCTGTCCAGCGCGACGCCGAAGGTCAGCGCGAGGAACTGGTCGGCCGCGAGTCGGGGGTCGGGGACGTCGAGCAGCCCGGCCGCAGCGAAGGCGGCGAACCGCTCAGCAATTGCCTCGTCGGGGGTGTCGGCCAGGGGGTTTTCGCCCCGGTGCGGCAGGTGGCCGGATTCCGCCCGGACCAGTCGTTGCAGCGTTGCGTAATCCGCCGAGCCGAGCATGTCGGTCGCTATACGCATCGAGAACGTGACCAGGGCGTCCTCGAGGTCGGCCGCCTCGGTGAGGTCGGTGAGGGTGTCGTCGAGGGTGCGCCGGATCGTGGTGATCAGTGACTGGCCGACGGCGTCTACGACTGCTTTCAGCAGCGTCTGCTTGTCGCCGAAGTAGTCGTAGACCGTCCGCTTGGACACCTCGGCCCGGGCGGCGACCGCGTCGACGCTGGTCCGGTCGAAGCCGTTGGCGAGGAACAGTTCCCGGGCCGCCGAGAGGATGGCGGCCCGCTTCCGCGTGGACCCCTCGCGCAGTGTCTTCGTGGTCGGCATGGGCATATCTTAGCCGTTCTACACTGCACGGTGTAGTGTAGTGTCAGGTTCGTGGATGGCGCGTGCCGCACTCGTACGCCCGCTCCGCCCGGCGGAGCCGTGCATGCGCCACCTCAGTACCGCTTCCCCGGGTTCACCCCGCCGGACGACCTCGGACCTGTCCGCAAAGCACCATGCGCACCGCGCACCGCGTGAATGGCCGCTGTGTCCGCGCCGGACCCGGCAAGGCGGCAGCGCTACGCGTACGGCCGACCCCTTACTCGCCCGGCAATGACGGAAAGGACGACCATGACCACAACTCTGGCTCCCCCGGTTCGCAGCGGGAAGGCCGCTGTCTGGGCCCTCGGCCTGCTGGCAGTCTCCACCGGTGCCCTGGAGTCGGTGGTGGCGCCGACGCTCCCGCTTCTGCAACGCGAGCTGGATATGAGTCGAGCCGAAGGGGGGTTACTCAGCATCGTGCTCGCCATCACCGGCGCGCTCATCACACCGGTCGCAGGCAAGTTCGGCGACCGCTACGGCGGAAAACGAGTCATGATCCGGCTGATGGCGGTGGTCTCGGCCGGTGGCCTGGTGTCCGCCCTGGCGCCGAACCTGCCCGTGCTGCTGCTCGGCCAGGTACTGCAGGGAGCGATGGTGGGCGCGCTGCCCCTGTCGTTCATCCTGGTGCGCGAACACCTCCCCGAGGGAGATTCGAAGGTGGCCATCGGGGTGGTCAGCGGGTTGTTCGTGGGGGGCGGGATGGCGGGAATGCTGTCGGCCGGGCCCGTGGCGGAACAGCTGTCCCGACACTGGATGTTCGCGCTGCCGACGATCGCGGTCATCGGGTCCACCCTGCTGGTGAACAGGCTGATGCCGCATGACACGCCGCGCCGGTCGGACGACGCCGGGGTCGACTGGCCCGGCCTGGGTCTCCTGAGCGGGACGCTGGTCACGCTCATGCTCGTACTCGCGCTGGCGCCCGACGCCGGCTCGCAGCCACTCGCGTTCGGCGCCCTCATCGTGCTCCTGGCCGCCTTCGTGACCGGATGGACAGCCGTCGAGCGTCGTGCGGCCTCGCCGATGATCGATCTGCGGATGCTGGCACGGCCTGCGATATGGAAGTCGTGTGTGCTGACGTTCGTGATCTGCCTCGGTACCTCGATGGCGGTCTATCTCGTCCCGCAGCTGTTCGATGTGCCCGCCCACGAGTACGGGTTCGGGGCCAGCGCCACCGAGATCGGCTTCTACCTGCTGCCCGGCACCGTGGCCGCGTCGCTGGCCGGGCCGATCAGTGGGATCGGGGCGCGGCGTTTCGGCTCGCGTGCCGTGGCCATCGCCGGGATCTCCATCATGGCCGCCGCCCTGATCGCCCTGGCAGCCGTGCACACCGAGGTATGGCACCTCGTCATCGGCAAAATGATGATCGCGCTTGCCAACGGCCTGTGCGTTACGGCGATGGTGACCCGCACCGCCACTTCCGTCGATCAGAGTGACACCGGCATCGCCACCAGCCTGGTCCTGGTGACCCGCGTGCTCGGCATGGCCGTGGGTTCGCAGGTCGGTGCTGCGCTCCTCGCCGCCGGGACCCCTTCCGGGTCGGATGTCCCGGCCGAATCGGCCTTCGTCACCGGTTTCGTCATCGCCGGCGTCGTCACGGCGCTGTCCCTGCTTGTCGCCCGGACCATGAGCAAAGGAGTCAAGGAATGACCCGCACCGATCAGTTGAGGGATATCCGTTCCACGTCGAGGCGCAAGGTCCTGATATCGGGGGCCAGCATCGCAGGGCCCGCCCTCGCGTTCTGGCTGAACCGCTACGGATTCGCGGTCACGGTGGTCGAGAAGGCGGGCACACTTCGTGACGGTGGTTACCCCATCGACGTACGCGGCACCGCACTCGAGGTCGTCCGGAGGATGGGAATCCTGCCGCGACTGCAGGACGCGCACGTCGACTTACGCCGGCTGACCTTCCTCGACGGGGACGGCGGCGAGGTGGCCTCGCTCAACCCGCACACCGTCACCGGCGGTGTCGCGGGACGGGACCTGGAGATACGGCGTGGGGATCTGACCGGCGCTCTGTACGCGGCGGTCCGTGACGACGTGGAGTTCTTGTTCAACGACTCCATCGACGCCCTCGACCAGTCCGGCCACGGGGTCGACGTCACCTTCCGCGGGGGCAGCATGCGTACGTTCGACATGGTGGTCGGTGCGGACGGTCTGCACTCACGTACCCGCGAGTTCCTGTTCGGCCCCGAAGAGCAGTTCCACCGGTATCTCGGCTACTGCTTCGCCGTGTTCACCATGCGCAACACCTTCGGGCTCTCCCACGAGACCATGATGTGGAACACCCCGGGCAGAGCCGCGGCACTCTACGCCGTGGGGGACAGCGACGAAGTGCACGCCTTCCTGAACTTCGCCCACCCGGAACCGCCGTTCGACGCGTTCCGGAACCCGGAAGCCCAACGGGACCTGGTCGCCACGGTCTTCGCCGACGCGGGATGGGAGGTCCCGGGCATGCTTGCCGCCATGCGCGACGCGGACGACCTGTTCTTCGACGGGGTCAGCCAGATCCGCATGCCCCGCTGGTCGAGCGGACGGGTCGCGCTGGTGGGTGACGCCGCGTACGCGCCCTCGTTCCTTACCGGACAGGGCTCCAGCCTCGCGCTCGTCGGCGCGTACATGCTCGCCGGTTCCCTGGCCGACCGGGACCACGCCGCGGGCTTCGCCGCCTACGAACACAACACCCGTGAGTTTGTGACCGTGAACCAGGAACAGGTCGGCGAGGGCGACGCCACACTCTTCCCCACCACCGCCCGGGCCCTGGAGCAGCGCAACGACATGCTGCGCAAACTCAGCACCATGCCCTCCTCCACGGAGGGGCGACCGGCCCACTCGGCCCTCACCCTGCCCGAATTCATGCCCATGACGTGAGCCCGGGCACGCGCACCGATGACGGGCGCCACCGGCAGCCGGCGGACGGGACCCGGACCTGGTGACGGCGGACGGCGGGTGCGCTGATCGCGACTCGCCGCCACCCCCTACCGGGGCACCAGTTGCGAAAAGCGTGAACAGCGACGGGGAAGATGCCCTTCAGACGCTCAAACGAGCGACGCCTGAACACTTTCCTGGGAAGTGTTCAGGCTTTTCGCGGACTGGTCCCCGCGATCCAGGGCCCGACCCCGCGGCACCCGCTTCGTCAGTGTCAGTGGGCGGCGGCGTGGACGCCCACGCCCGCCACGACGCCCTCGGCCGAGGCGGCGGCAAAGACGTCGGCGCAGACGTCGACGGACGCGACCTGGAGGTGTCCGCCGCCGAACACGTCGGCCGCGAGACCGCCGGAGACGCTGTCCAAGCCGGAGTCGGAGATCTCAGCCGTTTCAACCTGCGGGGCAAAGTTCATGACGCGCGATTCCCTTCGAAGGTGAATTTCCCAATGATGGAGTCCGCCGGATTCCCGAAAACACCAGGAACCATTCCCGGAGACTCACACCGTGCGCAGGATCAAAGCACGCCGACGAAGGCACGGCCAGTCGTTCGTGGCCGCTACGGGACGCATTTCGATGGCCGACTTCACTACTGTGACGACCGAATCACCAAATACACCAACTCCTTCACACAGCCGTTCACACCGCTGCACGCACAACAGTTGCCACCAGGTTTCCAAGCCGGACATCCACCCGCCAAAGCCTCATGCTGCGAAACAGGTGTGACAGTTATTCAGGTTCCGCATGACCTCCCGGTGAATGGTGTGCAGGTTTCCCAGATCTTCCGCCGCTGCCCGACAGGACACATGCACCGGCGCAGCGAACTCCGCCTGTCAGACCGATGCGGTACTTTCACACGTACGTTCTGATGGGTCCGCAGGCGGCACAAACACCCCAGGGGGATCGAAGACATGGCCAAGCCCGACCTCGCGCTTCCGCTCAGCGAGCTGGAGGACTACGGGACCCGGCTGCGCGACATCAAGCGGCGTATGAACCACACCAAGAAGCTCTTCGAGTCCTACCGGGACGACGTGGGCGACGGTGGCGTCTACGACAAGCTCGAGGAGTTCGAGTCCAACTGGGAGGACGGCCGCGAGGACATCAACCAGCAGCTCGACGCGCTGGCCAGCATGTCCGACGCCGTTGTACGCGAGTTCAAGAAGCTCGACGACGACCTGGCGAAGCAGGTCCGGGACGGCGTGAAGACAAAGGAGAAGGGCGGGGGCGGAAAGGGCGGCGGCGACAAGTAGGCCCGTCCCCTCAACGTCCAAACGGGCGTCAGCCCACCTCGTTCTCCGCCACCGCCTGGCCATGGACGACCACGTCCCCGCCGTAGAACATGCCCGTGAAGACCGGGGCGTACGTGAGCTGGACCTCGACCTCCACCTCGTCCGCGTTCGCGGCAACGCAGTGCGTGGCGCCGATGTCCGCGCCGGACATGCCCATTTCGTCGGCGAAGGCCTTCACTCGGGCGTTGCAGTTCTCGAAGAGGATCGGGGCGGGGCCGGCCTCGTTGTCGTAGAGGGCGTCGAGGTCGATGTCCTGGGCGGCGTAGCGGGCAGCCTGTTCCGCTATGTCGGCGGCACGCTCGCGCTTCGAGATCGAGAGGCCGCCGTCGATGACGAAGGCCGACAGGGACAGGAACACGAGCGCGAAGATGATGACCGCGCCGGCGCCCGAGCCCCGGTCGTCCATACGGGCCCGGCGCACCGACACCCATCCGCGTACAGCAGAGCGCAGCGTCACGCCGTCCTCCGGAACGGGTCGAGCGGCGAGCTGAAGCTGGCCGTCAGCGTCGTGGGGATGTCGAGGCCGATCATGTCGAGGCCTCGTACCTCACAGCTCACCTCGACCGTGAAGATCGTGTCGGGCTCGAAGCCCTGGCTGGTCTGGTTCACCGTCACCGGGCCCGAGCAGACGTCGTCGAGATTCGCCTCCGCGGCCTTCTCCGCCTCCGCCATCGCCGTGGCATGGTCCTTCTGGATCGAACCGGCGCGCGCCGCATCCCGCGCCGCGCCGTCCAACGCCCCACGCCCGTCCACCAGTTGGCCGAAAGCCACCAGGACGAGGATGAACAGGATCATCACGGGGGCGAGGATCACCACCTCGATCGTGGACAGCCCACGATCCCGGTCGCGGGAAGCCAGGACCCGCACCCGAGCCCGTACCCCAGCCCAAGCACATGCTCGTGCCCGTACGAAAGAGCGCACCTAGTTCACGTCCTCCACGAACCGCTCCACCGGCCCCGACGACTCCGCCTGCACCGTCAGATCAAGCCCGGGAAAGACCGACGGCACTCGAGCCGTGATCTCCACACCCACCGTGTTCTCCTCCGGCTGGAGCATCGTCACGTCGGGAGCGAGGACCAACTGCGGCCCCAGCTGCGCGATATAGCTGTCGACCACGTCCTGCGCCTCGCCCCGCCAGGCGCCCGGCTGCTCGTCCGCCGTCGCGCGCGCCTTCCGCGCGCCCGCCTGCGCCGCCGCCTGGGCCACATGGTCGGCGAAGAAGTACAGCGCGAACTGCACCGTCGCGAAGATCATGAAGAAGAGCACCGGCGTGAGCAGCACGAACTCGATCGCGGTCATGCCGGAGTCACCGCGGGCGGAGGCGGCCTCCACCCGGCGGCGTACCCAGCGTCGTACGCTCACCAGCAACCCCGTATGAGAGAAGGAGAATTCAGCAGGTGCTGCCCGCGTCCGCACCCTCGATGCAGTCCTGCACCTTCTCCGCGCCGCCCTCCAGCGCCTCGTTGATGATCGCGGCGACCACACCGACGATCGCCACGACAACCGCCGAAATGATCACCCACTCCACCGCGGACGCGCCCCGGTCGAGCTCGCCGGAGCGGGCGCGCTGCACCCTCCCCTGGAGGAAGGTGATCAGGAAGTCCACCCCCGGGATCCCGGTGCTGAAGTTCCGTCCGTTCATGGTGAGTTGTCCTCTCAGAAGGTAGTAGTCGGCTTCAGACCTGGAACACACGCATCGCGGCGGGGAAGATCAGGAAGACCAGGAACCCCGCGCACAGCAGAAGTTGGGCCACGAGCATCGACTGCGACTTCTCCCCCGCGCTGCCCTCGATATCGGCGAGTTCGCGGTGCCGCATCGTCTCGGCGCGCGAGGCGAGCGACTCGCGGACCTTCGCGCCGTCGTCCGCGACGAGCGCCAACGACGCCGACAGGTCCTTGAGTTCCTCGACGCCCAGCTCCTCGCCGAGCGAACCGAGCGCCTGCCACTGGCTGATGCCGGTGATCCGCGCGTCGTTCAGCGCGTTACGGATCCGCTGGGTCGCCCAGCCGTCGGAGATCTCGGCCGCGGCCATCAGGGCCTCCGGGAGACCCCGGCCACCCGCCAGGCTCATCGACACCAGGTCCAGATACGCGCCGATCACGCGCCGCAGGTCACGCCGTTTCTCGCCCGCGTCCCGCCGCACCTCCAGATCCGGCAGGAAGAAGAAGACGACCGCGAACAGCAGCGCCAGCCAGACCGGGATGATCGGGCTGCTGCCCACTCCCAGCGTCCACACCACGGCGAACAGCAGCGGCCCGAAGAACAGTCCCCCGGCCGCCAGCAGCACCTTCGTCGCGAGGAACTTCTCCCAACTCCGGTCCAGGACCGCGAGATCCGCCCGCAGCGACCGCTGCTCCCAGCCCTGCTGCAGATAGAACTCGGCGACCCGCGCGCCCACTTGGGCCCGTACGGACCCGAGCCGCCCGGCGTCGGCGGTGCGATGCGAGGACTCGTACGCCGCGCCCCGCGCCCGCATCGCGTCGATGCGCGCGACCTGGGAGACCGCGCTGCGCTTCGACGGCATGAGGGCCCGTACGAGGGCGTAGACGCCCAGGCCCAGGACGGCGCCGATCACGATCGGCATGGTCAGGTCCATCAGCGACGTACCCCCTCTTCGGACGGCACCGACGACTGCGCCGACCCTGACGGCGACGGCTGCGACTGGGCCGGCATACGGGGACGTACGAACTGCACCGCCGCCTCGTCCCGGACCAGGAACCGCTCCGGCGTCTCGATCGTCGACAGCTTGCGCAGCCACCAGAAGCCGAGCGCGAACAGGCCGCAGACGCAGGCGAGTACGAGCTGTCCGACCGCCGTGCCGTACGGCTCGACGAACTCGCGGTTGAAGATGGACAGGCCGAGCACGAAGGAGACCGAGACGGCGACGACGATCTGTACGGACCGGCGAGTCGAAGCCCGCTGCGCCATGACGCGCTGCCGCATGTCGACCTCCTCGCGCGCCGACTTGGCGAGCGCGCCCAGGACTTGGCGCAGACCCGGGCCGCGCAGCCGCGCGTTGAGCATGAGTGCGGCGACGATGATGTCGGCGGAGGCGTCGTCGATCTCGTCGGCGAGGTGTTGCAGGGCTTCGGGCAGCGGAGTACGGGAGCGGAGCCGGTCGACGAGGGCGTCCAGGTGCGGGCGCAGCACGGGAGCGGAGGCGCGCGCGGACGCCGGGATGGCCTGCTCGAGGCCGACCGCGCCCGCGATCGTGTCACGCAGCGACTCGGTCCAGGACGCGAGCGCCTCTACGCGGCGCATGGCGGCCTTCTCCTCGGAGGCGCCGCCGAAGAGCTTCTCCCAGAAGAAGACGAGTACGGCGGTGGCGATGCCGGCCACCGCCCAGCGGGTGAGCAGCAGGACGACGATTCCGGCGCCCGCCGCGATCGAACCGCGCTGACCTGCGAACCGGATGAGCTCACCGGCCCGCCGGCCGGGCTTCTGCTTCTCATGCTGGGGCTTGGCGGGCAGTCCCCGCACCGCGACCGCGAACAGCGCGAGTCCGCCGCCGACGGCGACACCGCACGCCAGCGCGTACAGCATCGTCGTGGAGAAGAGCCCGCCCATGGAGCCGAGCGAGCCGAGCGCGGCAAGCTGCACAGTCGCCCCCGTCATCTCCGTCGTCTCCGCCATGGCCGTCATGGCCGTCATCTCGGTCATCCCCCCATCAGCCCCAGTTCCCGGCGGGCCCGCGATAGCCGTACGCGACCAGGTCGTCGACGCAGGACAGGGGCGCATGCGGTACGACCCTGCCGTCGGCCGTCTCGGCGAACACCTCGCTGGACAGGACGCGTCCGTCGACGCCGTTGACCTCACGGATCGAGGTGACCATGCGCTGAAGTCGGCCGCCCGTCTGGTAGTTGTTGCGTCGCTGGATGAACACGACGAAGTTCACGGCGCCCGCCACGAGCATCTGGCTGGCCTCGATGGGCAGCCGCTCGTTGGCCTGGAGCGCGTACGTCGAAATACGGTTGAAGACCTCGCTGGAGCTGTTCGCGTGGATCGTGGACAGCGAACCGTCGTTGCCCTGCGACATCGCGTTCAGCATGGTCACGATCTCGTCGCCGAGGACCTCACCGACGATGACGCGCGAGGGGTTCATACGCAGCGACCGGCGCACCAGCTCCGCCATCGAAATCGCGCCCTGGCCCTCGGAGTTGGGCAGGCGTTCCTCGAAGGCGACCACGTTCGGGTGCAAGTCGGGGAACTGGTCGAGGCCGAGCTCCAGGGCGCGTTCGACGGTGATGAGGCGCTCGTGCGGCGGGATCTCGTTGGCGAGCGCGCGCAGGAGGGTCGTCTTACCGGCGTTCGTGGCGCCCGCGATCATGACGTTCTTACGGGCCCGGACGGCGCAGGCGAGGAAGTGGCCGATCTCGGGCGTCAGCGTGCCGTTGCCGACGAGGTCCGACATGAAGACCTTGCCCATGCGCGCGCGGCGGATGGACAGGGCCGGGCGCCGGGTGACGTCCATGACTGCGGACAGTCGCGAACCGTCCGGCAGCCGCAGGTCGAGCTGCGGATTGGCGGAGTCGAAGGGCCGGGAGGAGAGACCGGAGTACGCGCCGAGGATCTGGATGAGCTCGATCAGCTCTTCGTCGTTCTCGGCGACGGGATCGGCCTTGATCTCCTCGCCGTTCGCGAATCCGACGAAGACCTGGTCGTACCCGTTGATGTCGATGTTCTCGACCTCGGGATTGTCGAGCAGGGGCTGGAGCCGACCGACTCCGAAGAGGGCGGCGTGCACGGCGGCCGCGTACTGCTCCTCGGTCTCGGCATCCAGCGGCGTACGACCGGAGTTGATCTCCGTACGGGCGTACTCCTCGAGGATCTGGGCGATGACCGCGCGGGCGTACTGGCGCTCGTCCTCGCTGGACATCGGCGTGACGCCGGAGACCTGGTCGAGGCGGCGCTGCTCGGCGATACGGTCACCGGCCTCCTGCCGGAACCGCTTGACCAGCTGGTGGTCGACAGCGGTCATCGGCCGGCCCCCGCGGTGGGCTGCCCGCCCGACCCGCCGGCCGGTACGGCCCAGGCCGCCCCGAACTGCTGGTAGAGGTCCGCGGTCACCTTGCGCGCCGAGCGGATGAGCAGCGACTTGTCGAGCCGGCCGCGCCTGCGTCCGGCCAACTGGTCGGCACCGGACGGGTCGTCGGCGAGCGTGCCCACGACGCGGGCGCCCGTCTGCGCGGCCACCAGCATGTCGTTGACCTGGTGGACGAGCTTGGCGGAGTCGCCCGGGTCGGCGATGAGGATGACGCCGATGAGCGGGGTCGCGAGGGAGGCGGCGCCGCGGGAGCCGCCGTGCAGCCTGGCGGTGAGGGCGGCGGCCCGGTCGCGTACGCGCGCGATGGCCTCCGGCTCGGTGCGGGATATGAGGAGTACAAGGGCGGCCTGCGAGAACATCTCGACGGCGGGGGTGTCCCCGGCGACCCGGCCGCAGTCGGCGATGACGTCGGCGGGCGCGTTCGGCGAGTCGGCGAGGTGGGCGAAGGCCCGGCCGAGGGTCGGCCACAGCCCGGCGAGCCCGGCGGCCTGCTCGGCGTTCCCGAGCCCGACCAGCACCTCGAGTCCGCCGCTCAACGGCTGTACGTGGTCCCAGAGTTGATCTGGTACGAGTCCTCGGCGCGCGGTGGCGGCGATGGACAGCATGCCGGTGTTGGGGTTCAGCGGACCGCCGTGCGCGGCGGCACTGCGGTACACGAGGTCACCGCCGGCCGGGTCGGTCTCCGCCAGCAGAGCCCGGCGGGGCCAGACCGCGGCGAGGGCGACGGCGGCCGTGGTGACGCCGGGGGAACCCTTGTCGGCGGCGAGAGCGATGAGCGCCATGTCTCTTGTTGTCTCTCTCGCCCTTAGTTGCCGGGCACGAGGACGACGGCGACCTTGCCCGCGGCGGCGGCCTGGGCGAGGGCGGGGACGTCGTCCTGGTCGACGAGCACCGTGACGGAGATGTTGCCGGTGCTGATGGTGGCGTCGTCGCCGCTGTTCACGGTGTCCACGCGGGCGTTGTCGACGAGGAGGGTGTCGGTGTCCGTGGACGTACCGCCGGAGGAGTTGTTGTTGGAGCCCGTGCTGGTGTCGTCCACGCGGTAGGCGGCGACGGTGTCGCCGGTCTTCAGCACGTTGGCCGGGTACTGGCCCTCCTTGAGAGCGAGGCCCACGGAGGCCTTGCCTGCGGGGAGGGAGGCTGCCTCGCCGAACATCTCACCGACGACGACGGAGCCCCCGTAGATGGTGGACTTGGCCTTGAGCTTCTGGAGGGTGGCGAAATCAGACCACTTGACGTAGTTGACGTCGGAGTCCGCATTGACCAGTACAGAGGTCACCTTGCTCTTGGCTACGGACTCACCGGCCTGAATGGTGACGCCCCTCTTCACCTGAATGACCTCGACACGATCCCCGGCCTGCAGCACGAGCATCGTCGCCCCGAGCGCGCCGAGCAGGATGAGCAGCACGGCGAGAGCGGCGAGTGCCGGTTTGCGCTCGCGAGGCGGCGCGGGAAGACGCTCACCCATCGCCGGCTGAGCCGGCGCCGCGGAACGGTTGTTACCCGCCCCCGTACGCTCTTGGATCTTCACGCAACCGCTCCCCGTACACCCAAGAAGGTTTCTGTCATTTAGGACACTCCATTCCGCATCGGACGTACCGCCCGACCTGGCCGAATACCGGCGACCGGAATGAGTGTCAAGTCATCGCACCGTATCAGCAGCACATAAGCCCCTCAAGGCGCGCCAACAATCGCGAACCTCACAGGACTCGACGTTATCCACGCGCAACGCGGGGCGGTTGGTTCCCCGTTGAGTACGGGCCTCCGCGAGCGGGTGCCGCTGTGCGAGAGCGAACGATGTGACGTGCGGCGGACATGCGATGGTCATGCGGAGTCCACGGTTCCTGCACGAATTGCTCACGGGGTTCATGGGCGACCGCGCCACGATTTTCCAGTGCACGGATGACGTCGGTCGGTTGCGGCGTCAGTACTTCTCCCGGTGAACGCGGCGTACTCGTCGACCGAGACCCGAGCGCACCATCGGCATACGCCACCCGCCTTCCCCGGGAACCCAACCCTGGCGTACGAGCCCGCTCCTGATCGTGGCAGCAGCTTGGCCGACCGACCCCAGCCCCGAAAGATCGCACCACACAAACTCATAGTCCCCGTCGGTGAACTGACGGGGACTCACGAACAATTGAGGTCAGCCGATGTAGCCGACGCTGCGGAGCCTGCTGTCCTCCGCCATGACGGCCGTTGCGCCGGACCGCAGGGTTTCCTGCGGACGGGGGCGCGGCTCGCAGTGGGGGTCGGCCCAGAATCCGATCTTGCCATCGGTGTAGTTCTGGATCTTGGACGCGGAGCTGGAGAGCCTGATGCAGTCGAGATCGGTGTAGTGCCTGCCGTCGATCACGATGGCCCCTTCTGCCGCCTGGGCGGGGAGGGATAGAGGGGATACGAGCAAGCCGACGGCTGCGGCGGCGATGGCGATGAAGCGGCGCACGTGCTGTCCTTTGAGTGATCCGAGAGAAACCCCGGGCCGGTTTGGCCGGTACATGTCATCCTGCATTGCGTAGATGACCTTCGCCACCGTCATTAAGACGGTTTCCACCTACCCCGAGCCCCGATCAAACACCGCACGGCCGAAGACCTGCCGGCCTCCGCCTCCCTGACACCCTCAACTGGGCGGTTGAACCGAGCTGTTGAGGTCCGGCCGCGGAACACGTGCGGCTATCCTCCCTAGCTCCCCCACACTCACCAGGAACTGAGGAGCCTGTCCCCCCATGAAGCGAACCGCCCTGGCCGCCTCCGTGCTCTCCGTCGCCGTACTCACCGGCCTGACCGGCTGCGGCAGCGATGACTCCGATACCGACGCTGCCGCTGCCACTGCCGCTGAAGACAAGCCCAAGGCCTCGGCCACCCAGGCGAAAGGGCCGAACCCGGCCGAGCGGCTCGCGAAGCTCATGGTCACCCAGGCGGAGATAGGCGGTGGCTACAAGGTCGAGAAGTCAAGCCTGGACGCCGAGTACGCCTTCGCCAAGTCCCAGGACGAGGTCACCCTGGACAAAGAGGTCTGCGCCCCGCTGGCGTACGTGATGAACCAGCTCCCGCTGGGCGAACCGCAGGCTTTCCTCACCCATCACGCGTCGATCAACACACTCACCAAGGGGTCCAACTACATAACGCTCAACGCCTACGAGGAGGAGAGCAAGGCGCAGTCCGCCATGGCCGGCCTCTCCAAGGCGGTGGACTCCTGCGGCGCCGGCTTCACGGCCAAGGCGAACGGCAACAGCGGCAAGCACGACACCGTCACCGCGGAGAAGACCGATGCGGCAGGTGACGAATCCCTTGCCTTCAAGAGCACGTTGACGCTCAAGGGGATCACGCACACGGTGCACGGCGCGGCCGTACGCAGCGCCGACGTCGTCACCGTCTACTACTCGGTGAACGGCGGGGCCATCTTCAAGGGCTACCCCAGCGACGCGAAGATCCCGGCAGCGATCCTGAAGGCGCAGAACGCGAAGCTCGGTTGACCGGCGATGGGCCCGAACCCCCAACGGGGTCCGGGTCCATCGCTGTTCGCGCCTCTGCTACTTCTGCCCAGGCCCGATCAGTAAGGGCCGTTGACGTTGTCGATCGAGCCGTACTTGTCGGCGGCGTAGTTGCAGGCTGCCGCGATGTTCGCGACAGGGTCGAAGGGGTCCATCGACGTACCGGGCACGTGGTAGGCCTGGAAGGTCGGATCGATGGTCTGCAGGAGGCCCTTGGACGGCGTCCCGGCCACGGCGTTGGAGTCCCAGTTGTTGGTGGCCTGCGGGTTCCCCGACGATTCGCGCATGACGTTGCGGTGGATGCCGTCGTACGAGCCCGGAATCCCGTTCTGGGCCATGATGTCCAGCGCTTCCTTGATCCAGCCGTCGAGGTCGTTCGTGTACGTCTTCTCAGCGGCGGGCTCGGCAGCGGGCGTGGCCGCGGGTGCCGCCTTCACCTCGTTTGCCGGCGTTTGGACGGTTTTGGTGCCGACCGTCAGCGTGAGGCCCGGACGAAGCCGCGCCGGGTCAGTACCGATGACGGCACTGTTGGCCTTGTACAGCTTCTTCCAACCGCCGCTCACGGAGTGCTTTTTCGCGATCTTGGACAGGGTTTCTCCCGAAGCCACCTTGTGCGTGACGAGCTGGACCTGCGGGACTGTGGCCTGCGCCTCCTGGGCGACCTGTGTGACCTGCGCCGGCTGGGCGGCGCCGGCGCCGGTCGCCCCCATGATCGGGAGAACGAGCGCGGCTCCACCCGTCCCCACGGCGACGAAACCGCGGACAAAGGGGCGGGCTTTCGAACGACGGTGCTTACCTCGTGCGGACATGGCGAATTCCTCTCCGGCGCCTGCGAGGTGAGCTGTCGGGTTCGGGCGGGAGATGCCCGGCCGCACGATGAGCGCGACTTCACCCCAAGCCGTTCCGAAATCCGGACCGGCGACTTACCTGGTTCCCCCGCTCCTGCCGAAGCGCATGGATGGATGGGTTCCGGACGGCGGCAGGATTCGGCGTTCCGCCCGGATCGCCGAGAACGTATGCGAGAGCACACACCCGAAACAAGCCCTGAAATCCCAGTGAGCCCCTTTTGAACTCGTCGAAATGAGGGGTAAATCGCCCGATTATTCCGGAACGCGATCCTCAACTTACGTTCTGCAAAGCAGAAGTTGCCGAGACGCACCCACAACACCCAATTCGCCCGAACGTGACCCAATTCACGCGATCAAGCACTATCAAGCCTGAACAAAGCGGCAATATAGGTAATTCGGGCATTCCGCTCTGTGGAGGCTGTCCGGAGCTGGGCTTGAAGAACCCCTTGCCGGTCCGCCCCTCGGCACGTTGACAGGTGACTGTCGACATGCTGCTATGAGGCGCTTCTCAGCCGGACCTGCATCACGTCGCATGCCGCTCAAGCACCGGATCGACGGCCACTTGACCGGGGGCGGCGCCCCCGAACCAGAGCGAGGACCCATGCCGCAGCGCGCCGCGACCATAGTCGGCGGCGGAATCGGCGGTCTCGCGGCGGCCATTGCCCTGCACCGCCGGGGCTGGCGCGTCGAAGTCCTGGAACGTGCCCCGGAGTTCACCGAGATCGGCGCCGGCATCTCCCTGTGGCCGAACGCGCTGCACGCGCTTGAGGCGCTCGGCCTGTCCGACGCCGTCCGGGCACTCGGCGCCGTCGAGGTCACAGGCGGCGTACGCGACCGCCGGGGCCGCTGGCTGTCCCGTACGGACAACGCGGAGCTGGCGCGCCGCTTCGGCCAACCCCTGGTGGTCCTGCACCGCGCGGACCTGCTGCGGGTGCTCACCGAGGCACTGCCCGCCGACAGGCTGCGGTCGGGCAGCGAGGTGTCCGCGGTCCGCGACGACGGCCACGGCCTGGTCGTCGATCACCGCGAGGGCGAGTCCCGGCCCGACGTCGTGGTCGGCGCCGACGGGCTGCACAGTGCGGTCCGCCGCGCCCTGTGGCCTGACGCGGCCGCCCCCCGGTACGTCGGCTACCCGGCCTGGCGCATGGTCACCGAGCCCCTCGCCGAGCCGCCCTCCGAGGGCGCGGCGACCTGGGGCCGCGGGGAGAGGTTCGGCTACACAACGCTGCCGGGTGGGCGGATGTACTGCTTCGCGACCGCGTCGCTGCCGGAGGGAGCGGCCTCCGGCACGTCCGAGTCCGAGTACGCCGAACTGCTGCGCAGGTTCGGGTCCTGGCCGGATCCCGTCCCCGCCCTGCTGGCCGCCGTCCCCGCGGACGCGGTGCTCCGACACGACCTCTACGACCTGCCGCCGCTGCCCTCCTTCGTCCACGGCCGCGTCGCGCTGCTGGGCGACGCGGCTCATGCCATGACCCCCAATCTGGGCCAGGGCGCGTGCCAGGCGCTGGAGGACGCGGTCACCCTCGCCCACTGCCTCGACGGCACCCCGGACGTGGCCGCCGCACTCCGCTCGTACGACCTGCTGCGCCGCCCGCGAACCCAGGCCATCACGCGCCGCTCCGCCCGGCTCGGCGCAATCGGCCAGTTGTCGTGGCCGCCCGCGGTGCTGCTGCGCGACACGGCCGCCCGGCTTGCGCCGACGCGGGCGACGCTGCGTTCCATGACGCCGGTGCTCGGCTGGACCGCGCCCGGCGCCCCGGTGACCGCGACGAAGAGCGAGGGCAAGAGCGACTGATGCCGGACTGGACGTATCACCCGCTGCGCGGCGCGGCCGCTGCCGTCCTCGGCCGTCGCCGTTCGCAGCGAACCGCACTGCGGCTGCTGGCCTCGATCGGCTCCCGCCCCGCCGGCGCACGGCTGATCGCCCGGGGGTTCGGCCACCGCCATCCGCCTGAGCGCCTCGCCGGTGAGATCGCCGGCGTACCCGTGACCGTCCGCCTCGGCATATCCGTCCCGCCCTCGCTCGCCCGCGAAACGGTACGGGCCATGCCCCCGCTCGGGGCCGGTGTCGTCGAGGTGGCGCCCGTCTCGGCTGCCGACGTGGAGACCGTACGCGAGGCCGCTGCCGACCGCTCGATCCCGCTGGTCGTCCGCGCCTGTGACCCGGAGGCCGAGGCCGCCCTCAAGCCGTACGTCGACGGGTTCACCAGCGGCGACGACCCGCACGTGGTCCATGTGTCCGACCCGTCGGTCACCGCCGCGGCCGCCGCACTCGAGGAGCCGGGCGCCGTCGTACTCGCCCGGCCAGGGGTGCTCATCGAGGCCGGACCCGGCTGGTTCGCACGGGTCACCGAGGCAGCCACGCCCACCGCGCCCGCGCCGCGGCTACGGGACGTCGGCCGCGATCCGCGCCGCTGGCCCGCCTGGTGGTGGGCGCTGCTCGTCGGGCTCGGTATGACGGGCGCCGGACTCGGCGCCGCGGCGATCACACTCGGGCCGGTACTGCTCTGGTACGACCGCGACTACCTCGGCATGACGGTGCATCAACTGCACGCCGCCAACCACCACCTCGTCCACTTTCTCCAGCACGACCGGATCACCATGGCCGGCACGATGGCATCGATCGGCGCCCTCTACACCGGCCTCGCCGTGGGAGGGATCAGACGCGGCTGGCCCTGGGCCCGCGAGGTGTACCTGCTCTCGGGAGCGATCGGCTTCCCCACCTTGTTCTACTTCCTGGCCACCGGCTTCGTGGAACCCCTGCACACGGCCACCACCCTCGTACTGTTCCCGATGTTCGTGGCCGCGGTCCGCCGGACCCCGCACACACCGCGCTGGCACCTGACCCCCGAGGGCCCGGAACCGGAACGCCGACGGGCGCTGACCGGCCAGTTGCTGCTGATCGTCACGGGAGCAGGCCTGTTCGTCGGCGGAGCAGTGATCTCGGTGGTCGGCCTGACCGGCGTCTTCGTACCGACCGACCTGACCTTCCTGGGCACCAGCGCGGAGGCCCTGGAAACCCTGAACCCCCGGCTTGTACCGTTCGTCGCCCACGACCGCGCGGGGCTGGGCGGCGCCCTGATGTCCGCCGCGGTGGCCATCATCCTGCTCAGCGCGTGGGGCTGGCGGCGGGGCGAGGCCTGGGTGTTCTGGACCCTGACCGCGGCGGCATCCGCCGGCTACCTGCCGGCGGTCGTGGTGCACACCACGATCCACTACACAGACTTCATCCACCTGGCGCCGGTCTACTTCGGCATCGCCATCACGGGCACCGGCTTGCTGCTCGCCCGTCCGTACCTCTGCGCCAAGGCGCCGACGGGGCCGAAGAACTGACGGGCCGTCGCGACGAGCGGTCCACCGCTCGTCGTGCGCCATCCGCTCGTCCTGCATCGTCGCTGGGCCCGCCGCACATTCCGGGACACCGAATGACCTGCACAACGCGGACGTCCCACCCACAGCGAGCACTCCCGTCAGTCCCCCAGCCGCGCGGTGGCAAAGGCCAGGAGCTCGTCAAGGCCGATCTCGCGAGGTGTGCCGACGCCTTCCTCCGCGATGAACCAGCCGTCGTGCCACTCGATGCGCCAAATCTTTGCGTGCCGGTTCTCGAACTCGATGAACCCGCCGGGGGCGTTCTCCAGGTGCGGAAGCTCCTGCAGAAGGATCCGCTCATAGGTCAGCGCACGCCCAGGGTTGGTACTGCCGCCGCCGGTCCGGGGATTGTCGAATCGCATCTTCAGGAAGGGCACCGGATCCCGCTTGATGTCGGCAGTGGGGAGCATCTTCAAATACCGGCACTCAGCCTCCTCAAGGGTCTCATTGCCGGAGAATTCACATGAATAAGCGGGAAAAACGGCGTATGTCAGCGGAGTGAGATCCGGATTCTGGACCTTGTGCAGTTGGGCGACCTCTGGCGCAACTACCGCAACTGTGTCGAAGGCGTGGCCCGGGGCGCTGAAACCCTCGGCGAAGCCGAGGAATCGACCATTGTGGAGAAGCTCCCGCTCATGTTCGCGGGTGAAGGAGAGCACCGCATAGGACAGGTCCTCGCTGTACGCGCCTCGAGTGTTCATCTGGAGCAGTTGCGTTCCGTCCGCGGTGAGCGCGCCTGTGTAATGCAGAACCGGGTTCAGGCTCCACCACCACGCCTGCTCCAGATCACCCAAGGGGGCCAAATTGCGGAATCCGGCGATGGTGGACTGAAGATCCATGGTTCCTCACCTCAGGCACGGAGACACTTCTCCGCGAATATCAGCAATTCCTCAAGCAACACAGCGCGGTTCCGCCATGATCCATCCGACACTGTCCCACGTCCATACAAGACCAGCACAATACCAGCACAAGACCGCAGCCTGGGCCATGGAATGGCTCCGTGACTACTTCAGCAATGGCTGACATCACTCTTGGTACCAGTCGGCCAGCTCGGCAACGGACTCCGCGGCTGCCCTGATCTCGTCGCGAATGGGAGCGCACGATTCACGAAGATTTTCGAGAAAATCCTCGCCGAGGCTGCTTCCCTCTTGATCCCTGATCAGGGCGCGTACTGATTCGATGAAGGAATTTTGGGCATCTTGCTCCAACTGCTGAAGGTGTCCAACTGCCTCGTCCTCACCTGCCCGAATCACAGTGACCGAACTGCCGCCCAGTTTGAAGTCAAAACTTCCAAGGATCGTTTCGAGCGTCTGGCCAGACATCTCGGCTCGTGCCGGATTCGGGTTCATGTAAACGGCGATAGCGTTTACGGCCAGCACGGCGGACTGCGTGATGGAAAACCTTTTACTGCCCGGATCATCAGCATCCATCGCCCCAATGTTCGTTTCGAATTCCTCGAGAATCTCGATGAGGTCATCCTCGTCGAATTGCCCGGTTGGGACCTTCCAAGCAGTGTCGAGGGCGTAGGAGAACCACTCTGAATCCGCCGGTCGGGCCAGAGCAGTAAATACTCCACTCCCACGTTCCGCGCAGGCCAGACAGAATCCGGCCAGGAAATCAACAGGAAGCTCACGAAGCGCGGAATAGGCTTCCACATTGCGAGCCAATTCAGTCTCCTCCAAACCGACCTACTCTGGGCCGCCCTGCTGTCGTAGGCCGGTCCTGGTCCCTTCCGTCGCTCATCTCACCGAATGATGCTCCAGGAAGTGGGCGAGCACCTCGGGAGGATTGGCGGCCTCGGTGGCTTCCGTCTCCCAGCCCGGGCGGTCCATGTCGAACAGCACGATCGGTACCGGTCGTCCGAGTACCCGGGCGAGGTGGCCGCCAGCTCGCAGGTGACGGGCCACATCGATGCACACCTCGTCGAATCGGCGCACAAGCTGGTCGTCGCGGGCATCGCACGCCTCGTCGGAGAGGCCGTCCTCGTCCCCGTACCAGAGCCCTTCCGCCTGCGCTTCGGCCAGGTGCAGGCGGCTGCCGACCGGATCCTCGGGAACATGGCCGAGTCTTTCGAACCCTTCCAGCAACCAGTACGAGTACTCCCATCGGGCAGACCCTTCGTACGAACACCCCTGCTTCAGCAGCCGACGAACCTCGCTCTCGGTGTTGTAGCCGATGGCCGCGTAGGGGTAGCGAGGATCCTGGTCGACGCGCCAGACCTGGAACGAGACGACGTAGATCTCGGGACGGAGTACATCCGGGAAGCCGTGCAGGACGCGTTCGGCACCGAGGCGCATATGGTCGCGGAAGGCCGACTCCGGTGCGTAGTTCACGTCAGAACCCCCAGGGGTTGGGGTGCGGTGTGTGGGACGGATCTTCCGACCAGACCAGGCGTGCTTCCAGGTCGCTGCCCAGCAGCTCGGTCAGGCGGTCCACTGCCCAGCCGTTCCAGTAGACGCCGCCGCGGAATTCCGGCACCCGGAACGCCGGTAGGTCGGCGGGCAGGGCGTCCGTTCGGAAGACCGCTTTCTTGATCTCACCGTTTCCCTTCTTCGGTTTTGAAGATCTCCGCAGATCCACGCAGTCGATCACTTGCTCCACGGTGTAGAGAACGTATTCGTCGGCCTCGGAGTCCGCGATGTGTACAGGAAAGAAGCTCCCCGCTGCCAGAAGGTCATCCCGCAGAAGATCTGCGATACGACGGCTCATAACAGGCGCACCAGGATAACCGGACGGGAACTCACCCTTTCGGTCTTTCGGGTCACCACCCCATTCCGCGTTCAATACTGTGGGCAGATCCTCCGGAGAGTCCGTGCGTAGCCAGCGAATGACTTTCCTGAGTGAAGACCCCTCGAGCATCAGGAGTCGAAATTCTCCCATGCTCGGCAGCAATCGGTACACCGAGCGGGGCTTCAGAGATGCTTCGGACATCATGGATTCACCGTCCAATAAGCGCCCGGTCCAGGGGCGCCGGTCGCGAGTTCGCCCTCGACAGCCCTGCCGACATCTCGCAGTGCCCGTCGCAGTTGGGTCCGGATGGCTCGCGCCCCCATGCCGCGGTCGATTCCCTCCTGCACGACTTGCTGGAGATGCTGATCGAGCCGTCCCAGGAAGGCATTGCTGTGGGTAAAATTGTGGGGCCTCGGGTGCCCCAGTGGAATTCCATTCGCAGCATCGTTGATATCAACTCCGTACCTCTGCAACAGAGCGCGCATCTGCGGGGCTCCCCCGCGATTGAAGCCAGAGGGGACAATATGTGCCGCCGCTTGGCCACGTACCTTCGCGCGCCCTTCTCGTGCCATGTTCTTTGCCAGTTGCTCGGCGTTCTCTTTGCACGTCAGGAGGCCCAAATAGTCTACCCACAGCAAGGGGTTGACCACATAAGCCCGTGGATTCGGCCCGGCGTCCATCCCCAGCGGATCTGGGCTGATGTACGTTGCGGCGGCCGGGTCATAGTGCCGGAAGTAGTTGTAGTGGAGTTCGGTTTCAGGGTCGTAGTACTGGCCGGGGAAACGCAGGGGTGTGCTCAGGTCGGTGCCCGTGCTCCAGGTGGTGAGCCCCCAGAGGGTGGCAGTCCCACACCAGGCGATGCCGCCGTCCTCCGAGACGAGCTCGGTCGGAGTGCCGACCAGATCGGTAACGATGGAGAAGAAGCGCTCGTCGATGAGGTGTTGCGGGTCGTCAGCCCTCGTACGGCGTTCGGTCTGGGCAAGGGGCCGTACGCCATGGCGGTCCCAGGTGAGCGAGACCTCCTCAGGCATCGAATCGCTACGGGTGGTCTGCTCGACGAGATCCGGACCATCCCAGGTGAAGCGGGTCTCTTCGACTACGGTCGAGCCGTCGGAACCGAGACGCTGTTTGGCTGTACGTCGACCCAGGGGGTCGTAGAGGTAGCGCCAGACCGTTCCATCAGGCGTGACCACCGAGTTGAGGCGGTCCTCCGCGTCCCAGGTGTATCGCCAGATGTCGGGCTTGCGGGACAGGCGGGTCTTTCGGCGCAGTACGACGCGGCCTGCGGCGTCGTATTCGTAGTGGACGGAGCCGGCGCGCGTCACACGATTGCCGTCGTAGGCGCGGTCGCCGCGCGCCTCGCGGAGCGGCTGCCGGTCGGGCCAGACAGCCCGCGTCTGGTTGCCGACCTCGTCGTACGTATAGGACTCGGTCCAGTCCACAGCCCGGACTCCGGTGACACGGCCCGCGCCGTCGACGTCGAACGTCCGGCGCCCGGTCGCGTGGTCATCTAGGGCAACGACGCTGCCATCGGCCCGGTAGGTGAAGGTCTCCTGCTTCAGCTGCCTGCCCTGAGCGGTCAGCGTCCGTTCGGTGATGCGATCCTCGGTGTCCCAGGTCTGGATGAGGGCAGGTCCGTGGCCGCCGAACCGACGCAAGGTCTCACGTCCTAGGGCGTCGTACGTGGAAACGAGGGTGCGGCCGGCGGAAGTCAGCTCGGTGCGGTTGCCTGCCGCATCATAGGAGTACGTCGCGATGGCGCCGCTCGGAGTGGAACGGCGAACGGGCCGGCTCAGGGCGTCGTGCACGGTGGTGAGCGCGCGTCCGTCGACGATTTCCGCAGTGATCCGGCCGACCGGATCGTACTGGTAGGCGAGCGTGACGTCCGGGCTGGTGGCCGTCAGAAGACGTCCGGCCGAGTCGTGTGCGAACACGGTAGTGCGGTCGTCCACCGTCTTCTCGATCTGGTTGCCCACAATGTCGTACGAGAAGGCCGTCGTCTGTCCCAAGGCATTGGTACGGCTCAGAAGCTGGCCGGCCACGTCGTAGGTATAGGCGAGTATCCGTCCGTCGAAGTCCGTCTCCGCCGTGAGGCGACCTGCCGCGTCATACGTGTAATCCCAAGTGAGGCCCCGAGGGTCCGTGACCCGGACCAGCCTCAGCTCGGTGTCGTGCGTGAACGTGTGGCAGACCCCGTCGGGCGTGGTGCGCGTCGTCAATAGGTCGAAGCCACCGTATGTGAAGTGGGTGACCTGACCCAGCGTGTCTGTGTGGGTGAGGCAGTTGCCTTCGCCGTCATACGTCCAAGCCTCGGTCGTGCCGTCCGGGTTCGTACGTCTTGTCGGGTGCCCCTCAATAGTCCAGCTCAGGTGCGTAGTGGCGCCCAGCGGGTCGGTGATGGCGGTGTTCCGTCCGAAGGAGTCGTACGCGAAGCTCGTCACCGCTCCGAGCGGATCCGTCGCCGAAACCGGCTGACCGGCAGCGTTGTTGACGAAATGCTGCACTGCGCCCGTCGGATCGGTCAGCGAGGTCAGGGCGCCGGTCTCATCGCGTGTGAAGACGATGGTCGCGTCCGCGGGGTCCGTCATGGATATGCAGTTCCCCAGCTCGTCCCACTCCTGCCGCAGAACCGTGCCGTCGTAACCGGTCAGCTCTACCGGCAAGTTGAGTTCGTTGAAGAGGGCCGACGAGGTGGCTCCGTCAGGCAGGTGCACGGCGGTCAGGTTGCCCGCCTGGTCCCATTCCATGCGCGTGATGCGGCCCAATGGGTCGGTACGGGAGAGGAGTTGATCCCGGTCGTTCCATTCCTGGCGGGTGATGTTGCCCAACGGGTCGGTCTCGGCGATCAGCTGATACGCGTCATTGAACTGGTAATGGGTGGCGTACCCGAGAGAATCGGTGGCGATTGTGCGGTGCGCGTCGTCGTCATAGACGAAGGTGTAGTCCAGAATTCCGTCGATACCGCGGCCCGCAACGCAGCGATCGGCGTCGTCGTACTCGAAGCGATACCAGATGCCGTTGCGGTCCTCCCAACGGGTCATGCGGTGCCGGTCGTCGTAGGTGAACTTCAGTGGCAAGCCCGAGGAGTTATAGATTTCTACGAGATCTCCGCGCTCGTCGTAGCCGTAACGGACCAACGTGGGCCGCTCGGGATGGCTACGCAGGCTCAGCTCCGTGATTCGACCGTCCTCGCAGGTCACGCCTACGCGGTAGCCACCATGGTGGGTGATCTCGTCAGGGGTGCCGTCGGCTGCGTACGTGACCGAGATCGTGTTGTTGTTGCGGTCACTGATGACCGCGAGCGGCAGTTCGGCCGAGGGCCTGTCGGGCAGCGGACGGAAGCGGAGGGTGTGTCCCGTCTCGGGTCGGTGCACGGTGAGTTCACCCTCGGTCCAGCCGAGCGGCCAGTGCGGGCCCGCCACCGGGAGCACGGGCACGTTGAGCTCGGGCACGGGATATGTGAGGACCATGCCGTCATCGGCCACGAACCGCACACCGGCCTCGTCCAGCAGCAGCCGCTGATCGAGGGTCGAGGTCCAACTCCGCCCCAGGAAGCGCCCGCTGCGGACGCCGGTGCGGTAGTGGCGCTCCAACAGCAGGGGAAGCATGGCGTCCAGGGTTACGTCAGTGGCCGACATGACCATCTGGCCGGTGGCCATGTCAATGGGGTCGCCGCGGGTAAAGAGCTTCTTCATCTGGCGGCCCATAGCACGGGCTCCCTTGCCGAGGCCCTTGACGCCCATGGCCATGCCCTTGAGGCCGGTCTTACCGAAGGCCTTCAGGCCCTTGGCGAGTCCGCCGAGGGTGGTCAGGCCCTTCATGCCCGGTATGCAGTCCAGCGCCGCGAACGCCACATCCCATAGCGAGGCTTGACCCTTCGCGTATTTGTTGAGGGTGTCCGCCAGCACCACCAGGGCGGCGACCAGGACGATGGCGCCCAGGATCGGCCCGCCGATGATCATCGCGATGATGCCGACGACCGCCACGACGACCTTGCAGACGGCGACGATGGTGTCCCAGTTGTCGGAGACCCAGTCCCCCACCTCCTCATACCAGGCACGGTTCTGGATGCCCGCGTCGGAGGCCTCCTCCAGCTTGTTCCTGGCCTCCCGGGCGGCGTCCTCACGCATCCGCCGCGCATCCGCCGCCATCTTCTTCGCCGCATCCAGCGCACTCTGCGCAGCCGTCACATCCGACTGCGCGGACGTCTGCGCCGACCTGGCGTTGGTCGCATCCCT
Source organism: Streptomyces yerevanensis (assembly GCF_000716805.1). Taxonomy (NCBI): domain Bacteria; kingdom Bacillati; phylum Actinomycetota; class Actinomycetes; order Kitasatosporales; family Streptomycetaceae; genus Streptomyces; species Streptomyces yerevanensis. The sequence continues at coordinate 147,815 of NZ_JNWJ01000007.1, read as the reverse complement.
CGTTGCGGCCCGTACCTTGGACTCGTCCGGCTTGGGCACGTCCTTGCCCGCCGAGGCGGGATCATCCTGGGACTTGTCCGCCTCCTTCGTCGCCCGGGTCACCCACGAATCGGCCGTCGAGAGGCGGGACTTGGCCGAGGTGAGATCGGCCTGCGCCTCGCGCCCCTTGACCAGCGCCCTGTCCGCCAGCGCCTGCGCCCGCTCCAGCTTGGGCCAGTACGCCGCCAAGGCGTCGCCGGCCAGGTCGTAGGACTTCTTGAGCTTCTTCAGGTTCTTCGGGACCCCGGAGAACTCCTCCCGGAACACCTCGGCGGTCTTGCCCACCATCGACAGGACGGCATCCTCGTCCGCCATCCCCTTCACCAGCCGCAGCGCGTCCTGCACATCATCGGCGAAGGCGTGCAGCTGCCGGGCCAACGACTTGACCCGCTCCGGATCCCCCGGCGTCGGGTCCTTGTCCAGGTCAAGGACGTGCCAGTCCGTCGGCCGATACCCCACCACGCCGCAACCCCCGTCACACCAACCCCGTCAACCACACATACGCACAAGTGAAGTTAGCGGGTACGAGCGTTCGATGTGAAGGCCGCAAAAGTACGCAGGGGCAGGCGAGGCCCCGTACTCCCCCAGGTCCTACTCAGCGAAGCGGAACGTGGACGTGATCGCGTCGAAGATGTCGAAGAACGAGTCCGCGAGGTCCAGCACCTGGCTGCTCCCGGCGATGAGCGCGACCTTGCCCTCCTGGCCGGGCACAGGGATGAACGTTTGCATGAGTACGGCACGAATGGTGCGGTTGAGGCTGTCTCCGGGGACCGGGATGTCCTCGATGCCGTACGTACGCGCCGTCGGCCCGACGCCAGGGATGTCGACGGTCGTGACCTTCCGCCATGCGTCGCCCTCCTTCTTGGCCTCGCGCACGGCGAGTTGGCCCGCCATGAACTGCGGGTCGGTGGAGAGAGGCTCACCGGCCTGCGTACGCCCGCCGACGAGCGAGACGGTGATCGATCCGGTGATCGGCGTGTCCCCGCCGAAACTCTCCGCCATGCAACCGCAGTACAGCGCGCCCGACTTCCAGGCGTCGGCCGCGGACTTCTGCAGAAAGGCGGTGTACGTGTCCTTGTACTTCTCCAACTCCGGGCGCTCCCGCACCCGTTCGGCCACCATCCTGCGTATGGAGTCGTCCCGCGACTCGGGCCGCACGTCGAACTCCCACCACGACTCCGGCACCTTGATCCGAAAGCCACCGCGCTCGATGGTGAGCGCCTCCATGTAGCGGGCCATGCCGTTCTCCCCCGGTTCCGATACGAGCTGGTGTGCGTAAAGCGTACGAGGGCGCGTACTCCTGGTCGCAGCGGCACACTCTTCTCATGGCCAGGACCAGGACCAGGATCACCATCAGCCTTGAGCAGGAACAGGCCGAGCGCATCAGGCGGCACGCGGAGCGGGCAGGCATGGACGTCTCCGCGTACGTCGTGCACGCTGCGACCCGGCAGATGGCCGAGACCGAAGCCGTCGAGGAACAGTTCTCCGGACTCGATGCCCTCATCACCGAGGCGGAGGCGGAAGCCGCAGCCCTTCCGCCCGAACCAGACGTCACAGCAAGGGAGTTGACAGAGCAGGAGCAGCGAGACGTCGAAGCCGCTCTCAACCTCTTCTACGGTGAAGAGACGTGGCCGCGCTGAACCCGGCCGACGCCGTTACTCCTGACTGTCGCCGGCGGAGTCGTTCCTGTCGTCGGCGGGCTCGTTCGCGTCCGGGTACGCGACGAATGTGCCCTTCGCGGGGAGCGTGACGACGAGGCCGCGGTCGCGGAGTTCGCGGGTGGCGCGGCGAGCGGTCAGGTGCGCGACCCCGTACTCGGCGGCAAGATCGCGCTCGCCAGGCAGCCGCGCCCCAGGTCGCAGCTCCCCCGAAGCGATGCGGGCCGCGATGTGGTCCGCCATCTGCATGTAGACATAGGCAATCTTCGTCGGGTCGATCGGCGACTGCCCTGACTCTCCTGTCATATCGAACAACGTACGACAGCACGTAACTACATGGCTCCTTGGAGTGCGGCTAACCGCTATACACCACCCATGTGCACCCTGTAGCGTGCTTGTTACTGAAAGAGACCCCGGCGGCGGGTGCAACCGCCCCGGGGCGCGGCCGAACGCTTCGAAGGAGCGTCAGCATGTTGGACCTTACTCTTCGCTTGCTCGCCTGGATGGTGAGCATCTGCACCCCGCGCCCCCGGGGCCGGCACCGCCTCGGGGATGCGCCGCCCCTGCGGTACATCCCGGTCCCGCCGCCCCGCTTCGCCGGCCTCCTCGACGGCGGTACGTCCCGTCTCGTACGCCCCTACGCCCTGGACCCCGCCGAACACCGCCGCCAGCGCGAACGCCGCCGCGCCCTCTACCTCGCCACCCTGGGCATCGACGTCGGTCCCACCCACATCCACGGCATCCGCGTCCCGGCGGCCACCCGATGACCCGCCCCGCCGTGCGCATGTGCGCCCGCTGCCACCGCACCACAAACACCCCGGTCCTCGTCCACGAAGTCCACGCGGCAACCGGCCCCGGCTTCAACGTCTACGCCTGCACCGACTGCGCCGCCCACTACCCACCCCTGACCGACCCCCTGGAACTCCCCGAAACCCCTCCCCGCCGCTCCCGCCTCACCCTGCGCGTCTACAAGCTCAACGCCCACGGCGCCATGACCGAAGACCGAGGCACAGTCGAAGTCCTGAGCGGCGGCCGAGGCGAGCCCGTACCGCTCACGTGGGCATTCCCACCGTGCGAATGCCCCCGCTGCCGGACCCAGCCCACAACCTGAACGACCTCTTCGCATCACACAACGCGAATCCCTGCAAACACCCTCAACCCGCGGCCCCGAACGCTCACTCAGCGTTCGGGGCCGCCGTGCACCCAGACACGATCAGGCCACAAGAGCAATCCCGTTGCCCCCATTCATCCCCATCTGCCCAACCGTGCAAGGAAGTTCGTCGTGGCGAAACCGTCCGCCCCACGGATACCGTCATTGCTCTTGACCGAACCCATGTCTCACGGGGAGTCCACAGTGAAGCGCCGCCCTTTGCCCGTTGCTGCCGCGCTGGTCGCAACCGCAGCCCTGCTCCTGACGGCCTGCGGCAGCGGGGACGACAGCTCGAAGGACAACGACAAGATCGCCGGGGCCGACACGGGGTCCGAGACGCCGAAGGAATCGCCGGAACCCTCGGCAGCACCGGCGGAGGACAAGCCGGACGGCGTGGACGTATCCCTGCCCAAGGACATGAACCTGGTCTTCGACTGGGACAAGCCGGAGAAGGAGAACGAGGCGGCCGCGATGGAGGATGCGGCGAACTACGTCCGCGCCATCTACCGAGGCGTCGACAAGCGCACGACCGACGAAGCCGCCTTGGTCGCCTACTCCACAGGTGATGGGCTGAAGTACGCGAAGACGCAGATCGACGTGAGGATCGAAGGCGGCTGGACGGCAACCGGCACCCGGCGCCACTACCAGGCCACCACCCGGTCCGCATCGAACGGCAACTCGGTGGAGGTCGCATTCTGCGTGGACTCGAGCAAGTTCTACTCCAAAGAAGTTAAGACCGAAAAGGTCCTGAAGGGGAAGCCCAGCATCACGGACTTCGACTACTTCAAGATCATCATGGTCAAGCGCCCCACCGGAGAGGGCCTGTGGCAAGCGTCAAAGGTGTTCGTCGAGGCGAAGGCGGCGAAGTGCCAGTGAACAGGTCACGGCGTACGACCATCAGTACCGGCACGGCTGCCCTGACGCTGGCCTTGGGCGTCCTCGTCCTCGCGGAACCGGCCTACGCGGGAGAGGAGCCGGGTAATACCCAGGGCTCCAACACAGAACAGTCAGGCGGCGGCGACGAAACCGGCATCTTCGCCGCCGCGAAAGTCCAGTACTCCGGATCCGTAGCCAAAAACGGCACCACCGGAAACGTATCCTCCACCGACGCCAACTGGTCCCCACCGCCCTGCTGGTACGCCCCCTACCTCGGCGCCAAGGACTTCAAGAAGAAGATGTCCAAGGACCTCGAGAAGCAGAAGAACACCCCGGGCATGGGCGGCACCGCGGGCTCCGGAATCGTCGAGACGCAGCGCCACTACGAGGACGAGTACGGCTGGACCGACACCCCCGGCTACAAGGACTACAACGTCGAGAAGGACGGCGAGGGGATGTTCTGGGCCGGCGTCGAGAACCCCAACGAGCCGGACTACCTCAAGCGGACCGCGTGCAGCGAACTCCCCTTCTGGGTCGACAACGGCGAACCCCCGCCGCCCCAGTACGAAGAGGCCATCACTCCGCAGATGCTCGCCGAACTCGCCTACCAGCACATGCAGCTTCCCGACACCGAGGTCACGCTCGCTCCCGAGGCCAACACCAAGGTGAACCTGCCGACCTGGGCATGGCTCGACGACGCCGTCTTCGACGACGTCCAGGCGACGGCGGCCATCGACGTCCCCGGCCTCAACATCCAGGCGACGACGACCGCCACCCCCGTATCCCTCACCCTCGACCCGGGCACCGAGGACGCCACCACCCTCCCCGCCAACGGCGAATGCCCCATCGTCGACGGCAAGATCGGCGAGCCCTACGCCAAGGGCAAGGCCGAGGAAACCCCTCCCTGCGGCATCATCTACCGCCGCTCCTCAGCAGGCGGCACGTTCCCTCTCCAGGCCACCCTCACCTGGCAGATCAGCTGGACAGGCACCGGCCAGGCCGACCCGGTCGACCTGCCCAACGGCACGATTGAGGCCGTCCAGGACATCACCGTCCAGGAAATCCAGTCCGTCAACCGCTGATCGAGGAACGCAGAACACTCAGGCAGCCATGACAATCACGCCGCACGTCAGACACCACCCACACGCTCTGGCCATCGCACTTCTCCTCCTGCTGTCCGCCCTCCTGACCGCGATCACCACCGTCACCGCCACCCCCGCAACCGCCGCCGACACCACCCAAGCCGCCCACCTCGCCGACCGCCTCCGCGCCAACCCGGTCTACGTGACCGACCAACTCCCCCGGGAAATCCCCCAGTCCACCGCTCCCGACTTCGCCCGGCTGGCGAAGGGCACAGGCGTGCCGACGTACGTACTCGTACTCACCGACTGGAACAACGGCAAGGCGCTGCTCGGCGCGGTCCACGACCGGCTCGGGCGGGACGGACTGTACGTGCTGGTGAACGACACCGGCGTAGCCGACGCCGTGGCGTACGGAGTGCGGGCGCCGGCCAACGATGCCGCGACCGTGGCGCAGTTTGAACTGCCTTTTGACGCGGGACCGTTGAGGAAATTCGAGCGGTTCGTCGAAGTCGTCGCGCTGGGCGGCGAGAAGGCGGCCGCGCGGGCGGAGGCGGCGTTCGAGAAGTACGACAGCGGCAGCGGCGCGGATCCCGAACCGCTGTACATCGGCAAGACGGACCGCGAGAACCAGTCGTTCCTCACCGGGATCCTGCTCACCGGCGCACCTCTGCTGATTCTGTTGATCACGCCGTTCGTACGTCGCTGGCGGCGCCGCCTGCCCTCGGCGCGCACCGCGACGTCGGGCACAGCCCCAGCCCGCCGCGTACCCCGTGGCACAGTGCCCGGCCTCGCCCTCCTCACCGCCGCCGCGATCGCCCTCGGCGCCTCGCTCACCTTCGACCAGACCACGTCAAGCGCCGCGCAACTGCCCACCGCCGCCGATCTGTCCGCTCGGATCGACCGCGTCGCGGAGGGGCTGCGGCAGAACCCGGTCTACGAGGATCCGGAGAGCCCACGCGTCCTCGACGCCAAGCAGAGAGACCAACTGGACGACAGAATAAGGGAGTTCGGGCGTTCCGAAGACGGCGGCCCGGTCTACGTGGCCATCGTTCCGATGACGCCCGGCGACGAGTCGGACGGTAACGCGGAGGTCTTCACCTCAGCGGTGCACAAGAAGCTGGGCAAGGACGGCGTATACGTCGCGGCAGACCCGCTCAGCGGAGACATCAGCGTCCTCAGCTACGGCCTGCGCCTCGACAACAGCCACCTCATCCTCGAACTACCGGAGTCCATCGGTTACGGCGACCACTCCGCCGACTCGGGCGAGTCTGACGGCTACCGGCTCGGCGAACGCCTCGACCAGCTCATGACGTTCCTCGACAAGGCACCACGTACGGACGAGCCCAGCTCCCCCGACACCATCCCGAGCCGGGAACCCATCGACACACACGCACTCCCCCCGCTCTTCTCCGGCGACTTCTGGCCCGGACTGATCATGGGGGCCGTGGCCGCGCTGCTCGTCTTCGGACTCGTCGCGGCGGTGCTCGGGATCGTCGGCGCGGTGCTCCGGCGACGCAACCCCGCACCCGTACCCACGGCGGTGCTGCCCCTGGAGGCGCCGACAGACCCGTCGACCGCGTACCTGCGCCGCACGGCTCGTACCGAACTCGGCGCGCTGGCAAGAGGGTTCACCGACGGCGACGGACAACCCGACCCCACCACCGGCAGCGCACCCGCCCCCGAGGCGGGCACCCGCGCCTGGGACTGCTTCGACGCCGCGATGCTGCTGGTCGACGGCGATGCCGGAATCGACGACGACGCCGTGGAGCCCGCCTCCCTGGTGGCGGTCATCGTCCTCGCCCGCGCCGGCCGGGCCGCCCTCGCCGGCGACACCAACAACCTCTGCTGCGGCCTGAACCCCCTGCACGGCCCGGCGGTCAGCCGCCATCACGTACGCATCTCCGGCCCCGCCGAGCCCATACGCCGCCGCATGCTTCCCGTCTGCGAGGTGTGCCGCGACACGGCCGTCGTCGAGCCGGGCACGGTGCACACGATCCGGATGACGCTGCCGGGTCAGGGGCGGGAGCAGGGGCGCGACGAGCGCATACCGTACGAGGAGGCCGAGGGCCCCCTCCCCGCCGTACGCGACGGAATTCCCCAACTCATCAGCCACGTACGGGAGTTCGCCAGTGTCCGCTAAGCGAGGCCCCGCCGTCCTCCTCCTCACCGCACTCGTGACCGCCCTGCTCCTCGCCCTACTCGCCGCTGTCCCGGCGCCGGCCTGGGCGAAGGACCCGAGCCCCGGCGAGCGCATCGCGAACGCCCTGCGCTCGTCGCCCGTGTACGTCGACCCCGCGTACGAGGGCTCGGTCCCACCCGACCGCCGGCAGGAGCTGACCGACCAGATCGCGCGAACTGGTCTCCCCATCAAGGTAGTTCTGACGCCCCTCACCAAGGGCGACTCCTTCAACGGCGACTCGGACACGCTCGCGGAGATCGTCCACGACCGCCTCGCCCTGCGCGACCTCATCCTCATCACCACGGACGGCGACTTCGCCGACTATCTGAACGGTTACGAGTGGCCGGGCGAGGCCCACCAGGCGCAGGACGCGGTGGCCGCGGTCGGCCACCTGGGTGAGATGGAGGACGCGGGCCTGGCGGACCGTACGGCGAAGGCGATCGAGCTGGTGGAGGAGGGTGACGGCGAGAAGGCGTACGAGGAGGCGACGAAGGACTTGGGCGACGGCTCGTACTCGTCGAACTCCCGTGCAGACAATGGCACTTCAGCGCAACCTTCCTGGCTGTGGCCGACCCTGATCGCCGTACTGGCACTCGCGGCGGTCGCCTTCGCCACCTTCCTCTTCGTACGCCGCCGACGCGCGCCCCTCCCGTACCCCCGGACCGTGTTCACCGCGGCCCGCACATCCGACGAGGCCGAACTCCGCCGCCGGGCCGAGGCAGAGATCCTGTCCCTCGGCGACTCGGTCCAGTCGGCGCCCTCTTCAACTCCCGCCCCACAAAGGGCACTTGACGCCTACGCTGCCGCTGGCACCGTCCTCGACGCATCCCGCGGCGTCCCGGACCTGGCCGGAGTCCTGGCCCTGGTGGCTGAGGGCCAAGACGCCTTGGCCGCCTCCACCACCCCCACTCCCTTCCCCCTCTGCTTCTTCAACCCCCTCCACGGCCGCGCCACCTCCCGCACCGACTGGCGCCTCCTCGGCCGCCGCGAATCACTCCGCGTGGCCGCGTGCACGACCTGCACGGAGGCGCTGCGCTCGCGACGGGCTCCCGAGGTACTCATGGACATGGACGCGGCGGAGGACGACCGACTCGTGCCGTACTTCGAGGTGCCCAACAGCCTTTGGGCGAGGACGGGTTACGGCTCGCTGCTGGCGGGGCCGGAGGACAGCCTGGCGCTTCGGGTGGGGCGGGGGGACTTCTCGCGCGGCATCACGGCCTCGGAGCGGAGGCAGGACTGACATGGCCGTGACGGCATCGCTCGGCGATCGCCACGGCCAATGGTGACGTGATCTGCCGCGGCCCGAGATGAAGGGCAGGCAGTCGCGGAGCGCTTGGTTCCGTGTTCGTTCCGGCTCAGGCAACCTGCGCGAGCGCTGGGCGGTCCTACTGGATGCCGAGGTCGGTACAACGGTCTTGCCGACGTGCCGGCGCACGGACAGAAAACGTGACCCGACCGCTTGACCGAGGATGGGGATGACAAATCTGAACACCCAGGTGACCTGGGTCGACGCACGCGAGAGGCTGCCGCAGCCCGGTGCACCGGTGGCAGCGGCGATAACGGGCCGGTATCCAACCGACAGTGCTGAGTCCGAAACAGCGTTGGGGGAGGAATTCTGGATTGTGGTGCCGATGTACTTCACAAATCGGCACTTCAGTGAGGACGGGACGGAACACAGGGACTGCTTCGTCGACTCCGACAGGTATGTCCATCTGCCCTACGGTCTTACCGACGATGACACCGTGACTCACTGGGCTGAGCTGCCCACTCTGCCGGGCAAGACGACACACCTCGTTCTCGGGGAAGACGTGCAGCCGGCGCTCCAGAGCGCGTGGAGTGCCCGTCCTGCCACCTGATCCACAACCTGCTTCGGGCACTTACTGATCGGTGACGCCGCTCGTCACGCGTCACGCGTAGGGAAGGTGCTGGTGTCGATCTTCACGCGCTCACCGGTGGCCAGGGTGAGACTCACCTGCTCCCCATACGGGATCTCGACGACTCGGTCGTAACCGGAGGCATGTGGCTCCGACATCAGCGTGACGACCTTCTTGAACGGGTCAGCGATCATGTAGTAGTCGATCCCGAAGCGGCCGTACTTCTGCACGTTCCGGACGTAGTCCTTCTCGTCCTCCGGCTCGGACGGGACCTCGGCCACCATGAGCACATCGAGGCAGGAGTAACTGTTCTTGCGGCGCTCGGCGTCGAAACCGATGACCGTCAGGTCCGGCGCCGCGTCGTTCTCCCCGGGAAAGGTGACGAGGACATCGCCGAATACGCGGTCGCGAGCGATGCCGGCGGCCTTGACCGCATCCCTGACATCCGCCACGGTCCAGTCCTGCTCAGGACTCTGCGGGGTCATAATCACCCTTCCATCGAACACCTCGACCTTGTACCCATCCGGGATACCGCCGCGCTCGATCAACTCACTCATGACAGTCACCACAGCTCACCTCCTATGGGCATTATGACTGGCCACAGGCCCGTGGGAGCGACCTTCGGATTCACGGGGAGATCCAGGGCATGACGCTCGGCCGAGCTCGGCATTTCCACCCTCCGACATCGGCCTCGGCGGAGAGAGCGCCAAGTTGCCTGCCCGCTCCCGCAAGGACAGGCAGGCAACGTTCGTCAGCGGTTCAGATCCATCACGCCGACTCCGAGCCCCTCGTACGGCTCCGGAGCGACGGTTGCGACCAGCGCGCCCTCGGGAACCATCTGGTTCGGCCGCGCTGCGTGCACCGCTGCGGCCACACCGAAGGACACACCGGCGCGGCACAGTTCGGCGATCATCACGGCCATCGCGTAGTCATCGTCGATCACGTGCACTACATCGATCAGCAAGCCGACATGTTCAACGATCCCCGAACGCTCACGCTCCGCCTCCAGGAGGCACAGGACAGGCACCCAGAGACGCACGTCACCGCTGGCCGCAGCAGCGTGAATGAGGCCGGATACCTGCTTGTTGCCTCCGAGGGCGAGCAGAGTCGGAGTGTCGAGGACGTAATGCTCGGTCGGGATCAACGCGTCGCCTCCGCGTCCGCCTCTGCCTCGGCAAAGGCGGCACGGTGAGCGGCGGTTGCCGCACGCATCTTGCGCCGCATCTCGGCGGATTCCTCATCCGTCACGTCGTGCCCGAACCGCTCGGCAAGCAGCGCACGGGTGCGATCGGCCCGTTCCTTGATCTGCTCAGGAGTCAGCGTCTGAGCTGCTATGTCCTGCATAAGGGCACGCAGACTCGTCCCACGCGCCTCGGCCACGGCGGCGAGCTGGTCACGGACTTCGGCGGGAACACGGATCATGACGTCGGACATAGGGTAAGTATACGTGGCGTATACGCACTGCGTTCCGGGCAGGGCCAGCCTCAGGCAGAGCTGGACCCGCCCCGACCTCGCGAGCCGACGCGCAGGCGTGCAGTGCCCCCCAGCCCGAACCGCCCCCAAGGGATCAGCACCAGAGGCGCCCAGCTGAAGCCGACGAAGGGAACGCTGATCAGCGAGACGACCCTCTCGGGAAGGATCCAGCCGAGCTGAGCGGGAAGCAGCGAAACGACAGCCAGGTAAACGCCGATCACCACAACGCCGAGCGCCTTGAGCAGCGACTCGCCCGGCCCGAGCCTGGGCTTCTCCTCGGTTCCCCGGACCGCCGCGAGGAGGAGCAGAGGCAGCATCAACCCCATCAGGCTCCCCATGCCGACGCCCCCGGTGATCACGGCCACCCGTCCGTCATCAGGAACCGCTGACGACAAGAAGGAGTCGTCGGCCAAGCCATGGGTGAGGGCCGCGCCCGCATAGCCGCCGAGCATTATGGTCGCCAGGACCAGCACCGCCCCCGTACCGAACGCGATGTTCCCTGCCAGCGAGCGCCCACGGCGCTGCGCCCGGGGCTTGCCGCCCCCTGATCCAACAGACATGAACTCCCCGCCTCCTCACCAGGCCCGGGGAGGATAGCCGTCCCTTTCGGCTACGCGCAGTCGGCCGGCGCCTCGCCCGAGATCCGAGCGACAGCGTCACGTCACCCCCGACGAGCGGCCGCCCGGCTCTTCCCCTTGCCTTTCTTACGGAGCTTCCGTATACGCTCCCGCTCCCGGAGCCGGCGTTCCTCGGCCCGCGCGGCACGCCATCGGTGGACGAGCCATCCGATCACTCCCGCGGTGATGGCGTACGAGAGGAATGCGCTGCCCGTGCCTGGGATGTACTCGCAACTCGGCCCGGACCGGCAGAACTTGCCGGGGTAGAAGGCATTCCACAGGTACATCCCAGAGCAGCACGCCACCACCCAGCAGAGCCCAGCCCCCGCGATACGGAACCCACGCCTCGCCCCCGCCGCCCCCGGGACCAAGAAGTCGGGCGCGAACCACAACCCACCAAGAGCACCGAAAACGGTCACCAGCCCGAAACCGCCTCCAACAACCCAAGGCCCACCGGGCCAACCCATCAGAGTCGGCGCCGAGTCGCGCACGAGCCACTTCAAGGTGCCGAGCCCGAATACGAGAACAACCCCGGCAGTCGCCAGGACGATCACGACCCCGACAACCCCGGCACCGAACCGGACTCGCTCGTCGCGCCAGAGCATTGCGTCCCTTTCACTCTCGGGTGAGGTCAGGCCGTTCGCCGCGAAATGCTTCAGCCGATGGGACCCCAGTCGCGACGCGGCCTCGGCGGCTCAGCCGCCTGAGCGGACGCGGCGGCGGCGCCATCGGCCCCGTTCCTGGAGGCACGCCCCAACGGCAGCAGCACTACGAGCCCCAGAAGACCGAGCACCCCGAACAGCCCGCCGATCCCCACCCCGAACCACCCACTGCTGTCACCGCGACTCAAATCCCGGACACCCGAGACAACCAAGGCCACGCCAATGATCAACGGAGGCGGCACCCAAGGCCACGAGTTGGGCTCAGAAACCGGCTCGGGACGCCGCCCCTCAGAGAAAGCCGCGTACCAAAAACGAGCACTCCACCAGGCGAGCAGGTACGCCGACACCGCCGCCGCCCCGAAGCCGACGATGACCGACACGTCACCGCCGGTCCCTTGGAACGTGGTGAAGGTCAGTCCCACCCCGAGCATGAGCATGATGATGCACAGCATGACGCCGCTGGCGAGACGGGATCGACGGCTGCCGCTGAGGGCGTTGGAGGGTATGTACACGCGGGCACCTTAAGAGGGCGCTGGCTGGGCATGGAAGATCACCGTTCGGCGACGAAGGAGCCCATACCCGGCACCGTCCCACGCCACGACGTAACCCTCGTCACGCAAGCAACGCCTGGATCCCGGCAAATAGCACCCAACACCCGGCCCCGAACGCACATCCCGCGCTCGGGGCCACCGCATGTCCAGACACAATCGGGCCACAAGCGGCATCAACTCGCCCCGCTTTCTCCCCATCTGCCCAGCCATGCAAGGAAGTTCGCCGTGGCGAAACCGTCCGCCCCACAGATACCGTCGTTGCTCTTGACCGAACCTATGTCTCACGGGGAGTCCACAGTGAAGCGCCGCCCTTTGCTCGTTGCTGCCGCGCTCGCCGCAACCGCAGCCCTGTTGCTCACGGCCTGCGGAGGCGAGGACGGCGGGGCGAAGGACGACAAGATTGCGGAGGCCGATCAGGAGGGCTCAGAGGAGTCGGCTTCGCCGAGTGGAGAGGCGTCCGATTCCGCCGAGCGGCCCGACATCACCCTCCCCAAGGACGTCACGAACGTCTTCGAGAGCTGGAAGACGGGCGACTCGACGAAGGACGCGGTACTCACCGACATCAGCGAACGAATCAATGCCACGGACGCGGCCATCACGGCTGGCGCTCCGGACTCCTCGGCGCTCAAGTTCTACTACGGCGATGAAGCCCTGGTCGACGCCGTGCAGTGGGTCCAGGGTTACCAGAACGACGGCAAGTCAATCACCGGGAAGACTCGCTACTTCAATCCCGAACTCGAGGTCTTCGACAAGGACACGGCGGCCCTCGCGTACTGCTCCGACGAGAGCAAGGCGTACGACAAGGACCGTAAGACCAACAAGGCCGACGAGACGACAGTGACGAAGAACTCGTACGTCACCTACAACGCGCGCGTGCAGAAGAACGAGCAGGGCATCTGGCAGACCACGAGTCTGCTTTCGGAGAGGGGGAACGCGAAGTGCGCTCCGTGACAGCGCGGAGGTGGTGGCCCGCCGCAGGGGCGGCTGCCACCACATTGGTATCCGCTACCTCGTCCGCACTTCACCCTGAGGAACGACCATGGACCTGAACTCGGCCCGGCGCATCGCCGAGGCGGAAGCGGCCCGCACCGGACTAGGCACCGGCCCCAACCGTCGGCTCCGGCTGACCCTGTTCATCGGAATGCCCCTGGTCTTTCCGGTGTTCGGGATCTTGTTCCTAGTGCCGCAGTCCCTGAGGAACGACGTGCTTAACGTCTATAAGGCCGGGATCATCGGCTGTCTCCTGCACTTCGTCTGGGTCTTCGTGAAGTACCCCCGGTACGACGACCGCCCGCCCTACCTCACCCGGGATCTCGCCATGGGCGGCGGCTTCTTCCTGCCCTCGATGCTCCTCGGTTTCTGGCCGGGCATCTTCGCCGCACCGGCGTGGGCGCTCTTCGTCGGTCTCGCCTTTGTCGTGGAAGGAATCAAGGAGCGCCGTGCCCACCGCTGAGCAGCGCCGAGCCCCCGGCCGGCTTCAACCTGGTCCCGCCGCCCGGCTGGGACACGATTCCGCTTCGCCACGGCACCGAGGAAGCGATGGACCACATCGTCCGCAAGGCCGTCGCGCAGCTGCCCGTCGGCTTTCCCAAGGACGACATTCCGCAGGCCCGGCTGAAGCTCGCCAAGGGTCGGATCCGGCCTTCGCCGACGCCCTCGTGGAGCTGTTCGAGGCCGTGATGGGCACGTTCCGTTTTAGCTATGCCTGAAGGCTTCCCCCTCAACCCGCGCCCCCGACGAAAGAGACCCCTCATGTCCGACGGCACCCTGTGGAGCACCGATCTCGGCACCCCGCTCCCCATCGACACGGATGCCAACCCGGGCCTCTGGGGCTATCTCCACCTCCAGATCGACAAGGCGAACTTCAAGGAGTGGCTGGACCTGCACTTGACCGGCATCGCCATGGTCCAAGGCATCGAACTCACCCGCAAACTCCGCAAGTTCCACAAGAACTTCTACGAGCAGACGCTGGTGACGCTCCGGGACAAGCTCCAGGCCGACGAGGCGTTCATCTACCACGCCGTTCCACTGCAGCTCATGCCGCTGGTGATGCACGCCACCCGCTTCCACTGCCAGGCCCCCGATGCGGCCTCCTGCGAGGGAATCGCCGCGCTCACGGTGCCGCACCCGGAGATCCCCGAGTGGCAGCAGCGAACCGGCAGCGTCGCTTTCGCCTCCCCGTACCTGGGCTCGGACGGGGTCCGAGTCACCCGCTCCTACCCCGCGGACCGCACCATCATGATGACCTCAGTGACGTATCACTGGCACACCCCGCCCGGCCTCCCCGACGTCTGTCTCCGCGGGCACCATGACGATCCTGAAGTGATCGCCGCAGCAATGGAGCCCTTGGACGACTTCGCGCGGACGCTCCGGCTTCCTGGGGCGGCTCATTGACCGACTCTGTCGGGGAATCTTGAGAATCCTCAGAGAAAGGGTTGGGGCAACCCGCATAACGTGAAGACATCCCCTTGCCATCACAGAAGGCGCCCTCCAACTGCAAGGCATCAATGGATCAGCTATCGAATTCCCCATGTCCGAAGTGCTGGGCGTCGTGCTCACTGGCAAGCCAGGTACCTAGCCGTATTTGGACATTCACTTTCACTCCGGGGGCACGATCGAGGTGCGCACTACGGCCGCGGAGGTGCAGGCGATCGGAATCGACATGTCCGAGGCGAATTCGTAGCCTCACTCCTTCCGCTTCTCGTTATTGGTTCATGGTTTATTGAGAAGCTTCGACGTGGCTGACCAGCCCGATGGAACATCTCGTCCGGTCGGCTCAATCAAGGCATAACTCGACTCGACCGTATATCCACCAGCAGAGGAAGAACGTCATGTCGAACACCCGAAGGAAGAAAGATTCTGGCAGGCAGAGAAAAGCCACCACGCAAGACAGTTGGTGGGAGGTTCTGCTCGACGCGTGCATATGTTGCAGGGGGGTCTGTCCTGCTGCATGGCTGATTGCGCTCGGCACGGTACTCACACGGCCTGCCGCCCGCTTGCAGACCGGAGCGAGGGATGATCCGGCGGCGCCGCGACCGCCAGGGTGGCTGGCCACCAAAATGTATGCGGTAGTCCACTATTATCGCGTGTCGATCAGTCCGACCCAACCAGCCCGATGCCCTTACAAGCCATCATGTTCGACCTACGCAGTACAGGCTCTGTATCGACATGGCGCATTTCGCGGGGGATGGTTGATCATGACCCGCTTGCTGCGTTGCCGTCCTGCCGCAGCTCGCCGACGAGGATTCCGTGACACCGTCCCAAGTTAGCTGATCGATTAAAATTGATTTGCGGTCAGCACAGGTACAAGGAACTCACTTTCAGCTGTCCGGATCGATTTATTTTCCCTCGCCGTCAAGGGCAATGTTCCTCATGGTGGACATCAAATCGTCCGTGACCTGCGAAAGCACCTCTGAGTACTGCACGTCCCTCCAGCTCACTGTGGCTACGATGACGTACTCCAATCCAGGCGGGAAGACGGCGTATCTGACGAACTCGACCAGTCGACTACCGAACCCGAGGAATCGCTTGGACTTCGCCATCCCTTGGACGCGCACCGCTGACCCTGCGCGGAGGTCAACATTCCTCACATCAGGCTCACCGACGATCTCCGCGTTCGCCCACTGTAGGAGAAGTGGCAGCACTTCCGCAGGCTGCGGTCTGGGCTCACCCTCTTCGCCATATGAGTCAACTACGAGATCTACAAGACTACTTCCGGCCTCTGAGTAATAAGCGGCTGTCAGGGCCGGTCCCCCCTTTTTTTGAGGTCCACAGCCCGGTTGACCAGATCGTCGAAGAGATCCTTTCCGTCAACCGTCAATTGAAGGTGATTGAAGCGCTCTACTGCGAGACTGGCCAGACCCATGGCTTCTGCCCGCTTTCCACCATCGAGCGTGGGGTTGACCCATCCATCCTGAAAATCAAATCGGCAAGTGTGATCGGCAACAGCCGAAGAGTCCCCTTCGGGGATCTCAGGTAGGGAATTTCCGCTCGCGCTCATGCGAGACCTTTCCTGCTTAGACTTCTCCGAGCGTGAGAATCACGGCGCGGTAGCCTCTACAGTGAGCGTTCGCGCGATGCTATCGGCCGCTTCTTCCATCGCGTCGGCGATCCCTGGGACGGTCCAGGACATGAGCAGGATGACCGCGCTCTCGGTTCCTTCGGGAAGCGATCCGTACGTAAGCGTCTCCAGGAGAATTCCAGGATGCTCCGGTGAATCGGCGTCTGCGGCAAAGTTCTGCCGAATGCGCACTGCGGAGCCGAGCGGCAGATCAGTCCGGGAGATCTCCGGCGGTCCGAAGTCATGGACACTGAATGTCTCGGCCAGCCAGTCCAGAGTGATCTGCGGGACCGATTCGTCAGGATGAATGAGGTCGACTTCCAGGGTACTCAGCGCATTGTCGAAGCCGTCGGGGTAGAGCAGGAAAGCGTAGAGCGGAGAACGTCGCCGACTGTCCTCAGCCCTGGCTCGAAGGTCGGCCTGTAGGGGCTCCGGGTCGATTTCGTATCCCGCCGCGCGACCTCTTTCGATCAGGCCCTCCCCTACCTCCTTCACCCAGCTCTCGACGTCGTCGTCCGGTTTGACGGGGACGTAGATCCAGTCCGGTGGACAGGAGATCCCGTACTCCAGGATGGGAATCAATTCGCCGCACCTTTCCAGGCGAGGGATCCGGCGACCGCGTCAAAGAGTTCGACCATGGCGTCCGCGATCTGGACCAGTGGTGTCGAGAACGTCAGCAGCAACTGCATGTCACTGCGGGGGATGGACAGCTGATAGTCCACCGTGACGGAAGGCAGGGCATAATCGCCGTCCTCGGGCTGCATCCTGGTAGACGCCGATTCGGGATCCACTCGGACCTTCATGGCCGAGCCGGCAGCAAGCTCGACAACCGATACTGTGCGTCCCTTGCCACCTTCGGCCTTGAGGCTCTCGGCAAGATCACGCAGCGACGGCAATGGGACCTTGGGATCCCTCGGAGTCACCAGGGTGACGAGCAGCGAGGCCGGAATCGTAAGTGAGCCTGCCTGTTGAAGGCTGATGTAGAGTTCGATGCCGCCTTCGTCAAAGGCTCTGGCTGCCTGCCTGATCAGCTCTTTTCGGAGCTCCATCTTGATCTGGGGGGCGTTATCGATTCCCTTGAACTGCCTTTCCAGCAGGGCATCGACAGACTGCTCACGCCGCTCCGGGGCAATGTGAACCCGGAACCAGCCTTGCGGTAGAAGCAGTTGGTAGTCCGCGGGCGGCGCCGCGTCACGCTGGGGTGTCGAGCTCACGACCGCTCCGCAACGTCGGGTCGGTCGTAGGCGAGGCGGCTGGTGAGCTGATGTGCGAGGACCGGGCCCAGCACAAGGGCCACAGTCAGAGCGGAGAGGATCCCCGCGACCCGCGCAGGGACCGCGTCCGAGAAGAGCCCGGCCAGGAGAAGCGCACTGAAGATCGGAATCACGATCGGCTCGCTTCCGCCGATCACCACCGCCTGCCAGCTCGTTGCCCTGCGGATATCCTTGCCGTCCATCGCCGCCATCTTCATGGCATCCCCTCCAAGCTCATGCTTCTGCCACCAGCTGTCCGGACTCTCCGCAGGCCCAGTGTTCTTCGCAGGCTGGAAGTTCTCATCGGACACGGGAAGTTCGAGGGCTGCCACGAGCTCTGCCCATCGCTGTTCGCCGTCCGGGCCCGCGAACCACCATCGCCATGGCAGGAGCGCGCGCGCCTGACCGTCAGCGTCCCGCAACTCGATACCCAGGCACTCCCGGGTCTTCGGATGCGTCAACCGCACCAGTCGCGCTATGCCATGAGCTGCCCGGCGCGCGTACCAGCGCTCCTCCCCGACGGTGTTGGTCAACACCACCTCACCAGGCATGACCCGCACGCACGCAGTCTCGCGGAATCGGCGAGTAGCGCCGGCGTCCGCCTCGGGAGACGGCCTGACCACGGTGGCGTTGGAGACGCGCCCGTCACCGCGAGTACGCCACCAGGCGAGAGCGCGCACGGCGACGTCACTACCGGGCACCATGAGCAACGCACTCGCCGCGACGACAAGGCCCCAACTGTCGCCGCCCATTGCGAAGGAGAGAATCAGCGCAATGAGCCAGCCGAAGATCCCGATGCCCCTGACCCAGCTGTGCCAGATCGGCAGATCCACGTTGCTTGCCCGGTCATAGCGGCCACCTCCCGGGCTTTCGAACACTTCACGCCCCCAGGGCGTCTGACTCTCCGAGATCGGAACGTTGAGGTCATCGGCCAGTTGTTTCAGCCCTGCCCGGCTGAGGCAGTCTCGTGGCCTCAGTTGCGCCGACCCGATAGCACCTGCCTCGGGAAGCCATTGGGCGAGCGGGACCTGTAGTACGTAACGTCCCTGCTCATCCTGGAAGACCACGACTCCCCAACGTGCCGCAGGTTGCTTCATGGTTGTTTCCCAGACATCGCCAGGTGGGAAGAACACGGCTCGTCGGATTCCGCCGCTTCCGACTGGATATCGGCGCTCATGTCCGCGCCGGTCCCGTGCGACCAGCGTCTTCCCGTCGGCGTAGATGCGCGCATTGCGTACCAGGTCAAGGCCGGGGGGGCGCATGCCCTTCGGGCGCAAGGCCGGCTCTCGGGGTGCCGTGTCGCTCTTCGACTGCTCAGCCATTACTTGTCGTCCACGCATCCTTGACTCCGGTCGCCGACCAGAGACCGTCGTCCAGTCCATCGACGCCGATACGATCACCGATCCGGCTCGTGATTGGCCCCTTGTCCGCAGCATCCGTGAACGAGGCTATTCCGGTCGAAGCGGCCCAGATTCGCGTCTGTGTCTGAAAGGTGTCGGACAGGGCCGAAACCGCGCTGCCGGAGCGCACAGAATCATCGATGTCATCGAGACCTCTACTCAGGGAGGCAAGACCGGAATCGCCCACTCTGGGCCGCATCCCGTTCTGCCACGCGTCAGACCAAGTATTCCCCTTGAATAGATCTCCAGTGTCTTTGAACGCCTTGAGGTCTTTGAAGCTGTCGATCATTTCCTTTCCGATGGCTTTGGGGCTGAACGCTTCGGCCAGGCGCCCCGCACCAGGGAACCAGCCCTTGGGGGCATTGGCCAGGGCCTCCGCACCTGCCTTTCCCCGCAGTGCCCCGCCGCTCACTTGGTTCGCCTCTTTGAACGCCTTCTGACGGGCCTTGTGCCACGCGGCGGAACCCCGCTTCGCGGTCACGTTCGCCATGTAGTTACTGAAGCCCTTCGAACGGGCAGCGCTCTTCGCCGCGTTCACCGCTCCACGCCCACCGGCGATGGCCCCCCGGCCAATACCGAACGTTGCCAGTCCCACGATATCCAGCGCAACATCGAACCAGCTGCCCTCTCCCGCGAGAGCCAACACGAGATGGCCGACGAGGGAGACGAGTGTGGCGATCAGCGCGATCGTGCCGAGAATTCCCGCAAGTGCCTGCCCGATGACGGGTATCCAGCCCACGAGCAGGGACAGGGTTCCGCAGATGGTCGCGACCCATCCGAGTCCGTCGACCCACTCCTTGATCCAGCCCGAATTATCGTGTACCCAGTCCTTGAACTTGTCCCAGCGGCCGTCCTTCAGACCGTCATTGTCGATGGCGTGGCGAATAGCATCACGTGCCTTCGTGACCGCCGCGTCGCGGACGTCTTTGGCTGCTTCAAGGTCTCTCTTCGCCCGCTCCATCGCCGAAGTCGCCGCTTCCTGGCGATTCTCCAGCTTCTTCCGGCCGGGGTCATCGTCGGCCGTGTTCTTGGGGAGCTTGTCGATCCCATTGCTGCTCGCCTTGTGCTCGTCATCAGCGGCTTGGGCATCGCGGAGCGCCTTGTCGGCCATCGTTTGCGCACGGTGGAGTTCCGAGGCGTACTCCTTCGGGCTGCCGCCGTCGACCACCTTCTCCCCGAGAGCGTCCGCTGCGGCGTCGTAACGCTTGTACGCCTTCCGCAGCTTGCCCCCGGCTTCCTCGGCTTCTTTTCGGAACTCCTCGGCTGCCTTGCTCTTCCACGACTCAACGGACGAGAGCGCTTTGATCTCATCCGCCTGCTTCTTGATCGCCTCTGCGGTCCTCCGCAGATCTCGGCCGAGTTTGGCGACCTCTTCCGGCTCGCCGGGAATCGGGTCCGATGATTCGCCGATTACTGACCACTCATCGGCCCGGGGACGCGTCACTTCGCCTCTCCCTTGGCACCCGGCTTCTTCTTGTCAGTGCCCCGCAGAGCCTCGGCAAGCTGGTGATCAACGTCTTCGTAGGCCTTGGCCGCCGCAGACAGGACCTCCGAGAGCTTCTTCAGTTCGTCCGTCAGGCGCTCTCGATGGATCTTCCAGTTGTCACCGAAATCGTCAAACGTGTCGACCAGACTCTGGTCACCGAGCGTACGAGAGCCGAGGCCCTCAGCTGGGTTTGCATTCTTTGTGAACTCCCAGTGGATCCGGGAGAGCGACTTGGCGCTCGCTTTGATACGCGTGAGATCAGCCGTCTGGTCCGACATGAATTCCCCTACCGAGAAAGGTCCAACGAAGCGCGACTGGCGTGGCGACCGTGTGTAGCCGCCACGCCAGGCAGAACCGCTCAGAGGCGGGCCTCAGCCCTTGACCCCCTTGGCCAGCTCCTCGTCCAAGTTCTGGTAAGCCTCCTTGGCCTTGGTCAGGAACTTGGACATACCCTCGAGGCCCTCCATGGCCTTCTTCGCGCCCTTGGTGAAGTCCTTGAAGGACTCCTCGAAGGCGGCCGAACCCTTCTGGGTGGTGTAGCCGCCGTTGTCGACCAGGGTCTTGATCCGGTCGTCGATGGAGTCGAGTTCGCCGTGCAGCCGCTCCATATCCCTCAGCAGCTTGCCGGCTTCCTTCTCGAGTTCGGCATATGTGATATCTGCGTCTTTGGCCATGACGGCTTCCTCCCGTTCAGATCGCCTCAGGGCCTTCCCCCGTGGCTCCGTTGTACGGATCCTCGACCGTGCAACAGGCCGTCCGCACGAGCAAAGAGCTTACGTGTGGGGCAGTTGGGATCAACAGCCCGGCTGAGCAACAGGTTCGTGACCGTCCTGCGGATCCCGTTGTCGCGGGTAAGGAGCGGGCGGCTATCGTCGCTGCCACTGTGTTGTGCGTTCTGGGGGCGGCCTCAGCCCAGCGAGGAGGACGATCGTGCGCCTGAGTCTGACCGTCGTCGATCCGGTCGGTGGCGCCAGTACCGACGTGGTGCTCGATGCCGATCCGGAGTCGTCGATCGGGGACATCGCGCGGGAGTTGGCGCGGCATGTCGGTATGTCCGAGGGTGCGCAGGTCATCCCCATTGGCGGTCGTCCCATACCCGGCGGCGGTGGGGCGCCTCAGATGTTCGTCGACGGATACGCCGTGGACCCGAGCGCGAACATCGTCGCTTCGCCGATACGGGAGGGTGCCGTCGTCAGCCTGCACGACCCGGCCGGCTGTCTTCCCGGGGAGCCGACCGGCGTGGTGGAGCTGCGGGTGGTCAGCGGTCCCGCGGCGGGTGCCGTGCACCGGCTCGGGGTCGGGCGGTACGACATCGGCAGCGGCCCGGCCGCACAGCTCCGCGTCGACGATCCCGAACTCGCCCAGCGCGCCGCGACGTTGTCGATCGCAATCGACGGTACCTGCAAAGTCACCCTTCATGGCGACAAGGGCGGCAAGGGCGATAACGGGGATAATAGCGACAACAGGCACGACAGCAACAACAGGGGCGACAAAGGCGATAAGAAGGGCGACAAGAAAAGCGGCCCGCGCCTCGACGGCGAAGACTTCGAAGGCGGCGAATGGCCCCTCGGCGCCCAACTCGCCCTCGGTAATACATTGCTGGAAATTGCCGGATACACCCCGCCGAATGCCGCGTTGAAGTGGTCGGAGGACGGCGTCGGGCTCGACTACAACCGGCCTCCCCGTCTGCGCCCGCCGGAGCGCGAGACCAACTTCCGGCTGCCCTCGAAGCCCAGTGATTTCGAGGCGCGCCCGCTGCCCTGGCTGATGGCGCTGTTCCCGCTGGTCGGCGCCGTCGTCGCGGTCATGATCTTCGGGCGCTGGTACTACATGATCATGGCTCTGCTGAGCCCGGTCATGCTCCTCGGCAACTACTTCATGGACAAGAAGCACGGCCGGAAATCGCATGCGAAGCAGGTCAAGGAGTACAAGGAGCACAAGGCCCGTATCGAGAAGGACGCCCAAGAGGCCCTGCTCGCCGAGCGGTTGGACCGGCGCCAGGCCATCCCCGACCCCGCCGCGGTGCTGGCCATCGGCACCGGTCCGCGTACCCGGCTGTGGGAACGGCGGCGCACCGACGCCGACCACCTGCTGGTGCGGGTCGGTACGGGACGGGTCCCGTCCGAGGTTGTGCTCGACGACCCGGAGCAGGACGACCACAAGCGTCACGTCACCTGGCACATCGAAGACGCCCCTGTCGCACTGCCGTTGAAGGATCTCGGTGTCATCGGCATCGCCGGGCCCGGCGACTCGACCCACGCCCTGGGGCGGTGGGTCGTCGCTCAGACCGCGGTGCTGCACAGCCCGATGGACGTCCAGTTCTACGTACTGACCGAGAACGCGGCGCACCCGCGCTGGGACTGGGTGCGCTGGCTGCCGCACGCGCGTCCGTCGGGCGGCCAGGACATCAACCTGCTGATCGGTACGGACTCCGAGACCGTCGGCGCCCGCGTCGGTGAGCTCACCCAGCTGCTGGACGCCCGCCAGAAGGCCTTGAAGGAGTCCGGGAACCAGGCAGGTTTCAGCGACCCCGACGTCGTCGTCGTATGGGACGGGTCCCGTCGGCTGCGCTCGCTGCCCGGTGTCGTACGGCTGTTGCGTGAAGGTCCGGCCGTCTCGATGTACGCGATCTGCCTGGACGAGGAGGAGCGGTTCCTGCCCGGCGAGTGCCAGGCCGTGGTCGTCGCCGAGCCCCGCCCCACCGAACAGACCGCCGCCGCGGGGGCCATGGCCCCGCAGGTCGCCGGGGGCGCAGCCGGTGGGGGCGGCGGATTCCCGTCCTTCCAGGCCTGGCACCGGGCGGACGAGCAGGGGCAGCAGGGCGAGGAGCAGGCGCTCGAGCTGCGTCTGCGGGTCGAGCAGACCGGTGCCCGTCGCATGAGTGACGTACGGCCCGATTTCGTGTCACCGGCCTGGTGCGCGCGGCTGTCCCGCTCGCTGTCTCCCGTGCGGGACATCAGCGGTGAGACCGAGGACTCCGCGCTGCCCGCCTCCAGTCGGCTGCTCGACGTGCTGCAGTTGGAGCCGCCGACGAGCGACGCGATCACGGCCCGCTGGCGGATGGGCGGGCAGTCGACGATGGCCGTCGTCGGTGAGTCGTACGACGGTCCCTTCGGCATCGACATGAGGCGGGACGGTCCGCACGGTCTGATCGCCGGTACGACCGGTTCCGGTAAGTCGGAGCTGCTGCAGACCATCGTGGCCGCGCTCGCCGTCGCCAACACCCCCGAGAACATGACGTTCGTGCTCGTCGACTACAAGGGCGGCTCGGCGTTCAAGGACTGCGTGAAGCTGCCGCACACCGTCGGCATGGTCACCGACCTGGACGCGCACCTCGTCGAGCGCGCCCTGGAATCGCTCGGCGCCGAGCTCAAGCGGCGCGAGCACATCCTCGCCGCGGCCGACGCCAAGGACATCGAGGACTACCAGGACCTCGTACGGCGCGATCCCTCGCACCCTCCCGTGCCCCGACTGCTCATCGTCATCGACGAGTTCGCCTCCATGGTCCGTGACCTGCCGGACTTCGTCACCGGCCTGGTCAACATCGCCCAGCGAGGCCGCTCCCTCGGCATCCATCTGCTCCTCGCCACACAACGGCCCAGCGGTGTCGTCTCGCCGGAGATCCGGGCCAACACCAACCTGCGTATCGCGCTGCGGGTGACCGACGGCAGCGAGTCCAGCGACGTCATCGACTCGCCCGAGGCCGGGCACATCGCCAAGAGCACACCCGGTCGCGCTTACGTGCGTCTGGGGCACGCCTCGCTCATCCCCTTCCAGTCCGGCCGGGTCGGCGGTCGCCGTCCCGGGGCCGCCGATCCGCAGACGCTCGCGCCGTGGGCGGGGCCGCTGACCTGGGAGGACCTGGGACGCGCCGCGCTGCAGAAGCCCAAGACGGAGGCGCGCGAGGAAGAGGAGATCACCGACCTCAAGGTGCTGGTCGACGCCGTACAGGGCGCCAATCGGGCTATGGGCATCCCGGCACAGCACAGCCCCTGGCTGCCGGCCCTCGAAGAGACCCTGCTGCTGGACGACATTCCGCCGGTCCGGAGCGCGGGTGCGCTGCCGGCCGCCCCGTACGGCGTCGAAGACCTGCCGGGACAGCAGGCCCGCCGCCCGGTGGCCGTGGACTTCGCGACCTTCGGGCACCTGCTCGTCGGCGGCGCCCCGCGCACCGGACGTTCCCAGTTGCTGCGTACGATCGCGGGTTCACTGGCCCGTACGCACTCGGCGGCCGACGTCCATCTGTACGGGATCGACTGCGGCAACGGCGCCCTCAACGCGCTGACCCGCCTGCCGCACTGCGGTGCCGTCGTCGGACGTAACCAAGTGGAGCGGGTCGTACGGCTCTTCGCGCGGCTGTCCGGTGAACTCACCCGCCGTCAGGACCTGTTCGCCGAGAAGGGGTTCGCCGACATCGGGGAGATGCGGGCCTCCGTCGCGGAGGACGAGCGGCTGCCGCACATCGTGCTGCTGCTGGACCGCTGGGAGGGCTGGCTGCCCACGCTCGGCGAGTATGACCACGGTGATCTGACCGACCAGCTCATGGCCATGATGCGGGAGGGCGCGAGCGTCGGCATCCACATCGTGATCACCGGTGACCGCCAGATCCTGGCCGGCCGGATCTCCTCCCTGACCGAGGACAAGTACGGTCTGCGGCTGGCGGACCGCGGTGACTTCTCGATGCTGGACATCAACTCCCGCAAGGTTCCCGAGGAGATCCCGCCCGGACGCGCCTTCCGGAACGAGACGGCCACGGAGACGCAGTTCGCCCTGCTCTCCGACGACACGACCGGCCAGGGCCAGGCCGCCGCGCTGGTCGCCATCGGCGAGGCCGCGGCGGCCCGTGACGCGGACCTCCCGCGCTCCCGCCGTCCCTTCCGCGTGGACGTCCTGCCGAGCCGGATCTCCTTCGCCGATGCCTGGGCGATGCGCGATCCGGAGACGACCGGGTCCCCGCTGTGGGCCCTGGTGGGCGTCGGCGGTGACGAGATCACCGCGTTCGGCCCCGACCTCGCGCAGGGGATTCCCGCCTTCGTGATCGGCGGCCCCGCCAAGTCCGGTCGCAGCACAGTGCTGCTGAACTTCGCGCGCTCGTACCTCACTCAGGGCGTACGTCTCGTCGTCGCGGCGCCGCGGCAGTCCCCCCTGCGTGAACTGGACGGCCAGGAAGGCGTGTTGAAGGTCTTCACCGGCAACGACATCGAGACCGACGAGCTGGAGGAGGCCATCGGCTCGGCAACTCCTGAGCAGCCCATCGTCGTCCTCGTCGACGACGCCGAGGTGCTGGACGACTGCGACGCGGAGGACGTCTTCGAGCGCATCGTGAAACGCGGCACGGAGGACGGCGTGGCCGTCGTCATCGCAGGTGACGAGGAGGAGATCTGCGACGGCTTCTCCGGCTGGCAGGTCGACGCGAAGAAGGCCCGCCGCGGGATCCTGCTGTCGCCGCAGGACTCGTCCGCCGGCGAGCTGATCGGCATCCGTACGACCCGGAGCATGGTCGGCGGTCCCATCGCACCGGGCAAGGGGATGCTGCACCTGGGCAGCGGGGAGCACATGACGGTCACGACGCCTACGTAGCGCTCCGCTTCAACTGGCGGTATGCCGGCGGTGGTTCGTCACACCGCCGGCAGCGCGTAAATCTCGTAGCCGTGCGTCACCAGCAGCCGGTTGCCCGCGATGGCGAGCTGCCACGGCTCGCCCGGGCTCTTGTTGTCGTTGTAGACCCAGCGGGTCTTGCCGGTCCTGGCGTTCATGGCGAAGATGCCGCCGTCGTCCGCGTCGGAGGCACCGTAGAGGGTTTCGCCCGTGCGAAGGAAACGGGTCGGGGCCGAGTCGGCGCCCGGGTCCTCGCTCAGCCAGATCTTCTTGCCGGTCTTGACGTTGACGGCCCATACGCCGCCGTCGTGGTCGCCGGCGTAGAGGACACCGTCGATGACGGTCGGGTTGTCGAAGCCGCCGCGGCCGTTCGGCGGCAGCGTCCAGCGGATCTTGCCGGTCTCGGTGTCGACCGCTTTCAGGTTGTCGCCGGGGAGGAGGACCAGGCCCGCGCCGGGGGCGATCGTGGGCGTCCAGTTCCAGTCGTCGCCGATCTTCTTGGTCCACAGCTGGGTGCCGGTGGCCGTGTCGCGGACGGTGAGGTTGTAGTTGGAGTCCGCGTAGACGAGGTACTTTCCGTCGACGGTGCCCTCGACGTCGTAGTCGTCGGTGCCCCAGTCGCGCTTCTGCAGCCACGCCTGCCTGCCCGTGCTGTGGCTGATGGCCGCGACGCCGGTGCGGTAGTCGGTGGCGCTGCGGGAGTCGCTGAAGTCGGTCACCGTGACGTACACGTTCTTCGCGTCGACGGCGATCGTCTTCTCGACCTTCAGGTCCTTGCCGAGGCGGCTGCGCCAGGCCTCCTTGCCCGTCGTCACGTCGAGCGCCTTGAGTACGCCGCTCGTGTCGGTGTCGGCCATGAAGAGCCTGCCGTCGGCGAGCAGCAGCGGGGCTCCGAACGGCAGCACGTCCTTGCGGGTCCAGCGTGCCTTCCCGGTCTTCACGTCGTACGCCACCAGCGGGTCACCACTGATCAGCAGTAGCCCCTTGTGCGTCAGCAGGGGTTTGGTGGTGCTGACGCTGTCCTCCGCCACGGACTCGTGCCACAACGCCTGCGGAGCCGTGCCCGCGGGGGGTGTCGTGAAGTCCTCCGCCGCGGGCTCGGCCGCTCCTCCCCTGCCGTCCACCGTCGACGCCCCGGTTGCGGCGCCGTCGTCACGGGTCAGCAACCAGGCCGTGGCCGCGCCTGCCGCCGCCACGCCGCCGCCGACCGCGATGCCGATGAAACGGCGGCGGGACGGGGGCGTGGGCTCGGAGGGCATGGGTGCCGGCGGTGGCGTGCCCCCGTTGAGGACGGTCGGGGGCGGGCCGAAGCTCGGCGGAGCCGTGGGGTGGGCAGGAGGTGCACCAACTGGCATATCGATGCTGGGAGTTGATGGATACCCGTACCCGCCCGAGGTTGACGGATACCCGTAGGCACCCGCGGTCGAAGCCACCGGGGCAGCCGCCACCGGCGCCACCCCGCCCGATGGCGTCTCCAGGTCCAGGATCCCCGCCGCATGCCTGGCGATCGTCGAGGCCACCGCCGACGGCAGCCAATCCCTGAACAGTCCGTCGACGCCCTGCGGAGCCAGGGCCCGCACGATCTCCGCCGGAGCCGGCCGCTGAGCCGGGTCCTTCATCAGGCAGGCGCGGAACAACCCGGTCAACGACTGCGGTACGCCCGTCAGGTCCGGCTCACCATGGACGATCTGGTAGAGCATCGCGGCGTGCGAGGCGGCGCCCTCTCCGAAGACATTGCGGCCCGTTGCCGCGAAGGCAAGCACGGCGCCGAGCGAGAACACGTCCCCGGCGGTTCCGACGTCCTGCCCCAACGCCTGCTCGGGCGGCATGTAGCCGGGCGAGCCGACCACAACTCCCGTCTGCGTCATACGGTTTCCGTCCACCGCCCGCGCGATGCCGAAGTCGATGACGCGGGGGCCGTCCGCCGCCAGCAGGACGTTGGAGGGCTTGAGGTCGCGGTGGATCAGGCCTGCCGCATGGATCTCCTGGAGCGCGGCGGCCAGGCCCGCACCCAGTGCGCGGACCGTGTGCTCGGGGAGAGCGCCATGCGCCTCCACCACATCGGTGAGGTCGGGGCCGAGGACGTACGAGGTCGCCAGCCACGGCAGCGACGCGTCCGGGGCCGCGTCCACGACCGGTGCCGTGTAGCGGCCGGAGACCGCGCGGGCTATCTCCACCTCGTGCTGGAAGCGACGGCGGAAGTCGACATCGGCCGCCAGCTCCGGCCGTACGACCTTCACCGCGACCGTGCGACCGCCCGGCGAACGGGCAAGGTAGACGCGGCCCATGCCTCCCACGCCGAGCCTCCGCAGCAGCCGGTAGCTGCCCAACTCCCGCGGATCGTCCGGCTGCAGTGTCTCCATGGTCGGGCCTTCCCCGTTTCCTCGTCCGCGCGGTAATTTCGTTCACTTGTTTGCAGACACAGTAGTAATGGGAGTGACGGGCGGGAGTGGCCGGGGACAGCAAGGGAGACGAACGGTGAGCGGATCGGCCAGGCCGAAGCGGAGGCGGGCGGCGGGGGCTGCCCTGCGGTACGAGCCTGTGCGGGGGCGGGTGGCGGTGTCGCGGGGGCCCGGGCGAGAGCCGAAGGTGAAGTGGGATGCCGTCCTTCGGTGGCTGGTCATCATCACCGTCACGCTCGAACTGATGGGACTCGCTCTCGTGGCGATCTTCTGGGGTCGTAGCCATGTCTGGGGCGGCCCCGCCCTCGCCTGGCCCGGAGGTCCGTACGGTCTGGCCGCGACCACCGGCCTCCTCGTGCCCCTCACCATCGCCGCCCTGGTCGTGACGCTGACGCGCGTGAAGTGGCCGGAGGACAAGGTGGGTTCGCTGAAGTGGATCGCCGCTTCGTTGCCCGGGCATGTCATGGCCGCGCTGCTCACCGTGGTGCTCGCCGCGGCGTTGCGGCCCAAGAGGCTCAATCGTGGTGACGACTGCGACAGCAAGGGCGGCCCTTGCTGGCTCCATGAGGAGTATCCGTACGTCTGGGCCATCATCTGGGGCACCGCGCTGCTCTCAGGCGCGGCCGTGCTCGGCGGGCGCTTCCTGCGCCGTCGCCAGAGGGCTGCTACTTGATCCTGTTCATCCGAGCCACCGGATCCCCCGCCTCCTCGTTGTCCGTCTCGTACCTCAAGTCGTCGTCGACCGGGGTCAGGCGGACCTCGTGGCGGCCCATCACGCACACGGCGTCCTTGGACTGCTTGGCGACGCTGGTGGCGGTGATCTGTTGGGGGGTGGCCTTCTTGAGGATGAGTACGGTGTCGCAGTGGCCGCCGATCAGGTCGGTCTGGCGGAACGTGGCGAACTGTTCGCCCACGCCGGCCTGGCGGACCGTGACGCGGAACTCGCCCATGGGGAGGGTGCCGTTGAGGGCTACGCCGTCGCCCTCCCAGGTGCCGAGGTAGCGCTTGGGGACGGCCGCTCCGGTGGCCGGTGCTTCGGAGGGCGCGGGCGCGTTCGGCTTCGTCGCCGAGTCGCCGGCCGAGTCCCTGTCGTCCGAGGCTCCGCTTCCCGGCAGCAGGTCGAAGACGAACACCGAGCCGAACGTCACCGCCGCCAGCGCCCCCGCGACCGCCAGCGCCACCGTGCAACTCAGCCTGCGCCCACGGCCACCCGCACCCGGCGCGGACGTCGCGGCCACGGAGACGGTCAGCTTTCCGGGAGCGGGAGCGTGACCGGGGCCGGGACCCAAGCCCGACCCCCCACGGCCATCAGCCTCACGCCGCTCCGGAACATACGTCGGCGCCCCCGCCACCTCCGCCGCCCCGTACGAAGGATCCGGCGGCCCGAACACCCCAGCGGGACCAGCCGGAGCAACGGGAGCCGACCCGCTGGCCTCCGCCCCCACCGAAGGGCTACCGACCGAAGGGCTACTGAACCCCACCACCCCCGAAGCCTCCTCCACCCCCGAAGCCTCAAGGTTCAGCACCTGCACCGCACTTCGGCTCACCTGCTCCACCAACGGCCCCGGCAGCCACCCCGCCGCCACCGACCGTGCCGCCCCCTCCGGCGCGAGCCGGGCGGCGAGCGAGGCCGGAGACGGGCGCTCGCCCGGGTCCTTGGCCAGACAGGCCGCGACCACGTCGCGCAACTCCCCGTCCAGGGAGCCGAGTTCGGGTTCCTCGTGTACGACCTTGTAGAGCAGGGAGGCCGAGGAGTCGCCGGGAAAGGGGGGCGCCCCGATTGCCGCGTACGCCAGTACCGCCCCCAGCGAGAAGACGTCCGCCGCCCCCGTGACCCCCTTGCCGAGAATCTGCTCGGGCGACATATAGCCGGGCGAGCCCACGGACACACCCGTGGACGTCAGGGACGCCGTCCCGTCCGTCGCCCGCGCGATGCCGAAGTCGATGAGCAGCGGGCCGTCCAGCGTCAGGAGTACGTTCGAGGGCTTGACGTCGCGATGTACGAGCTCCAGTCCGTGCACCGCCGACAGCGCCTCCGCGAGGCCCGCACCCAGGACCCGTACGGAATGTTCCGGCAGTGGACCGGCGTCCGCGACCGCCGCGGCGAGCGAGGGTCCTGCGGCGTACGCGGTCGCCACCCAGGGGATCGAGGCGTCCGGGTCGGCGTCGAGGACCGGTGCCGTGTACGCGCCGCCCACCCGGCGTGCCGCGTCGACCTCACGGCGGAAACGGGCGCGGAACTCCTCGTCGAGCGCGAAATGCGGATGCACGATCTTGACCGCGACGGTACGGCCGCCCGCGCTGCGGCCCAGGTAGACCCGGCCCATCCCGCCCGAGCCGAGCCGGCCGAGCAGCCGGTAGGGCCCGACCGTGGTGGGTTCACCGACATCGAGCGGTTGCATGGCGTGTGCCTCCCCCGGAC
This sequence comes from Streptomyces yerevanensis, assembly GCF_000716805.1. Taxonomy (NCBI): domain Bacteria; kingdom Bacillati; phylum Actinomycetota; class Actinomycetes; order Kitasatosporales; family Streptomycetaceae; genus Streptomyces; species Streptomyces yerevanensis. Next base: position 117,033 of record NZ_JNWJ01000007.1, on the reverse strand, counting down.
GCGCTCCACTCCCCACCGGCAAGGGTAGGGACAACCAGCAGGGTAGGCGCTGCTTACGGCTTACGGCTCCAGCAGAGACACCTTCACATCCGCCGGGAAGCCGGTCGTCGGGCCGACCCGGCGTGCGAACTCCGTGATGGCCTCCAACTGCGGGCCGCCGAAACGAAAGTCGAGCGTCGTGAAGTAGTTCTCCAGAACGCGCTCGTCGAAGGCCTCCCAACGCGCCGCCTGCTCGGCGACCTTGCCGACCTCCTCCAGCGACAGGTCCCTGGAGGCGAGAAAGGCCTCGTGGACCTTGCGCGTGACGACCGGCTCGCGCTCCAGGTACTCGCGGCGCGCCGCCCAGACCGCGAAGACGAACGGCAGCCCCGTCCACTCCTTCCACAGCGCGCCCAGGTCGTGCACGGCGAGCCCGTACTGCGGACCGTCGAGCAGGTTGGCGCGCAGCGCCGCGTCCCCGATGAGTACGGCGGCCTCGGCCTCACGCATCATCAGGGCGAGGTCGGGCGGGCAGGTGTAGTACGAGGGCTGTACGCCGAACCGCTCGGCCAGCAGCAGCTCCGCGAGCCGTACGGACGTGCGCGAGGTCGAGCCGAGGGCGACGCGGGCGCCGTCCAGGTCCTCCAGCGGGACCTGGGAGACGATCACGCAGGACATCACCGGGCCGTCGCAGCCGACCGCGATGTCGGGGAAGGCGACCAGTTCGTCGGCGTGCTTGAGGAACTCGACGAGCGTGATGGGCCCGATGTCGAGATCGCCCTGCACCAGCTGCTCGCTGAGCTTCTCCGGGGTGTCCTTGGTGAGCTCGAAGTCGAGAAGCGTCCCCGTACGGGCGAGCCCCCAGTACAGGGGCAGGCAGTTCAGGAACTGGATGTGGCCGACGCGCGGCCGGGTGCGAGAATTGTCCACATCGTGAGGCTAGCTCCTTTGGGGTACGGTGCAGGCTTCGGGTCCCGGAGTGATGCAGAGCGATTCCGGAAACCATCTCGGCCTCTTGTGTCAACCCTCCTGACACCCCGCCGCCTTCCTTACGTCAACCCATCGGGTGAACTACTCAAACATCCGGGTGACGTGATCTTGATCCCTATTGCTTCCGGCTGCCTGCATGCTAGGCTCAGCCGCAAGTTGCAGTTTGGTTTCCCTTGCAGTACAGAGCCTGCGGAGCGCATGTAACCGCGGGCTCTCGTCGTATTCAGACGAATGCAGTTGTTTACACAATCGCTGGTTCTGGAGCAGGGCAACCCTTTGGGCCCAAGGAGGGCTTATGGCTACCGGAACCGTGAAGTGGTTCAACGCCGAAAAGGGCTTTGGCTTCATCGCCCAAGAAGGCGGAGGCCCCGACGTCTTCGTCCACTACTCCGCGATCAACGCGAGCGGCTTCCGCTCCCTCGAAGAGAACCAGGCGGTTACCTTCGACGTAACCCAGGGTCCGAAGGGCCCGCAGGCGGAGAACGTCACCCCCGTCTGATCCTTCGGCTTCAAGAGCGAACGCTCTGATGCTCTGATCTCCGGAACGAGTGCAGTACCCAAGGAGCCCCTTCACCATTTGGTGGCGGGGCTCCTGCCTTTTGCCTCCGGCGGGCGCCTACGGGGGTGGGGTGTTGGGTTCGTTGGCGGGTGCGGGTTCGTTGTGGCTGGTCGCTCCCCCACTCTCGGCTGCTCCCCCAGTGCCTTAAGGGCCTGGGGGGACCCCCAAGGCGGGGGGACCCCCATCGCGGCGGAGCCGCACATCGATACAGCCCCGCGCCCCTGAAAAGACTGCGCCTCCCCGCGCCCCTTGCGGGGCCGAAGGCCCAGGCGCGCAGCGGTGCCTCGCCGCCCTACCGCTCGTACAACCCCTCGATCTCCGCCGCGAAGTCCCTTGCGATCGCGTCCCGCCGGAGCTTCATCGTCGGAGTCAGGTGCCCCGCCTCCTCGCTGAACCTCCCCGGCAGGATGGTGAAGCGGCGTATCGACTCCGGGCGGGAGACCAGCTTGTTGGCCTCGTGGATCGCTCGTTGGAGGATGGTGTTCAACTCCTCGTCTTCGACTAGGAGTTCGGCGGGCACCGCGGGTTTTTTGTTCATCTGGCGCCAGTGGGTGATGCCGTCCTGGTCGAGGGTGATCAGGGCGCTGATGTACGGGCGGCCGTCGCCGAGGACCATGCACTGGGCGATCAGAGGGTGGGAGCGGAGCCAGTCCTCCAAGGGGGCCGGGGCCACGCTCTTGCCGCCGGCCGTGATCAGGATTTCCTTCTTGCGGCCGGTGATCGTGAGGTAGCCCTCGTCGTCCAGGGCGCCGATGTCGCCCGTCGCGAACCAGCCGTCGGGGGCGGCGGGGACGACTCCGCCCGCGTGCGGGTCCCAGTAGCCGCGGAAGACATGGCCGCCGTTCAGCAGGATCTCTCCGTCCGCGGCGATACGGACCCGGGTGCCGGGCATGGGCCAGCCCACCGTGCCCAGGCGGGGTTTGAGGGGTGGGGTGATCGTTGCCGCCGCTGTCGATTCCGTGAGGCCGTAGCCCTCGAAGATCTCTATGCCCGCGCCGGCGAAGAACGCCGCGAGGTCGCGGCCGAGCGGGGAGCCGCCGCAGATGGCATAACGGACGCGCCCGCCCAGGGCGCCCCGGATGCGGCGGTAGACGAGGGGGTCGTAGAGGGAGCGGGCCGCGCGCAGGGAGCGGCTCGGGCCGGGGCCGGTGCCGTGCTGCTGGGCCTCGACCGCCATGCCGTATGAGCGGGCGACGCGGGCCGCGCGGTCGAAGGACGAGGCGCGGCCCATGCGTTCGGCGGTCGCGCGGCCCGTGTTGAAGACCTTCTCCAGGACGTACGGGATGGCCACGAGGAACGTCGGCTTGAACGAGGCCAGGTCGGTGAGCAGTTCCTCGGAACCGATGCCCGGTGCATGTCCCAGCCGGACGCGGGCGCGCAGACAGCCGACCGCGATCATGCGGCCGAAGACGTGGGAGAGGGGGAGGAAGAGGAGGGTGGCTGCCGGTTCGTCGGTGCGGGACCTGAAAGCCGGGTAGAGGTGTTCGATGGCGTTGTCGACCTCGGCGAAGAAGTTGCCGTGGGACAGTGCGCAGCCCTTGGGGCGGCCGGTCGTACCCGAGGTGTAGATGACCGTGGCGAGGGTTCCCGGCCCCAACATTCCACGGCGTACGGCGACTTCCGAGTCCGGCGTGTTCCGGCCCGACTCGGCGAGCCGCTCCACGTGCCCCTTCTCGAAGACCCACACATGCCTCAGATCCGGGATCCGCTCCCGCTCCGGGCCCAGCGCGGCGGCCTGTGCGGCGTCCTCGACGGCGAGCGCGACGGCCCCGGAGTCCTGGAGGATCCAGCGGGTCTGGAAGAGGGATGAGGTCGGGTAGATCGGCACGGTCACCAGGCCGGCGGCCCAGGCCGCGAAGTCCAGCAGCGTCCACTCGTACGTCGTACGCGCCATGATGGCGATCCGGTCGCCCGGCATCAGCCCTTCGGCGATCAACCCCTTGGCCAGCGCCAGCACTTCGTCCGCGAACGCGTTCGCCGTCACGTCTGCCCAGTCGCCGTCCGGCCCCTTGCGGCTCAGGACGACATCGGCGGGGGCCGCGCTCGCGTTGTCGAACGGGATGTCCGCAAGGGATCCGTGCCTGACCGGCGCGACCAGCGGTGGCACCGCCGCCTCCCGTACGACACCGTCCAGCCGCTTGATGTCCGGCTCGACGAGCGCGGGGGCGGGAGTGGAGAACTTCCTGGCGGACATGGGGCGGCTCCTCGTCGTCATGCCTGTGGGGGAGGGTGTTCCTGGTCGGCTCACTCATCACGCATCACAAGGGGCGGTCCCCCACGAGTCCCATGGGTCCCCATGGGTGCTACGGGGCTGATCAGGCTGGTGTTCATTGCTGGTGCTCATTGGGGGTTGAGCCTTCAACGTACGCATTACGACGTACGCGGGTGCCGTCAGCGAACCGTCTTCACCAGCGACGACGCCACCCTCCACAACATTCACAGGCACCGGGGTACGTCTCGACCTCTTTCTGACCTCTGAGTAATCTTACTCCGGAGTAAGATTCATGATGGTGCCGATCGGGAGCGTGACCCGCATGCACACCCAGACCCTCGCCGCCTCCCCCGCCCTCGCCCCCCTCCTCGCCCGCGGCGCCCTCCTCTCCCCCTTCAAGCGGCCCCGGCGCGGCGGTGCGGTGGCGCCCCCAACTCGCCTCGTACTCCCCGGCGTTCGCATCGACCTCGCCAAGCTCGCCGCGTACGAGCGCGTCTGCGGGTACGGCGTGGGCGCCGACGCGCTGCCCATGACGTATCCGCATGTGCTGGGGTTTCCGCTGGCCATGCGGCTGATGAGTGCGCGGACGTTTCCGTTGCCGTTGCTCGGGCTCGTGCACACGACCGTCGAGATCATCCAGCGGGAAGCGTTGCCGGCCACCGGGGAGTACGAACTCCACGTCTACGTCGAGGGGTTGGCGCCCCATCGGCGCGGGACCGAGGCGACCCTCGTCACCGAGGTTCGGGGCGGCGGCAGCCTCGTATGGGAGTCGCGGAGTACGTATCTCGCGCGGCATCGGACCTCGCAGACTTCGCATCGGACCTCGCAGACCTCTCGGACTCCGCAGACTTCGCCGACCAAGGCGTACGCCGGGCCGCCCTCACCGCCGGGCGAGGTCCGTAAAGCCCTTCCCACCATCGCCGAGTGGCGGCTCGGTGGGGATCTCGGGCAGCGTTACGGGGCGGCTTCCGGGGACCGGAATCCGATCCACCTGTATCCGCTCACGGCCCGGCTCTTCGGCTTCCGGAGGCCCATCGCGCACGGCATGTGGAGCGTGGCGCGCTGTCTCGCGGAGCACGGCGTTCCCGAAGCCGTGTACGTCAAGGCCGAGTTCAGGGCGCCCGTGCTGCTGCCGGGGGTGGTGACGTACGCGGCGAAGGGGGGCGCCTTCGAGCTGCGCGGGGAAGGGGAGCGCGTCCACCTCACGGGCGAGGTACGGCCTCTTGCGTGAGGTGTACTTGGCGTGAGGCGTTACGACTTCGGGGGTGCCCAGGCCCGCCCGTCCATCAGGTTCCCGAGGCCCGCCCAGGCGAAGTTCATCAGCGTCGCCGCCGCCTGCTTGGCCGAGACGCCGGGTGTGGTGTTGGCCCAGGCCGCGAGGGACTCGGCCGCTCCGACCAGGGCCTCGGCGAGGCCGGCGACCTCGTGCTCGGTACGTTCGGCGCGCTCGGCCGACGACGGGTCCCGGTGGGCCTCGCGGGCGGCCACCGCTATCAACTGGGTGACGAACGCGACGAGTTCCTCCCGCATCGCGGTGACCTCGGCGGCGAACGGCTCGCCGTGTGTACGTGCCTGGAGGTGCAGCACCGCCCAGCCGTCAGGGTTCTGCGCGGTGTGGGTGAAGAACGCCCGCAGCCCTTCCCAGAGTTGGCGGTCGGCGGGCAGGCCGGAGTGAACTCCCGCACGTACGGCGGCCGTCAGGGCGGCGGCCTCGCGGCGGATGCAGGCCGTGAAGAGGTCTTCCTTGGAGTTCAGGTACAGGTACACCAGCGGCTTGGACACGCCCGCCAGATCGGCGATCTCGTCCATCGACGCGGCCCGGTACCCCCGCTGTCCGAAGGTCCGCACGGCGGCGTCCAGCATCTGCTGTTCACGCACGGCACGCGGCATCCGCTTGTTCTTCACAGCACCCATATGGCTTAGCCTACGGTTCTCCCCCACCCGAGGGCGCCCAAGGTGTCGCCGTCGGTCACGAAGGCCGGGTCACGAAGGCTGACCCTGTGCGCCACCGCGCGCCGCGTCGTCCGCGGTGTCCTCCTGGGAACGGTTGCGCTCCAGGTTGGCCTTGGTCCGGTCCACCCGCTCGACGATCTTCGCGGAGGCGCGGTCGCGTTCCTTGCGCAGGACCACGAAGCTGATCGGGGCCGAGAGCACGAGGGCGAGCAGGACGATCCACATGCCGTTGGAGTCGCCGAGGCCGCGCGGGGCGATGCCGGAGTAGACGAGGCCCCAGACGACCACGAGGCAGCCCGCGAAGATTCCGAGGCGCATCAGTGTGTAGCGGAGCATCTCAATCCACTCTTCCCGTTCGAACATTCCCAAAGGGCACCCTCCAGTCAAGCACGTCCTGCCGGTGATCTTGCAAGGGGCCCATGGCCTCGCCCTATGGCTTCCCGTATTCCTGTATGGCTTCCTGCGGCCTCAGTCGAGGCGGGTGAGCGGCAGCAGCATCGTGATGTCGTCACGGTCGTCGCCGGGTGCGACGCGGATCGCGCCGGGTACGCGGCCGACCTCCTTGTAGCCGCAGGAGGCGTAGAACCGCTCGAGTCCGAGTCCGCCGCGGCAGGTGAGCCGTATCGCCTCGATGCCCTCGAAGCCGCCGGCCACCTCCGCGGCGGCTTCGAGCAGGTCGCGCCCGTAGCCCTTGCCCTGGTGCTTCGGGTGCACCATCACCGTGTAGAGCCACACCCAGTGCGTCATCAGCCGGTGCGTGTTGAAGGCGAAGAAGGCGGTCGCGGCGACGGCGCCCTCCTCGTCCCGGCCGACCAGCAGCCGCATACGTCCCTCGTTCATCACGGCGAGGTGCTTGATGAGTTCCGGGCGGATCGCGTCGGTGGTCACGGGCGGTACGAAGCCGACGGCGCCGCCCGTGTTGGTGACGTCGGCCCAGAGGTGGAGGAGGCCGTCGCGCAGGGCGGGGTCCATGGAGGGGTCGAGGGTGAACGTAAGGGGCATGGGGCTAGATTATTCATTACTGCATACGTGGCTCAAGAGCATTCGGAGGACCGGCGGCCTCTCCGCTTGACCTGCTTCACTGGCCCGGGCCCGCTCTCGCCGGCCTGCACTCAGCCCAGTGCCCTTGCCGCCACCTTCAGGTCGGAGACCAGCCCCTGGTACACCGCCTCGCGGTCGTCGGCACGCAGGGCGGCGGAGGGGTGGATGGTGGCGACCAGGCGGGTCCGGCGGCCGTGGATCTCCTCCTCCAGGAGCGTTCCGCGCTGCTGGGTGACGCGGAACGAGGAGCCGAGCAGGGCCTTGCCCGCTGTGGCGCCGAGTACGACGATCAACTCCGGGTCCACCGCGGCCAGTTCGGCGGCCAGCCAGGGGCCGCAGGCCGTCATCTCGCGCAGGCTGGGTGACTTGTGGATACGGCGCTTGCCGGGGCCGGAGCTCGTGAACTTGAAGTGCTTGACGGCGTTCGTGACGTACGTCTGGCCGGGGTCGATGCCCGCCTCGGCCAGGGCCCGGTCGAGCAGACGGCCCGCGGGGCCGACGAACGGTTTGCCCTGCCGGTCCTCCTGGTCTCCCGGCTGCTCGCCGACGATCAGTACGCGGGCGTCGGTGTCGCCGGTGCCGAACACGGTCTGCGTGGCGTCGCGGTGCAGGGGGCAGCCGCGGCACTCGGCGGCGGCTTTCCGCAGGGCGGCCAGGCCGCCGCGCTGCGGCACGAACGGCTCCGCCGTGTACGCGTCCTCGGGGGCCTTGGTGCTGGCCATGTGCTTCGAGTACCCGTGCTGGGCCGGGGCTCACGTGGGTTTTTTCTTCCCCACCCCGCCCCTTCCCGTAACCATGGGGCTCCGCCCCCTGGACCCCCGCTGGGGCTCCGCCCCAGACCCCGATCGGCCTGAACGGCCTCGTCCTCAAACGCCGGACGGGCTGACTTGTGCCTGGCTGGGCTGAGTAGCTGAGCTGGGCAGACGCGCCCCTCAGGGGCGCGGGGAACTGCGTGACCAGCCACGAACAACCCGCACCCTCTGGACCACCAGACGTGGCAACCCAGAAGGGCGGGTGGGTGGGCAAGGAAACCCTCAGACCCGCATCGGCTGAGGCGACTCCCGACGCGACGCGTCCGGTCCCTCGTACTCGCGGATGATCTCGTACCGCGTGTTCCGTTCCACCGGGCGGAAGCCCGCGTCCCGGATCAGGTCCAGCAGGTCCTCGCGGGTCAGCTTGTTCGGTGTGCCGTAGTTGTCGGCGTCGTGGGTGATCTTGTACTCCACCACCGAGCCGTCCATGTCGTCGGCACCGTGCTGAAGGGCCAGCTGGGCGGTCTGGACGCCGTGCATGACCCAGAAGACCTTGACGTGCGGAACGTTGTCGAAGAGCAGACGGGAGACCGCGAAGGTCTTCAGGGCTTCCGCGCCCGTTGCCATCTGGGTGCGCGCCTGGAGGCGGTTGCGTACCTTGCCGTCCTTCACGTCGACGAAGTCGTGCTGGTAGCGCAGCGGGATGAAGACCTGGAAGCCGCCCGTCTCGTCCTGCAGTTCACGAAGCCTGAGCACGTGATCGACCCTGTGCTTCGGCTCCTCGATGTGGCCGTACAGCATCGTGCAGGGAGTCTTGAGGCCCTTCGCGTGCGCCAGGCGGTGGATGCGCGACCAGTCCTCCCAGTGCGTGCGGTGGTCGACGATGTGCTGGCGTACCTCCCAGTCGAAGATCTCCGCGCCGCCGCCGGTCAAGGACTCCAGACCGGCCTCGATCAGCTCGTCGAGGATGTCGGACGCCGACAGGCCCGAGATCGTCTCGAAGTGGTGGATCTCCGTCGCCGTGAAGGCCTTCAGAGAGACGTCCGGGAGCGCCTTCTTCAGCTCGCTCAGCGACCGCGGGTAGTAGCGCCATGGCAGATTCGGGTGCAGGCCGTTGACGATGTGCAGCTCGGTGAGGTTCTCGCCCTCCATCGCCTTGGCGAGGCGTACGGCCTCCTCGATACGCATCGTGTACGCGTCCTTCTCGCCCGGCTTCCGCTGGAACGAGCAGTACGCACACGACGCCGTGCACACGTTCGTCATGTTGAGGTGCCGGTTGACGTTGAAGTGGACGACGTCACCGTTCTTACGGGTCCGCACCTCGTGCGCGAGACCGCCCAGCCAGGCCAGGTCGTCCGACTCGTACAGCGCGATGCCGTCCTCACGGGTCAGCCGCTCACCGGCCCGGACCTTCTCCTCCAGCTCGCGCTTGAGCCCGACGTCCATGCCTCTACCTCTTCCTACGACGACTCGGTCAACCGTACGCCTGCACTACTACGCCTCTTCGGGCAGCTCGCCCACGCGGTTCTCCCACTTCGTGGAGAGCACGATCGTCGTACGCGTACGAGAGACGCCCTTCGTCCCCGACAGCCGCCGAATCGTCTTCTCCAGGCCGTCCACGTCCGGCGCCCGGACCTTGAGCATGAACGAGTCGTCGCCCGCGATGAACCAGCAGTCCTCGATCTCGTTCAGGTCCCGCAGCCGGTGCGCGACGTCCTCGTGGTCGGCGGCGTCGGAGAGCGAGATGCCGATCAGGGCGGTGACGCCGAGGCCGAGCGAGGTGGCGTCGACCGTCGCGCGGTAGCCGGTGATGACGCCGGCCGCCTCCAGGCGGTTGATGCGGTCGGTGACGCTGGGTCCCGACAGTCCGACAAGGCGTCCCAGCTCCGCATAGGAGGCCCGGCCGTTCTCCCTGAGGGCCTGGATGAGCTGCCTGTCCACCGCGTCCATGCGATCGATAGCCTTCCGCTGAAGAATTCCTGAAGTCCTGAAAGTGATGAAGTGCTGCGTGGGTACTGCGAGTTGCTCAGATGGTGCGTGAGCCGCCGCCGAGTTCGCCCTCCCAGCGGCGGTAGAGCGTGTGCTCGACGCCCGCCGCGTCCAGCACCCGCCCGGCGACGAAGTCGACGAGGTCCTGGATGTGGGTGGCGCCCGCGTAGAACGCCGGGGACGCCGGCAGTACGGTCGCGCCCGCGTCGTCCAGGGTCACCATGTGCCGCAGGGTCTGCCCGTTCAGCGGGGTCTCGCGGACGGCGACGACCAGCTTGCGGCCCTCTTTGAGCGTGACGCTCGCGGCGCGTTGCAGCAGGTCCTTCGAGAGGCCGAGCGCGACCCCGGCGACACAGGCCGTGGACGCGGGCACGATGAGCATGCCCTTCGAGGGGTACGAGCCTGAAGACGGCCCCGCTGCCAGGTCACCGGGGCTCCAGTGCCGTACGTCCTGGGCCTGGATGTCGAAGGTGCCGGGCTTGCCGTCCGCGCCACGGGCCAGCCATTCGTGCAGGTCCTCGTCCCAGTGGGCGTCCCGGAAGCTGATCCCCGTCTCGTCCAGCAACGTCAGCCGCGAAGCCCTGCTGACGATCAGGTCGACGCTCTCCCCCGCGTCCAGAAGCGCACGCAGCACGGCAGCGGCATACGGCGTACCGGACGCACCGGAGACCCCCACGATCCAAGGCGTGCGCTGCGTCTGTCCTGGCTTCATGATGCCGAGCCTATCCGGCGGCCGGAAGTGGGAATGGACTGGGAACGGAGTCGGGGGCACGGCCGTTAATCTGACAGAGCCGGGCCGGGCGACAGGTGCGCCAAGCGCTCCGCTGGAAGTGCAGTGGTGAGGCTGCGGGCCGGTGGGGGCTGGTCGCGCCCGCGCGGCGGAGCCGCATGATGTCACGGCCCCGCGCCCCTAACGGTGCACTTGGACGCGACAGATGCTTTCGACGGGTGCGGGCAGCGGTACGGGCGGACGATGGGGGACGGCGATGGCTGGTAAAGAACTCAGTTGGTCCCGGAGTGACCGGGGTTGGTCGCAGGGCGAGCGGGCGAAGACGGCCGCCAAGTTGATGGTGGGCTGGGTGGCCCTGCTGTGGCTGCTCGAAGTGGTCGACGTGATCACGGGTCACTCGCTGGACGGCCTCGGGATCACTCCGCGCGAGCCGTCGGAGCTGGTCGACATCGTGCCGGCCTCGTTCCTGCACTTCGGCTTCGCCCACCTGGCGGCGAACACCGTTCCGCTGCTCGTCCTCGGTTTTGTCGCGGCCCTCGGCGGGCTGCGCCGTTTCGCCGCCGTGTGCGCGCTGATCATCGTGGCCGACGGCCTCGGCGTCTGGCTGATATCTCCGGCGCACACCAACACGGCAGGGGCGTCCGGCCTGATCTTCGGGCTCTTCGGCTTCCTGGTGATCAGCGGCTTCGTGGAGCGCAGGCCACTCGGCATCATGGCCGGGATACTGATCGCGGCGGTCTGGGGCAGCTCGGTCCTCGTGGGCATAGCCCCCACCAACACCACGGTGAGCTGGCAGGGGCACCTCGTCGGCCTGGTCTCCGGCGTGGCAGCGGCGTTCCTGTTCCGCCGCCGCTCCGCCTCCGGCTCACCGGAACGCGCTATACGGTAAGCCCGCGTACGAGCAGATCGATCAGCGCACAGACGAAGAGACTGATCCCGATAAAACCATTCGTCGAAAAGAACGCCCTGTTCACCCGGGACAGGTCGTGCGGCTTCACGATCGAGTGCTCGTAGAGGAACGCGGCGGCGACGATCAGCAGGCCCAGCCAGAAGAAGGCGCCCGCGTCGGTGGCCAGGGCGTACCAGACGAAGAGTGCCGTGGTGACCGTGTGGCAGCCGCGGGCACTCCAGATGGCGGCCGGGATGCCGAAGCGGGCGGGGACCGACATGACGCCGGTCTCGCGGTCCGTCTCGACGTCCTGGCAGGCGTAGATCAGGTCGAAGCCGCCGATCCAGATGCCCACCGCGAGGCCGAGGATCACCGCGTCCCAGGACCACTCGCCGGTGATCGCCAGCCAGCCGCCGATCGGGCCCATCGCCTGGGCGAGACCGAGGATGGCCTGCGGGAAGTTCGTGAACCGCTTGCCGTAGGGGTAGACCACCATCGGGATCACGGCGATGGGGGCCAGTGCCAGACAGAGGGGGTTGAGCAGGGCCGCGGCGCCGAGGAAGAAGACCAGGGCGACCAGCGCGCCCGTCCACGCGTGCCGCACCGTCATCGCGCCGGTGACCAACTCCCTTTGCGCGGTACGGGGGTTGCGGGCGTCGATCTCGCGGTCGATGATCCGGTTCGCGGCCATGGCGAACGTACGCAGCCCGACCATCGCGATGGTGACGAGGAGCAGCCGGCCCCAGTGGATGTTCCGGTCCAGCTGGAACATCGCGGTCAGCGCGGCGATGTAGGCGAAGGGCAGTGCGAAGACGGAGTGCTCGATCATGACGAGGCGCAGGAAGGCCCTCGTACGGCCGGGTTGAGGGATCGCGGCTGATGCGCTGCTCACAGGCCGTACTCCCTTCCGCTGATCACGCTGCTCACTTGAGTCCGTACTCCTTCCAGCGGCGGTCGACCAGCGCCGCCGTCTCCGGGTCGGACAGCACCATGTCCGGCCAGCCGCCGTCGCGCGTGTAACCCTCCTCGGGCCACTTCTTCGTCGCGTCGATGCCCGCCTTGCCGCCCCAGAACTGCTGGTAGGAGGCGTGATCGAGATGGTCGACCGGTCCTTCGACGACCGAGAGATCGCGGGCGTAGTCCGTGTTGCCGAGGGCGCGCCAGGCGACCTCGTGCAGATCGTGGACGTCGCAGTCCGAGTCGACGATCACGATCAGCTTGGTCAGGGACATCATGTGCGCGCCCCAGATCGCGTGCATCACCTTCTGGGCGTGCTTCGGGTACTTCTTGTCGATCGCGATGATCGCGCAGTTGTGGAAACCGCCCGCCTCGGGGAGGTGGTAGTCCACGATGTCGGGAACGATGATCTTGAGGAGCGGCAGGAAGAAGCGCTCCGTCGCCCGCCCCAGCGGCCCGTCCTCCGTCGGCGGCCGGCCGACCACGATCGACTGGAGCAGCGGCCGCTTCCGCATCGTCACGCAGTCGATCGTCAGCGCCGGGAACGGTTCCTGCGGCGTGTAGAAGCCGGTGTGGTCGCCGAAGGGCCCCTCCGGGAGCATCTCGCCCGGCTCCAGCCAGCCCTCCAGTACGACCTCTGCCTGAGCCGGCACCTGGAGCGGCACCGTCTTGCAGTCGACCATCTCGATCCGCTTGCCCTGGATGAACCCGGCGAAGAGGTACTCGTCGATGTCGCCGGGGAGGGGGGCGGTGGAGGCGTAGGTGACGGCGGGCGGGCACCCGAACGCGATCGCGATGGGGAGCTTCTCGCCTCGCCGCGCGGCCACTTGATAGTGGTTCCGGCTGTCCTTGTGGATCTGCCAGTGCATGCCGATGGTGCGCTTGTCGTGGCGCTGGAGGCGATAGAGCCCGAGGTTGCGGATGCCGCTCTCCGGGTCCTTGGTGTGGGTGAGCCCGAGGTTGAAGAAGGACCCGCCGTCCTTCGGCCAGGTGAAGAGGGCCGGGAGCTGCTCCAGATCGACGTCGTCGCCCCGGAGCACGACCTCCTGCACGGGGGCGTTGTCGGACTTCACCTTCTTCGGCGGTACGTGCGTCATGGCGCCGAGCTTCCCGAAGGCCTCGCGCACGCCGACGAACCCGTGCGGCAGCTCGGGCTTGAGCAGCCCGCCGATCTTCTCGCTGATCTCGCCGTACGACTTCAGGTCGAGCGCCTTGAGCAGGCGCCGGTCGGTACCGAAGACGTTCATCGCGAGCGGCATCGCGGAGCCGCGTACGTTCTCGAAGAGCAGCGCCGGGCCGCCCGACTTCTGTACCCGGTCGACGATCTCCCCCACTTCCAGATACGGGTCGACCTCGGCCTTGACACGCTTGAGGTCGCCCTCGCGTTCCAGTGCCCTGAGCAGGGAGCGAAGATCGTCGTAAGCCATGCGTCCCAGTATCGGCTACGGGCTACCCTGGCCCCGTAACGGGGCCTGGTCCCAGGCCCCCGATCGCGACGTGCAAGGGGAGTATCATGCTCAGGGTGCTGATGGTACTGGTACCGCTGGGGCTCAGCATCTACGCGTTCATCGACTGCATCAGCACCGATGAGAAGCAGATCCGGTACATCCCGAAGCCGCTCTGGGCCATGCTCGTCCTGCTCTTCCCTCTGGTGGGCTCCATCTCCTGGCTCCTCGTAGGCAAGGAGCGCACAACACCGCGCCGCCCCGGCGGGGCCGGCGGGCGCCGCCGCGACGGCTGGGTGGCGCCGGACGACAACCCCGAGTTCCTGAAGTCCTTGAAGGACGAGAAGGACGAGAAGTTCCCGAAGGACTCCCCCGGCCCCTCCAATTCCTCTGATTCTTCCGACTCTTCGGACTCTTCCGGCCCCTCCGGCTCCTCCAAGGACGCGCCGAAGGACTCCCCCGAGGACTCCCCGAAGGGCGAGAAGCGCGAGCGGGACGAGGGCGGCGAGAGCTAACGCTCCTGCCGGAGCCGGAACAGCTCCGCCCACTGCTCTGCCGTGAGGCTCTTCGGCAGGGCGGTCGGTGCGATCCGATGCTGTCGCGTCCAGTGGCGGATGCGTTGGCGTGGCAGCTCGGGTGCGGCGGTGGCGAGCATCTGTGGCAGGCCGCGTCCCTTGCCGGTGAAGACCCGCTGTACGAAGTCCTGGTAGCGACGCTGGTCGTGGCGGTCGACGAGAGGGCGTTCCCGGCGGGACACCGTCATCAGCCCGCCGTCGACACCGGGACGCGGCCGGAACGCCGCAGCCGGCACGCGTCGTACGAGCCGGAACTCGAACCACGGCCACCACTGCGCCGTCATCATCGTCGCCCCGCCCACACCGGCCCGCCGCCGCGCGACCTCCCACTGCACGAGCAGGACGGCCTCGGTCCAGCCGGGGGCGTGCAGGATGCGTCGGAGCATCGCGGTCGTCTGGTGGAAGGGCAGGTTGCCCACCAGGACATGGGGCGTGGCGGGGACCGTATAGCGCAGGAAGTCCGCCTGGACGATCGCGGTCGACGGGTGAGTACGGCGATCGAGCCGGGCCGCGCGACGGTCGTCGAGCTCGATGCCGGTCAGAGGCCGGGCGAGGCGTTGCAGAGGGAGGGTGAGCGCGCCGTCGCCCGCGCCGATCTCGATGATCGGGCCGTCGGTACGGGTCACAAGGCCGACGACGGTGTCGATGACGCTCTGGTCGATGAGGAAGTTCTGGCCGAGTTCGTGGCGGCCAGGACGAGGGTGCTGGGTGCGCAAGGGATCTCCGCGGCTTCGAAGGGAAGCCGGGCAGCACGGCAGGGACCGCCCGGCGGAAGGTCTCCGGAGCGGCGGATGCTCTCGCTACGCGCGATCGTTACGCGCTGCGTGTGAGAGTGCCGCCGCTAGAAGCGGCGGATCCTGGTGATAGCTGCGGCTGCGCACATGCCGATCAAGCTACGTCACGCCAAGTACCCCTCGGCAACTGATTTTTCCCGCAGGAGATCTCCCCGTAGGAGACCCGTAGGAGAGTGGAGTCATGAAGCGCATGGATCAGGCACAGGCACGCGCGTGGCTCGCCACCGCCGTCGAGGAGGCGCGGGCGGGGCTCGCCGAGGGCGGTATCCCCATCGGGGCCGCGCTCTACGGCGCCGACGGCACCCTCCTCGGGCGCGGCCACAACCGCCGCGTCCAGGACGACGACCCGTCCATGCATGCGGAGACCGCCGCCTTTCGCGCTTCCGGGCGGCAGCGGACGTACCGCGGTACGACGATGGTGACGACCCTCTCGCCGTGCTGGTACTGCTCCGGCCTGGTGCGGCAGTTCGGCATCTCGCGGGTGGTGATCGGCGAGGCGGCCACCTTCCACGGTGGCCACGACTGGCTGGCCGAACACGGCGTGGAGATCGTCCTGTTGGAAGACCCCGAGTGCACCGACCTGATGCGCGACTTCATCAAGCACAACCCGGCCCTGTGGAATGAGGACATCGGTGAGTGACGCCCGTATCCCCACGATCGACCTCCGCCCCTGGCTCTCCGGCGACCCCGAGGCCCGAAAGGAGATCGCCCGTACGGTCGACGAGGCCCTGCAGAGCGCCGGGTTCCTGCTCGTGACGGGGCACGGCGTGGACCCGGCGCTGCGAACGGCCATCCGGGACTCCGCCCGCGCCTTCTTCCGGCTGCCCGCTGAGGTCAAGCAGCCGTACGCCGCCCAGGTCGGCGGGCGTGGCTGGCTCGGGCCGGGCGCGGAGGCCAACGGCTACTCGGAGGGGACCGAGACCCCGCCCGACCTCAAGGAGTCACTGACGTTCGCGACGCACGAGCCCTTCGAGGACCCGGTCGTGAACGCGGAGTGGTACGCGCCGAACGTCTGGCCCAAGGAGGCTCCCGGGCTGAGGCCGCTCTGCGAGGAGTACCTGGCCCGGATGGCCGAGTTGGAGAACCATCTCCTCGCCCTCCTCGGCGAAGCCCTCGGCCTCGGACCGGACTTCTTCACCCGGCACATGAGCCACCCCACCTACGGCTTCAACATCAACTGGTACCCGGGCAGGGATGTGATGGGCGAGCCCGAGCCGGACCAGTTCCGTATCGGCCCGCACACCGACTTCGGCACGGTCACGATCCTCGACCGGCAGGCCGGCAAGGGCGGCTTGCAGGTCTTCACGGACGACGGCGGCTGGGAGGACGCGCCGTACGACCCCGAGGCGTTCACCATCAACATCGGCGACCTGATGGCCCGTTGGACCGGCGACCGCTGGCGCTCGGGCCGACACCGAGTGCTCCCGCCACCCGCGGACGCACCCGCCGAGGAGCTGATGTCCCTCGTCTACTTCGGCGAGTGCACGCCGGGGACGGTCGTGGAGTCGGTGCCGGCGCCAGTGGGGCGGGTGGCGTACGAGCCCGTGGACTCGCACGCGTACCTGCGGGAGAAGCTCGACTCGATCAGCGTCGGCTGATCACTGTCCAGGGATTCTCCGCTTCATCGCCAGGTCATGCCGGACGTATCGAAAGGGCGTGGTGGAAGATGTCGCGGGGGTCCCACTTCGCCTTGATCCGCTGGAGCCGGGGGTAGTTGTCCCTGAAGTAGAGCGTGTGCCAGGGGGCGCCGGTGTTCCAGGCGGGGTCGGCGAGGTCGTTGTCCGGGTAGTTGATGAACGCGCCGTCGGCGGCAGCGGGGACGCCGCCGGTGTCGGCGTACAGGTCCCTGTAGAGCTCACGCAGCCAGGTCAGGTGCCGGGCGTCGTCACGGGGGTCCTCCCAGCCGTTGGCGTAGAACATCTTCATGATCGTGTCGCGGTGCGGTGTCGCGGTCGCGTCCGAGGCCACCGTGTTGACCTTGCCGCCGAAGGTGTAGAGGCTCAGGCTCCCGCCCGGGTGGTCGTAGTCGGACCGGGTGAGGTGGTGGTGCAGGACCTCGATCTGCCGGTCCGTCAGGCGTCGCCGCAGATACCCCGACTTGACCTTCAGCCGGTAGACGGGACCCGGATCACCCGGCGAGCCGGCCAGGGCCGCGGCCAGCCAGGCCTGGTTCTTCACCGTGCGCACCGGCTGGGCCGTGACGCCCTGGCTGATCGCGGTGAGGTGGTCGTCCAGCAGCCGCTGGGCTCCGGAGTCCGCGGCCACCTGGCCGATCAGGCCGATCGTGCCCAACGGGCGGCGGTTGAGCTGGAGTTCGCTGTAGAGCCCGAGATACGGCGAGTCCGGGGCGCTGTGCCGTTCGACCCACTCACCGTGGTTGCGCACAAGCCGCGTGAAGGACGCCTTGTCGAGCTTCTGCCAGTCCCAGGCGACCGAGAAGCTCAGCACTCCGGCGGGCGGCGAGGGCAGCAGCCCGGAAGGGTCGTCACCGCGCGCGCCGGGTGACCTGAACCAGTAGCGCGTGACGATTCCGAAGCTGCCGCCTCCGCCGCCGGTGTGCGCCCACCACAGGTCCCGGTTCGGATCCGATCGCTCTCGGGTGGCCACCACGCTGCGCGCCCTGCCGTCGCGGTCCACGACCACCACTTCGACGCCGTACAGGTGGTCGACGGCCAGGCCCAGCAGCCGGGACAGCGGGCCGAAGCCGCCCCCCAGGACGTGTCCGCCGGCGCCCACGGTGGGACACCAGCCGGCGGGGACGGTCACCCCCCACCCCAGATACAGCTTCCGGTACACCTCGCCCAGCAGCGCGCCGGCCTCCACGGCGAAGGCACGGCGGCCGGGGTCGTACGAGACGTCCGTCATGGCGGAGGTGTCGATGACGACCTCCACCGCCGGATCGGCGACGAAGTCCTCGAAGCCATGGCCGCCGCTGCGGACAGTGACCCGTCGGCCGCTGTCCACCGCCTCCTGCACCGCCCGTACGACATGCTCGGTCGTGCCCACCACCCACACGTGCTCGGGGTCGCCCTCGAAACGCCGGTTGTAGCCACGGGAGGCCAGGGACCGATAGCGCGGATCACCTCGCCCGACCCTGGACGGGCCGGGCGGCGGAAGACACGGTGCCGTGGCCGCCTCCGCGGCCGTGGACGCGGACCCGGACGCGGCCATGGCACTCGCACCTGTCCCTGCGACGACGGCCCCCGCCGCCGTCGCGGCCAAGCCGCCCCGCAGGACCTTCCTTCTGCTGAACTCGTTCACCGAGATTCCCCCTCGCTCCAGGTGGCCAGTGGACAGCAAACCTAGGCGGCGGAAAGGGCACAGGCAGTCGTCCCAGCACCACCAACTCGGTGGGGCTGGCACCCCAATCGTGCAGCCGCGGTGGCGTTGTTGAATCAATTGCCGGCGAGACGCCAAAGCGACGTGACTTCCGTGGTCCGGGCTGCGTGGAGGGGATCAGCGGTGTCCCTCGCTCGTGGATGCCGCGGCCTGGTGTCAATCCTGTCCACCACGTGCAGGCCCGCTGCCTCGATGCCGGCCAGCAGTTCGCTGCTCGTCCTGAGTCCGAGGCGCTCGGCCAGGTCCGACAGGATGAGCCATCCTTCACCTCCCGGTTGGAGATGGGCGGTCAGTCCGTCCAGGAAGCTGCGGAGCATGCTGCTGCCCGGGTCGTAGACGCCTTGCTCCACGGCGGAGGTGGGCCGGGCCGGAATCCAGGGCGGGTTGCAGACGACGAGGTCTGCGCGCCCGTCGGGAAACAGGCCAGGGCCCACGACATCGATGCGCCCGGTGAAGTGCAGTCGGCGGACGTTCTCGCGTGCACAGGTCAGGGCACGCGGGCTGATGTCGGTGGCCACGATGTGGTCGATCCCCCGGCGGGCCAGGACGGCTGCGAGCACTCCCGTCCCCGTCCCGAGGTCGAATGCGGTGCGGCGACCCGCGCGATGGCCCGTCGGTGTGGGGAGTGGTGCATGGGCGACGAGATCGACGTATTCGCCCCTGACCGGGGAGAACACGCCGTAGTGCGGGTGAATGCGAGCGTCGAGGGCCGGTACCTCCACGCCCTTCGTGCGCCACTGGTGCGCTCCGATCACGCCCAGCAGTTCTGTGAGCGATACGGCCATCGGCTCGGACGGCGGACCGTATGCCTCGGTGCATGCCTGGCGCACATCGGGGGCTCTGCGCAGGTTCAGGCAGTGGTCCTCGTCCAGCAGAACGAGGAGCCTGCCCAGCACGCGGGCACGGTGGCTGCGGGCCCTGCGGTGCAGGTGGAAGGACTCTGCCGGGCTGTCGCCTTGCCGGGGAGGTCTCCGGTCGATGCGGCGGCTCATCGCCTGCAGTAGTTGACGTGCGTTGTGGAAGTCGCCCCGCCACAGCAAGGCGGTGCCTTCGCAGGCCAGACGGTGAGCCGTGTCGGCTTTCATGCGGTCGTCCGCGTCGATGACCCGGCTGGGAGGCGGTGTTGCGCTCTCGGAATGCCAATGGGCGGAACGGAGGCTGTTCGTCTCGGTCCAGTGGATGGTGGACACCACGTACTCCTCGTGATCGAACGTGCAGGGGCACGAAGAGCACTTCGACGAGGAGCAGGGCAAACGGCCCGTGCTGCGGCACGGGCGCGTGTGTCAGGGCAGGTAGGGCTACTGCTCCCGCGTCGAAGCGCGAGAGGAGAAGTCGAAGACAACCATGCCGAGCGTCATGACCAGCCCTTTCGGAGAGACGACGTAAGAGGTTCACACAGAACTATCGCCTCGGACGAACCGGCCCATGGGGGCCACGGCGCTTCAAAGGGGCTCCATGACCGCGTAGTCGGCGAACGTACGGCGGTAGCGGGTGTGTTGGGTCTGGTGGGTGTGGGTGTGTTGCCAGTCCTCGATCTGGGCGCGGTCGTGGTGTGGGCCCGAAGAAGCGCCGCAGGCGGTGCCGGTTCCCGAGACGCAGTGGGACTCGTAGTGCGGCTTTGTCGAGGGGTCCTGCACGATCGTGTAAGCGGTGCGGGAGGCGTGGTCGCGGCGCAGGTGGTGACGTAAAAGCACGTTGGCGTCGGTTTCCGCGCTGCGGTTGCAGCGGGCGCGGGCGTCGTCGCGCCGTATGGCTAGTTCGGTGCATGTTCCGCAGCCGGGGACCGGGACGGGTGGGCGGCTGAGGTCGTCCGGCGGAACGGGCTGATGCAACATCACGCCCTCCGCTTCGTACGGTGGTTGGCGGCCCTCAGCGTGGCGTCGATCCGTTCCTGCTGCGTCGCCGGGCGGAGCAGTGCCGGGTCGGCCTCCCACTCACGGCCGCCGCCGACCGGGCGCAGCATCGCGTACGGGCCCGCCTTGTCGCGGTACTCCCCCACCTTGCGCGTCCCCGGGTCGTAGACGAGCGCCCCCGGCTCCAACTGCCCTGCTTCGTCCGCCATTTGCACTCCGTACGTTCTTTGTCATTCGCACCTGCCAGGGGCGCATGACTCGTTACTCTGGGTGAATCCAGCGTTGCGCAGCGGAGCGTGGCGTTTCAACGCCGGACGCGTGCCACTGGGCCACTGTCACGGAGGGATGTTGTGAGCCGACGTAATGCCGAGGGGGGTTCGGCTGCCACCACCGGGGCCGTTTTCGGGGAGCTGCTCAAGCACTTCCGTGAGGCGGCAGGGCTGACGCAGGAAGGGCTGGCCAAGGAGATCCCGTGCGATCGCTCGCATGTGGCGCGGGTGGAGGCGGGGACGAGGGTCCCGCAGGACACGTTCGCCAAGAAGTGCGACGAAGTGCTGGATACGGGTGGGGTGTTGTTGCGGTTGTGGGGGCGGATTGACTGGTATCCGCAGGTGGAGCATCCGGATTGGTTTCGGCGGAGGGCCGAGATGGATGCGGTGGCCGCAGAACTGCACGAGTATCAGGAGCAGGTCATCCCGGGCCTGTTGCAGACAGAGGACTACGCGCGGGCGCTGCTTTCCCAGACCGCGAGTGGCGACGAGGTGGAAGAGCGGGTCCGGGCGCGCCTGAGCCGACAGCAGCGCTTCCTCGCCGACGACGGGCCGCTGTACGTCGCCGTCCTGGACGAGAGTTGCCTACGTCAGGTGATCGGGAGCCCGGACGTGATGCGCGACCAATGCGCCCACTTGCTGAAGGTCGGGCAGCGCCCCAACATCCGCATTCAGGTCGTCCCGGCCGCCTGCATCGGGGTCGTACGCCCCACGACATCCATGTCGCTGATCACGCTCCCCGGAGGAGAGCGCTGGGTCTACTCGGAATCGCTGAGCCGTGGTCATTTCAACAATGATCCGGACATCTACGCGCTCCATAACCGAACCTATGATGTCCTGAGGGCCGACGCTCTGTCTGCCCCAAAGTCTGCCGCTTGGATCGGCGAGACGATGGAAAGGTACGGGCACGATGGACAGGATCGACCTCAGTACGGCGACCTGGATCAAGAGCAGCTACAGCGGCAACGACGGCGGCAACTGCCTGGAAATGGCGACCTGGATCAAGAGCAGCTACAACGGGGCAAACGCCGGCGACTGCATCGAAGTAGCCCCCGATTTCCCCGCCGTCGTCCCCGTCCGCGACAGCAAAACCCCTGACGGACCGGTCCTGTTGATCAACCGCTCAGCCTGGTCATCCTTCGTCTCAGCCGTACGGGAACCCGAGTTCAACGCCTGACCACGGCGCCTCGCCCGCCTTGTCTGCAGGCCGTCCACAGCTGGTGGTCACCCGCTGAGGATCTGACGCTTCTGGTCCTCGAACTCCGCCTCCGTCAGCACGCCCTGTGCTTTCAGATCGCCCAGCTCCTTCAGCAGGGCGATCTTGTCTTCCGTTGATGCGTACGGCGATGCGGACGGAGGCTGCACGGGTGCGGCCTGTTGTGCGTCCTGCTGGGCCCACCGGCCCGCCTGGCGCCGGGACACGCGGTTCGACACCGCCGTCGCCGTACCGGCGACGGCAGCGGTTCGGGCAACTCCACGGAGGAGACCTGGCATGGTCGCCACCTCCTGTGCTCTGCGCGCTTTCACGGCCTGGTGGAGGCCGCCGAGGCCTCCAGTGAGTCGAGTGCCGCGATGAGGTCCGGTCCCGGGATCCTTCCGGCGGCCACCAGGCGAGCGCCACTGCGCCGCAGGGCACCGGCGAGGGGTGCGGCCCAGAGGTTCTCGTACATCACGATGGCGGCCGTACTGCCGGGGCCGATCACCGCTCCGGCCTCTTCGACGTCGTCCTGACCGAGCAGGCCCGAGGAGGCTCCTTCGAACACCGCGAGGTCCGGGTTTTCGCCCTGGATGAGATTCGCCAGTTCGACTGCTGCGACGGAACCGTCGGGGTCCTTGCGGACGAAGATGAGGTCGAGGATGCGGATCAGGCCCCGGTCGACCAAGTCGACGAGGAACGGAAGGGCTTTGCCGGTGGGGCGGCTGCCCGGGTACTCGACCACCAGGTAATCGATGGGGCCCACGTCGTCGAATGCGTCGCTTTCGTTGCTCACGGCAACTCCTCACGCCCATAGCAACTCCCCTGTCCAGTGGACCACTCGACCGGGGGATCCGCATGTCGGTCGGCTCCGTCGGCTGCCCCACATGCCACCCGAGAGGCCGGAGGCTTCCCGCCGAGTGACCATGGGAGGCGAACGGTGGTCGGCGTGAATGGTGGGAGAGGTGGGGAGGAGGGCGACATCGCCGTCATGGTCATGCTCGGCCCGCCGCTCGGCCATGCGACGTCCGCAGACCCTCGGTATGGTTGACAAGACGGCAAAACGTGCCAAAACGCATCGCCGACGGCTTCGTGGTCGGCGATGGAACGGATGGCAACCATGACCGCATCAACTGTCACCCCACAGGATGCCCGTCCCGCCCAGCCCGGCGCCCCGGGCGCGTACGCGAAGTCGGCCGGCGCGGCCGCTGAACGCGCTGTCGCACACCACACCGTGACTCTCGACGTGTTCGGCGCGCGTGTTGAGCTGCTCCCTCCCGAGCAGCTCGCCTTTCTCGCCGGCGTGGGCATACTGGCCGCCCTGGAGATCCTCGAATGGCCGGTGGCGCTGGTCCTGGCGGTCGGACACCAGCTCGCCCACAGCCATCACGGCCGGATGCTGCGCGAGTTCGGTAAGGCCCTCGAAGAAGCCTGAGGCCGCCCTCCCGCCTACGTACGTGGCTCTTCAAGCCAAAGCTGCAAGCCAAAGGGCGACGCATGGATTCCTCTGGTGGTTCGTCATCGGCTTCCGAAGGCCCTGACCGTCCGGCCGCCGGCCCTTCCTTGAACGCCCCGAAACGGGACGAGTACGAACGGCTGCGCAAGGCGGCGTCCGTTCGCCACCGGCATCTGCGCTATACGGCCACCTCCCTGCTACTGCTGCTGGCCTTCCTCCTGGCGCCGCTGGCCGTGGTCGCGGCCTGGGTGGACTCCGAGGTCTCCGACACCGACCGGTACGTCCAGACCGTCGCCCCGATCGCCACGGAGCCCTCCGTCCAGAACGCCCTGACCGACCGGCTCACCAAGCGCGTCGTCGACAACGTCGATGTCGCCGCCTTCACCGCAGCCGTCGCCCGGACGTTGCAGCGGGAGGGGGCGCCACCTCAGGTGATCGAGGGCGCCAAGGCGCTGACCGGCCCGCTGAAGAACGCGCTCGACTCGGCCGTCCACGACATCGTGAACAAGGTGGTGACCAGCAACCAGTTCGCCGAAGTGTGGGACGACGCCAACCGACGGGCCCACGCCGCCGTGGTCAAGGTCCTCACCGGCAAAGGCAGCAGCGCCATCCAGGCCGGCGACGGCACCATCGACCTGAACCTCGGCACCGTCATCGACAACGTCAAGCAGAAGCTGGTGGACGCGGGTTTCGCTCCGGCCTCGAAGATCCCCGAGATCGACAAGACGATCACCCTGCTGCACACCGACAAGCTGAACGAGGCTCAGGACGGCATGCGTCTGCTGAACGTGATCGGCATCTGGCTCCCCGTCGTGGTCCTGATCCTGGCGGCGCTCGCCGTGTGGAGCGCCCCCGCGCATCGCGCCGCCCTGCTGGCCGCGGCCATCGGCGTCGGGGTCATGATGATCGTGCTGCTCGTCGGCCTTGCCGTGATACGCCAGGTCTATCTGGACTCCGTCCCCACGACCGCTCTGCCGCAGGACGCCGCAGCCGACATCTACGACACCTTCGTCCGTTTCCTGAGGAACAGCACGCGTACGGTCCTGGTCATCGCGGTGATCACCGCGTTGGCCGCCTATCTGTACGGTCCCGGACGCGGCGCCCGGTGGATCAGATCAGGGGCGGCAGGCGGAACCGGGGCCACCGGCCGGGCCATGGCGCGCCACGGTCTGCGTACCGGCGCGGCCGGCCGCTGGCTGGACGCGCACGGCAGCTGGACCACCGGCATCGTCATCGTCGGTGGCGTACTCGCCCTGGTGCTGTGGAACTACCCCACCCCCGGGGCCGTGGCGCTTGTCCTCGGCATCGTCGTCCTCGTGCTGGCCCTGCTCGGAATCCTCGCCGCGGCCTCCGGCACAGCGGAACGCCCGACCGCCGGCGATCAGCCAGTCATCCGCCCCGGCTGATGCCGTCCGGCGCACGCCGGGACTCGCCTGAAGACGTACGTCGCACCAACCGCCAGGAAAGGAGCCTGAGATGGCTGAGAAGGAGACAGGGGCGGCCGGCGTCGCTGCCCTCGCCGAAGCGAACGCGCCCGTGTTCGAGACGCTCGTCCAGATGACGCTCGACACGTTCGAGCGGTCCGGGCTGGATGAGGAGACGTATCTGCTGGCACGCATCGCGGCTCTGGTGGCCATGGATGCCTCTGCCCCCTCGTACCTCCTCAACATCGGCACAGCCGCGGAACTCGGCGTGCCGCTGGAGAAGATCCAGGGAACGCTCGTGGCGATCGCCCCCGTGGTGGGCAGCGCCCGCATCGTGTCCGCCGCCCGCGCCATCGGCGACGCCTTCGGGCTGGAACTTCCCGGCGAAGAGGAGCAGTAACGCCCGGCGCGGCCCTGGGCCGCGAGCCCCGCCCGCTTCCGCAAGGGGCCCCACCTGTCCGTACGACGAAGGCCGGTTCCCATGACGTACGTCACGGGAACCGGCCTCGTGGGTGGTGCGCTGCGCTCAGCCGACGTCGGCGTACGAGTGCTTGCCGCTCACGAAGATGTTCACGCCGTAGTAGTTGAACAGCCAGCAGGCGAAGGCGGCGAGGGCGATGTACGCGGCCTTGCGGCCCTTCCAGCCGGCCGTGGCCCTGGCGTGCAGATAGCAGGCGTACGCGACCCAGGTGATGAACGCCCAGGTCTCCTTGGGGTCCCAGCCCCAGTAGCGGCCCCACGCGTCGCCCGCCCAGATCGCGCCGGCGATGATCGTGAAGGTCCACAGCGGGAAGACGGCGGCGTTCACGCGGTACGCGAACTTGTCGAGGGAGGCCGAGGCTGGCAGCCGCTCCATGACGGAGGTCGCGAAACGGCCGGGCGTGCCGCCGCTCGCCAGCTTGTTCTCGTACGAGTCCTTGAAGAGGTACAGGATCGTGCCGACCGCGCCCACGTAGAAGACGGCGCCGCAGAAGATCGCGGTGGAGACGTGGATGTAGAGCCAGTACGAGTCGAGGGCGGGAACCAACTGGTCGCTGGCGGTGTACAAGACGGTGACGGCGAGACCGAGGTCGAGGAGGACCGAGGTGACCAGGGGGAGGCCGAGCCAGCGGACGTTCTTCTTCAACGCGAGGAGGGAGAGGTACACGCCTACGGCAACGGTGGAGAAGGTGATGTTGAACTCGTACATGTTGCCCCACGGCGCCCGCTGCACCGACAGGGCCCGTGCGAGCACTCCGCCGAACTCGATGAGGAAGGCGAGCACGGTGAGGGACACGGCGATACGCCCGTAGAGGTCGCCCTGGTCGTCCCCGCCGTGCGCACCGGGTCCGTCCGGCACGTCCCGCGCACCGGCGGCGGCTCGCGTGACGACCTTGGGCCGCTCCAGTACAGCCGTGCCACCGGCCTTCTTCACAGTGACCTCGGGCGCCCCGGCCTTCTTGGCGTCCTTCTTCGCGCCCTTCGCGTCGCCGGTGAGCGCGGCTGCCGTGCGGCTGACCTTGCTGCGGCTGCCGAAGGTCCACTCGGCGATGTACGCGAAGAAGGCCAGGGTGTACACGGCCATCGACGAGTAGATCAACGTGTTGCTGATGTTCGCGAGGTTTTCGTTGGTGGCGGCGGCCAGCTCGGTCGCGGCGGCGAGAGTCACTTGTTCTCAGCCCCTTCGGCAGGTACGGCTTGGGGGTCGGGGGTGGGGTCGGCTTCGGAGGTCTTGCCGTCCGGCTCGGGGTCTTCGTCGGCGTCGGGCTCGGGGTCTGGGTCCGGTGCGCCGGGAGCCGTGTCGTACAGGATGGCCGCCAAGTCGCCCAGTTCCTCGGGGACTTTCGCGGACTCGCTGCGGCCCAGGCCGGCCATTTCGACGACCGTGACGCCGTCGGGGCCGGGAGTGGCGCGCACCCAGACGCGGCGGCGCTGGATGAAGAGCGAGGCGGCGAGGCCGAAGATGGCGGCCATGGATGCGGTCAGGGCCCAGCCGCTGCCGGGCTCGTGGGTGACCTGGAAGCCGGCCCACTCCTTGACGTCCTTCTCGAAGGTGATCGAGCCGTTGCCGCCGGGGAGTTTCATGGTCTCGCCGGGCAGGAGCCGCTGCTTGAGCAGGTTGCCCTTGGAGTCCTTGAACTCCTTCATGTTGGTCCTGTCGAGCTGGTACACGCTCTGCGGGAGGCCCGAATTGACGCCCAGGTCGCCGTGGTAGGCGGAGAGCGCCAGTACCGGGAAGTCCAATGCCGGGAACTGGGACAGCATCTGGCCCTGGCCCGCACCGGCGAAGGTCGGCACGAAGAATGCGTTGAAGCCGAGCTGTTCCTTCTCGCCCTTGGCGTTCGTGTAGCCGTCGAGGACCTTGATCGCTCCGGAGGAGGTGACGTTCGAGTCGAGCGGCAGCAGCGGCACGGCCTGGCGGTAGACGACGTCGCCCTTGGCGTCCCGGACGGTGACGACAGGAGCGTAACCGTGGCTGACGAGGTAGACATTCGAGCCGTCGAGCCTCAGCGGATCGGTCGGCCCGATCTTCGCCTTCTGCTCCTTGCCGTCGGCACCCTCGCTGTAGGTGAGGGTGGCCTCGTAGATGCGCGGCGTGCCCCTGTTGGGCCCTGTCCTTGCGTACGTGCCCTTGAAGTCCTTCAGGGTGAAGCTGAACGGCGGCAGGTCGTCGGTACTGAAGAGGTTCCCGGATTTGAAGTCGTCGTACTGCGTGAGGGTGTTGGCGAACCCGTCGCCCTCGACGATCAGCTTGTTGCCCTCGGACCTGAAGAGCTGGCCCCAGGCGAAGGCGATCAGCATCACGATCAGCGCGATGTGGAAGGCGAGGTTGCCGACCTCACGGAGGTAGCCCTTCTCGGCGGCGACGGCGTCCCCGGCGAGATGCGCGCGGAAGCGCCGCTTCTTCAGCAGCGTGAGCGCGGCCTCGCGGACCTTCTCGGGCTCGGCCTCGGTACGCCATGTCGTGTAGGCGGGCAGCCGGGTCAGGCGGCGGGGCGCGCCCGGCGGCCGGCCGCGCAGCTGGCCGACGAACTGCCAGGTGCGGGGCACGATGCAGCCGATGAGCGAGATGAACAGCAGGATGTAGATCGCCGAGAACCACACGGAGCTGTAGACGTGGAACAGCCCGAGATTCTCGTAGATCGGCGTCAGCGTCGGGTGATCCTTGGCGAACTGCTCCACCTTCATCTCGTCGGTCCCGCTCTGCGGGATCAGCGAGCCGGGGATCGCGCCGAGCGACAGCAGGAAGAGCAGGATCAGCGCGACCCGCATGGAGGTGAGCTGCCGCCAGAACCAGCGGGCCCAGCCGATGACGCCCAGCGAGGGCAGGTTGGGCGCGTCCTCGCGGGGGGCGGTGGAGAGCTGCGAGCCGGCGGCGCCCAGCTCGTTGTCGTCCCGTACGGCCGAGTCGTCGTCCCGCGCCGCGGAGCGCTTGCCGGTCTCAGTGGTGCTCATGGATCAGATCCCTACGATGAAGCCGTTGGACCAGACCTGCATCTCCTGCAAGATGCGGTCCCACGCGCCGGTCAGCAGGAGCACCCCGGTCACGATCATCATGGTGCCGCCGATGCGCATCACCCAGACATAGTGGCGCTTGACCCAGCCGAAGGCACCGAGCGCTTTGCGGAAAGCGACCGCGGCGAGCACGAAGGGCACGCCGAGGCCGAGGCAGTACGCGACGGTCAGGAGGGCCCCACGGCCCGCGCTCGCCTGGCTGGAGGAGAGCGCCAGAACGGAGGCGAGGGTCGGGCCGATGCAGGGCGTCCAGCCGATCCCGAAGAGCGCGCCGAGGACGGGGGCACCCACCAGCCCCGTCACGGGCCGCCGGTGGAAGCGGAACTCGCGCTGGGTGAGCCAGGGCATCAGGCCCATGAAGAAGATGCCCATGAGGATCATGAGCCCGCCGAGCACCTTGGAAAGCGTGCTCTGGTGCTCCAGCAGGGTCGAGCCGAAGTAGCCGAACAGCGCCCCGCTGGAGACGAACACGGCGGTGAAGCCGAGCACGAAGAGGGAGGCACCCACGACCATCCGCCCGCGCCGGGCCTCGGCCAGGTCGGTGCCGGTGACTCCGGTGACGTACGAGAGGTAGCCGGGCACGAGCGGCAGAACGCACGGCGAGAAGAAGGACACGAGCCCGCCGAGCACGGCGACCGGCAGGGCGAGCAGCAGGGCCCCGCTGAGGACTGTCTGGTTGGTGTCGGTGGCTGCGGCAAGAAGGGACACGAGCCGTCACTTCTCCGCGAGGATCGGCTTGAGCATCTTGCGGAGCTTGTCCTCGCTGAGCGCCTGCAGCGAGCGGGACGCGATCCTGCCCTCCCGGTCGATGACGATCGTGGAGGGGATCGCCTGCGGGTTGAGCGTGCCCTTCTCGAAGCGGAGCATCAGCTTGCCCGTCGGGTCGTACAGGCTGGGATAGGTGACCCCGTACTCCTTCTCGAAGGCCACCGCGGGTTTGGTGCTGGTGTCGCGGGTGTTGATGCCGACGAACTGTACGCCTTGGTCCTTGAGATCCTCGGAGACCTTGACGAAGTTCTTGGCCTCCAGGCGGCAGGGCCCGCACCAGGAGCCCCAGACGTTGAGGACGACGATGTCGCCCTTGTAGTCGGCGACATCGAGCTGCTTGCCGTCGATGGTCTTGCCGGACAGGTCGGGTGCCGCTGCTCGCTCGGCTTTCTCGACCGTGGCGATGCCGTCGGTGCCGGTGACGAACCCGGTGCCGCCGCCTCCCCCCTTGGTACCCCCGGATCCGCACGCGGACAGCAGCAGTGCCGCGACGGCGGCCCCGCAGGTGAACAGGGCGGTGCGACTACGCGTACGAATGGACGAGCGGGTGCGTTTCGAGCGCTGGGGGTCGTGGCTTGCGGCACTCATGTGAAAAGTTTCGCATGTCCGTTCCGGGGATCTTGCGCACCCCCCTCACGGGTGGAAACCCGCATTTCAGACGGCCTTTTCGGGCTCCTTCGAGGAGCTCGCGGCTGTGTCCCCGAGGTATTCGTTCCAGCCACCCACCGGCTGCTGCCCGACGTCCAGCGACTGAAGCTTCTCCAGCACTTCCGGCTTCTGTACGTCCAGCCAGTCCACGAACTGCCGGAACGACACGAGTCGTACGTCCTTCTTGCCGGCCATGTGCTTCAGGGCTCCCTCGACGGCGTCCATGTAGATGCCGCCGTTCCAGTCCTCGAAGTGGTTGCCGATGAAGAAAGGCGCGCGATTCGTCTCGTATGCCCGCTTGAATCCGGTGATGTACGCCTCGGTGGCCTGCTTGCGCCAGCCCGGGTAGTTGGCGGGCGGGGCCTGGGTGGAGTTGAGGGACTGGTTGGCGAGGATGTTGTAGTCCATCGAGAGGACCTCGAAGGTGTGGCCGGGGAACGGGATCGCCTGGAGTGGCAGATCCCACAGGCCCTGACTTTTTCCGGGCCATTGCTGACGGCCGCCGGGCGAGGAGGCGTCGTAGCGCCAGCCGAGTTCGCGGGCCGTGGGCAGCAGGTTCTCCTGGCCGAGCAGACAGGGCGTACGGCCGCCGATGAGTTCCTTCTCGTAGTCGAAGGGCAGCGCGGGCAGATCGGTCCAGCCCGTGTTCGTACGCCATTCCTTGACGAAGGACTTCGCCTGGTCGATCTCGCTGCGCCATTGCTTGGGCGTCCAGTTGGCGACGGTGCCGGTGCCGCCGCAGAAGTGGCCGTTGAAGTGCGTGCCGATCTCATGGCCGTCGAGCCAGGCCTGTCGTACGTACTTGAGCGTCGACTTGACGTGGTCGTCGGTCAGATAACCGATGTCGGAGGCGCCCGGCGCATTGTTCGGCGGAAGGTACTTGCGCTTTTTCGACTCGGGCAGAAGATACAGCCCGGAGAGAAAGAACGTCATGTGTGCGTCGTGCTCTTCGGAGAGTTTCAGGAACCGCTCGAAGAGTCCGTTGCCGACGTCTCCGGCACCGTCCCAGGAGAACACCACGAACTGCGGCGGGGTCTGGCCGGGTTCGAGGGGTTCGGGCTTCGCGGGCTGGTTGGGCTGCCTGCCGGTGTAGGCGGTGGAGCCGTCGCCTATGGGGCGTTCGGTGTTTCCCTTGCCGTTGCCCTTGTCGCTGCCGGGGTCTTTTTCGGAACCTTCACCACCGCTGAAACCGTTTCCCAATTCGGTACCGCAGCCCGCGAGTCCCACAGCCGCCGCAGCACCGGCCCCGAGTCCCAGCATTCCCCTTCGAGTGATGTGGCGCATTCCCGCCCCGTTCGTCGCGCTGTTCCGTTCCGGATGACACCGGATTAGAGGGCGCGACGAACGTGGGGGTTCCTGGAGAGAGCGTCACATTTCCCGTGCGGGACGGGGATGAACTTGTTACGGACGAAATGGAACGAGAGGGCGCGACTGGCCGTCGCCTACGCTCCGAAAGCCTTGTCTTTGCCTTTGACCGGCTTCGCCCCCGCCAGCAGATGCGCAGGTACGAGATCCCTGGCGGGCTCGGTGTAGCCGACGGAGACGATCTTGTCGCCCTGGTACGTGAACGTCGTCAGCGAGGCGAGTGTGCACTGCCGCTTGCGCGGGTCGTGCCACAGCCGCCGCCGCTCCACGTAGGAGCGCACGATCCAGATCGGCAACTGGTGCGAGACGCACACCGCTTCATGCCCGCGTGCCGCGTCCTTGGCGGCGTCCAGCGCCCCCATCATCCGTATGACCTGCTCCAGATACGGCTCACCCCAGGACGGCCTGAAGGGGTTGAAGAGGTGCTTCCAGTTCTCGGGCCGGCGCAGCGCACCGTCGCCGACCCCGAAGGCCTTGCCCTGGAAGACGTTGCCGGCCTCGATGAGCCGGCGGTCGGTCGTGAGGTCGAGGCCGTGGCTCTCGGCGATCGGGGTGGCCGTCTCCCGTGCCCGCTCCAGCGGGGAGGCGACGACGTGCGTGATGTCCCTGGGGGCGAGGTGCTCGGCGACCCGCTCGGCCATCCGCAGCCCCAACTCGGACAGGTGGTAGCCGGGCAGACGCCCGTACAGGATCCCGTCCGGGTTGGCGACCTCGCCGTGTCGCACCACGTGTACGACGGTGATGTCACTCATGCTGCCGTGGCCTCCGCTGCTGCCCGTGCCGCCGCCGGAAGGGCGTCGGCGATCCGCTGGACCGCCCGCTCGTCGTGCTCCGTCGAGACGAACCAGGACTCGAAGGACGACGGGGGCAGATAGACGCCCTGCGCGAGCATCGAGTGGAAGAAGGCGGTGAAGCGGTACGACTCCTGTGCCTTCGCGTCCTCGTAGTTCTTGACGGGGCGGTCGGTGAAGAACACGGAGAACATACTGGAGGCGTTCTGCACGCGGTGCGCCACACCCTCCTTGGTGAGCGCGTCCGACACCAGCGTACGGAGCTGCTCGGACACCGCGTCGACCTTGTCGTACGCCGCGTCGTCGAGGAGTCGCAGCTGGGCGAGCCCGGCGGCGGTGGCGACCGGGTTCCCGGAGAGGGTGCCGGCCTGGTAGACGGGGCCGGCGGGCGCGAGATGCGCCATGACATCCGGCCGGCCACCGAAGGCGGCGGCCGGGAAGCCGCCGCCCATGACCTTGCCGAAGGTCATGAGATCAGGACGTACGCCGTCGATCCCGAACCAACCGGCCTTACTGGTCCGGAACCCGGTCATGACCTCGTCGGAGATGTACAGCGCGCCGTTGTCCGCACAGGCGTCCTTGAGCCCCTGGTTGAAGCCGGGCTCGGGCGGCACGACGCCCATGTTCCCGGGCGCGGCCTCGGTGATCACGCAGGCGATCTGGCCGGGATGGGCGCGGAAGGCTTCGCGGACGGCGTCGAGATCGTTGTACGGGAGGACGACGGTGTCCGCGGCCTGGGCGCCGGTGACGCCGGGGGTGTCGGGCAGCGCGAACGTGGCGAGTCCGCTTCCCGCGGCGGCGAGCAGGGCGTCCACATGCCCGTGATAGCAGCCGGCGAACTTGATCACCTTGGCCCGCCCCGTGTAGCCGCGGGCGAGACGGATGGCGGACATGGTCGCCTCGGTGCCGCTGGAGACGAGCCGAACCTGGGCGACGGGCTCGACGCGGGCGACGATCTCCTCGGCGAGCGCGACCTCGCCCTCACCGGGCGTACCGAAGGACGTACCGCGGGCGACGGCGGCCTGGACCGCCGCGATCACCTCCGGGTGGGAGTGGCCGAGGATCATCGGCCCCCAGGAGCAGACGAGGTCCACGTACTCCCTTCCGTCGGCGTCGGTCAGGTACGGACCGGTGCCGGACACCATGAACCGGGGCGTACCGCCCACGGCGCGGAACGCTCGCACGGGAGAGTTCACGCCACCGGGTGTGACGGCCGCCGCACGGTTGAAAAGAGCATGAGAAACTGGGGCGTCGTATTCGTACGGATAGTTCACACAGCCATGTTGTCAGAGGCCTCGAAGATCCTGCGGACACGTGTTTCAACGCACGTTTCGGCGGGCGGTCGCGGGGGAGGTCACTGACATGATGATCGGGTTGCGTGGCGGAGATGGCGCACCTTAG
This sequence comes from Streptomyces yerevanensis, assembly GCF_000716805.1. NCBI lineage: Bacteria > Bacillati > Actinomycetota > Actinomycetes > Kitasatosporales > Streptomycetaceae > Streptomyces > Streptomyces yerevanensis. Next base: position 84,164 of record NZ_JNWJ01000007.1, on the reverse strand, counting down.
ATAAGCAGTCGGGTGGAGATATGCATCGCGGTGGCGGACTGGGCGAGGGGACCGATGACCTCGGTCCTCGGCGTGCCCAACGGGGAAGGCACCGGCGCGAGGCGGAAGCGGCGGCCGAGACACGCGAAACCCGCGAGGTACGGCAGACGGAGAGTGAGCCCGAGCCGGGCGAGCGGATCGACGGCCTCAACGGGATCCGTCGGATCGACGCCCCACGGGCAGAGAGCAGGAATGGTGGCCGGGTGGGGGTGACCTACAAATACTTCGGGGCCCCGGACGGTGCGACCGCCGCGCGAGTCCCCATCTCCATGCGCCCGGAAGAACTCGGCGGCGACGAGCTCGGCATGAACGGCATGTTCACGAAGATCAAGCCGGAGACGATGGCCGCGATGGTCCTCACCGGCATAGAGGGCGTCCCGCTGAACAAGGTCCCGCCGCTCGAACTCGTAGTCCTTCACCCGGACTACGCCGTAGTCAAGCTCCCTATGACGGTCGTAGACCCCCTACGCGGAATCGGCGAGGAGGCGGTCGGCGCGGCGGCCTTCATCTGGTCGACGGTGCCGGACCGGGGCGGGCCTCGGGACGCGTTCAACGTGTACCAGCTGCTGCACGAGTGGCAGGACTTCAGCCACAGGCTGCACGAGGCCGGGCACCAGCCGTACTGCTTGGTGTGGCCCTGACCTGGGGTTTCTTTCAGATCGGGCGGGGTTTTCGAACCCCGCCTCTTTCATGCCCTGCCTCGACCGGCGGGAACTCCTTCATGTGGGCCCTGAGGGCGGCGGCCGGCTGAGCAGGCAGGGGCACTGACCGGATCTTGTTGCCCTTGGCTCACCGTCGAAGTGGGGGACCGGCGTCCCGGGGTGGGCTCCGCGTCAACTGCTGGAGGACGGTCAAAGGCGCCGGTGGCGGCGCCAGTACCAGAGCGCGCCGACCGCGGCGGACGCTGTGGCCAGGGTGATGCCGAGGACCGGCCAGCGGCTGTCGGCGATGCGCAGACCGGTCAGGAAGGTCACGGCGGTCAGGACGAGCGGCACGAGGAGGGAGAGGAACGCGCGGAGTGCGGCCGCCAAGACTTCCGGTTCGGGGCGGGAGGTCCGGTGGCGTGGGGCGGGTGCGGTGTCGGCGAAGTAGTAGGCGAGGACGCGGTCTGCCAGGCGGGCGTCGGCGCGCTGGTAGGTCACCGCCATGTACGGGAGCCAGACGAGGGGGGCAACCAGTCCGACCAGGAAGACCACACCGAGGAGCAGCCACCGCCAGGCCTGGACAGCGACCCGGCGTACGCGCCGGCCCGCGGCCTGACTCTCGTCGCCTGGCGTGAGCACGCCGAGGAGGTGGGCCATGCGCAGGGTGACGTCCCACAGGGCCACCCATCGCTTCCAGCGGGCGGGTGCGCCGGCGGCGCGTCCGGGGCGGGCGAGCGCGTCCTGCGCCTGCCGGGTGTCCTCGTACACGCCCTGGAGGACAAGGAGTTCGCCGGCGCGGGCGCTCGCCGTGGGGTCGCGGCCGTCGAGGGCGGCCAGCTCCAGGACCGTACGTGCCTGGCGGAGCAGCGCCGCGCAGAACGCGACGGGAATGAGCACGAGGAACGGGCCGCCCACGAGGGATCCCTCCGATACGACGGTCCGTCGGCCGCGAGCGACCACCCGGGCCCGGAGCTCCGCCTCGGTGGCGTTGGGGTGGTTCCGCCGAAGCGAGGCGATTGCTTCGGGCACGGCCGGACCGATGCGGCGGACGGCGAAGTCGGCGAGGAGTTCGGGGAGGTGTCCGGGATCGGTGACGACCGACGCCAGCAGCGAGCGTTCAGGGGAGGGCTCCTTGCGGGAACCCGCAGTGTTCAGCTTCTCCCGGTGCGATACAAATCGCATCTATCATGAATAGCACTAATAGGAATGAATAATCTCTTCTCTCCACTTTCATCCCGCTTTCATCCCGCCCTCTCAAGCTCTCGGCTCGGATCGAGCCGGGGGATTCCAGCGCCGTGGGACTCCCCCAACCCCCCGTGTCGCGCTTCGTACTCGTCTTCATATGACCGACGGGTCGAGAGCGTCGACCAGGTGCACAACCTCGCTCACGGTCGTCATCTGCGCGTCCGGGACGGCGCATTTGAGCGACGAACCGCATGTGGAACGCCTCCTTGGCGGCGGCCCTGATCCGTTCCGGGGACGGGAAGGACACCGTGAGCAGCGGTCCCTCGGAGGAGCCGTCCTCCGCGACGGTCACCAGGGCGCGGGCGTAGGTGTGGAGCCAGCCGGGCAAGGGCGGGCGATGCCCTGGTGAACGGGGCATCGGCCCCTGTGCGCCGCGCGCAGGGGCAGGTGGACTGGGATGCTGGGTGAAGAGGCGCAGCCCATGACCTGACCTTGACGGACAGTGGTGGTGAGCCCTGTGGCAGAAACCGACGAGAACGCTCCAGGACTGACCGGTCCCACCGTTCCGTGCACCGATCCCCTGGGGGACCCGTTTCTGCGCACCCGGATCGTGCTGCCGACGAGACCCGCCACGTACCTGCGGCGGCAGCGGCTCGTCGACCACCTCGACCAAGCTCTCCGGACACCGTTGACCCTGCTCAACGGTGCCGCCGGCGCGGGCAAGACCCTGCTGGCCGCCGACTGGGCCGCCGGCCTGCGGCAGCCCGTCGCCTGGCTCACCGTCGAAGTGGGGGACCGGCGTCCCGGGGTGTTCTGGGCGTACGTCATTCAGTCCCTGCGCGCCTGCGGTGCGCCCGCATCCGACGCGGTCGAAGCCCCCGCGGATGCGACCGGGGTGGACCAAAGGCTGCTGGCGGCGCTCGCCGCCGAGCTGAACGATCGCGACCGGCCCGTGGTCCTCGTGCTCGACGAGTACGACCGCGTGACCGCTCCGGAGGTCGCGGAGCAGCTGGAGTTCGTCCTGCACCACGCCGGGCGGGGGCTGCGCCTGGTCCTCGTCACCCGCACCGAACCGCTGCTTCCGCTGCACCGTTACCGGGCGGCCGACGAGCTGACGGAGATCCGCGCCGCCGAGCTGGCGTTCACCCCCGAGGAAGCCGCCGCACTGCTTGAGCTGCACGGTCTGAGCCTTCCGGTCCCTGCCGCGCGCGCCCTGGTGGACCGCACCCGGGGCTGGGCCGCCGGCTTGCGCCTGTCCGCCCTGGCCGCTCTGGAGAGCGCCGACCCGGAGCTCTACCTGAAGGAGTTCGAGGCGGATCGCAGTACGGTCGCGGACTTCCTGCTGGCCGAGGTCCTCAAAGGACAGCCGGAAGAGACACAGGACCTCCTGCTGCGCGTCAGCGTCCTGGAGCGTTTCTGTCCCGGTCTGGCCAACGCGCTGACCCTCCGGACCGATGCCGGGCCCATTCTCGCCGGGCTGCACCGCGGCAACGCGTTCGTCGAGTACCTCGGGCACTCGTGGTACCAGCTCCACCCGCTGTTCGGGGAGATACTCCGGGCCCATCTGCGCGAGCGCCTGCCCGGCCTGGAGCCGGAACTCCACCGGCGGGCCGCGCGGTGGCTGCGTCGTTCCGGATTCCTGCCGGAGACACTCGCTCACGGCGCCGCCGCGGGCGACTGGGATTTCGCCGCCGGCGCCCTCGTCGACGACCTGGCGATCGGACAGCTCTTCACCGGCCTGCGCTCGGGTGACCTGACCGACTTGTTCTCCCGCATGGGGCCCGAGGCCAGGAGTCCGGCGACAGACCTCGTGCGCGCGGCCCGCGACCTGTCCCGATACGACCTCGACCGCGGACTGACCCGCCTGCGCCACGCCGAGGAGCATCTGGCCGACGACGCGCCCGAAGCGGCGCCCGAGCCGGCGGCCGTCCAGCTGAGCTGTGCGCTGCTCGAGGCACTTGCCGCCCGGCTGACCGGATGTCCCTCACAGGCCGAAAGAGCCGCCGAAGCGGCCGATGAACTGCGGCAGGAAGTCCCGGCACACCTCCTGGACAAGCATCCCGAACTCACCGCCCTCCTGCTGACCCATCTGGGCTCGGCCCGCCTGTGGGCCGGGCGCTTCGAGGACGCGCGCGCTGCCCTGACCACGGCAGCCGGCGCTCCCGGCGGGGCCTCCACCGTGCTGCCCCGGGGGGACTCGATGGAGCACCTGGCCCTGCTCGACTATCTGAGCGGCTGGCCCGGCCGGGCGGAGCGCAAGGCCCTGGCGGCGGTGTCCGAGGCGGAACGGGTCGGACTTCCCCAGCCGTCCGGCTCCGGCATCGGGCAGCTGGTCCTGGCCGCCGTGGCCGTCGACCGCCATGAGCTGAGCCGGGCCCAAGCCCTCATCGACGAGGCGGCCCGGCCCTCATCGGGAACGCGTGATCCGGTGATGGCGGCGGGACGAGCCCTCGCCACAGCTCGCCTCCTGCTGGTCAGGGGCAAGGCACGAGCCGCCGTCCAGGCGGCGGACCCGGCCGTCTCCGCGGTCGTGGCCTCACCCTGGGCGGCAGGCCATGAAGCGCTCGTCACCTCCGCCGCTCACCTGGCCGAAGGACGGCCGGACAGAGCGGCCGAGGTGCTCCAGGGCGTGTCCGGCGACCAGCCGGCGTGTGCCGTTGAGGCCGCGGCGATCCAGGTCGCCGCAGGCCGTACCGGGGCGGCCATCGACCTGCTGGACAGCATCCGCACCGGGGGCCGGACCGGGCCGGCGGTGACCGTGAGAGCAGCGCTGGTGAGGGCCCAGGCCGCGGAGGGGACGGGAGACACCGCCACCGCCCGTAGGCTCGTGGCGCAGGCGCTCCTCGACGCCCGGCGGGAGCGGCTGCGACGTCCGTTCCTCGATGCGGGAGCGTGGATCCGGCCCCTCCTGGCCATGCCTCCGCTCCACGAGCTGGCAGCGGGCTGGCTCACGCCTGGCCTGCCGCGACACGGTGAGCAACCCCGGCCGGAGTCGCTGCCCCCGCCGCTCGTCGCGGTGGAGCTGAGCGGACGCGAACGCGACGTCCTGGAGCGGCTGGCCCGGATGATGTCGACTGAGGAGGTCGCCGCCGACCTCTACGTGTCGGTGAACACGGTGAAGACCCACCTCAAGAGCGTCTACCGGAAGCTGGCGGTGAACCGGCGAGGCGACGCGGTGCGCCGCGCGCGCGACCTCCGGCTGCTGTGAACACGGGCGGTGAGAGGGTTCGGCGCCCGCCCTCCCCGCCGGCCGGACATCACAGGCGTGCTGCCCTTCCCCCGTGGCGGGTGAGGCACGAGGCACGTACTTCGGATGCGATGGGCAGGAGCGGCGGGGCATGTGCAGGCCACTGCCCGGCCGACTCCGCCGGCGTACCGGCCGACTCGGCGAGGTGGACAGCGTGAAGCACTGGCGGGCTCTGATCGTCCTCGGTACGGCCCAGTTCCTCATGGTCCTGGACACCTCGGTCATGAACGTGTCCATCAGTCAGCTGGTCGAGGACTTCGACACGGAGGTCACCGCCATCCAGGCCGTCATCACTCTGTACGCGCTGGTCATGGCGGCGTTCATGATCATCGGCGGCAGGTTCGGGGACATCCTGGGGCGTCGTCGCATGTTCCTTCTGGGGCTGGTCGTCTACGGTGCCGGGTCGGCACTGACCGCCGTGGCACCCACTCTCTGGGTCCTCACGCTGGGCTGGTCCGTCATCGAGGGGCTCGGAGCCGCCATGGTGCTGCCGGCCATGGCCGCCCTCGTCGCGGAGTCGTATCGCGGGAAGGACCGGGCCGTCGCCTACGCGGTCATCGGCGGGCTCGCCGGCGCCGGGATCGCGGTCGGCCCGCTGCTGGGCGGCTGGGTGACGACGTACCTGACCTGGCGGCTGGTCTTCGCCGGCGAGGTCGTGGTCGTCGTGGCCGTCCTGCTGTGCCGCCGGGTGATCGCGGAGTCCCCCCGGACCGGCCCGCGCCCCCGGCTGGACGGGGTCGGTGCGGTGCTCTCGGCGGCCGGACTGGGGCTGGGCGTGCTCGGGGTGCTGCAGAGCAGCAGCTGGGGATGGGTGCAGCCCCGCAATCCTCCCTTCACCGTCCTCGGCTTCGCCCCGACGCTGTTCGTCGTCGGGGCCGGGGCGGCCGTTCTGGCCCTCTTCCGGCACTGGGAGCGGCGGCGGGAGCACCAGGGCGCCGACCCCCTCGTGCACCTGTCCCTGCTGGGCAGACCCGTGCTGCGGTCCGGCCTGATGACGCTGCTGAGCCAGAACCTCATCCTGCTGGGGCTGTTCTTCACCATCCCGCTGTACTTGCAGGTGGTTCAGGGGTTCGACGCCTTCGAGACGGGGCTGCGCCTGCTGCCCGTGTCCGCCACCATGCTGGTGACCTCTCTTTCCGCGTCCTCGCTGGGACGGGTGTGGGGACCGCGCAGGGTGGTCCGGCTGGCCCTGGCGACCCTGGCGGCCGCCATCGTGTGGCTGCTGGCCACCATCGACCCGGTCATCGACGACGCGCAGTTCGCCGGAGCCATGGCCCTGCTGGGCGTGGGCGTCGGCCTGCTCGCCTCGCAACTGGGCAACGTCGTCCAGTCCGGCGTCGGCGAGGAGGAACGCAGTGAGGCCGGAGGACTCCAGTTCACGGCACAGAATCTGGGCTCCGCGCTGGGCACCGCACTCATCGGGTCGATCCTCATCGGTGCACTCGCCCACGCCTTCACCACGCAGGTGGCGGACAACTCGCAGCTGTCCGAAGAGACCCGTGAGGAGGTCGGTGTCGCCCTCCAGGCGGGGATCACCTTCGTCGCCACCGATCAGGTGCGCTCGGCGGCCGAGCGTGCCGGGTTGCCGCCGTCCGAGGTCGACGCCGTCGCGGACTCCTACGCCTCCGCGCAGCTGGACGGCCTGAAGGCGGCGATCCTGGCCACCGGCGGCATCGCACTCGCCAGTTTCCTGGTCACACCGCACCTGCCGACCGCCCGGGACAGCCGTCCGCGGCAGCCGGACGCCGACGCTCAGGCCGGAGCGACCGGATCGACGCGCTGAGTCCGGAGGGAGTCACCGGTGTCCAGGACCAGGATCGGCCCGGCCACGGCCCGCGGGGAGCGCCGTGCCGAGCGCCGAGCCCGCGCGGACTACACGGGCGGAGTCTACGGATCCATGCTCGCGGCCTCCGTGGTGATCGGCGCCGGCTCCCTGGGCTCGTTCCCCCGCACCGAGCTGGTGCTGCTGCTGTTGCTCACCGGCGTGGTGTTCTGGATCGCGCACGTGCATGCCCAGTTGTTCGGGGCGCGCCTGGCGCAACAGGCTTTGGACCGCCGGGTCGTGCTGCAGGTGTGCCGTGACGAGTGGCCGATCGTCAAGGCTGCCGTCCCGTCGGCCGCCGCGGTGGCCGTCAGCCCGCTCCTGGGCCTCGACGTGCGAGGTGCCCTCTGGCTGGCGCTCTCCGTCGCCGTGGCCGGGCAGGTGGGCTGGTCCGTGGCCGCTGCACGCCGCGCCGGTGCTTCGCGGCGGCTTGTGGCCGCCACCGCGTCGGTCAACCTGTTGCTCGGCCTGCTGATCATCTCCTTCAAGATCGTTCTGAAGCATTGAGAACGCGTTGGTCCGTGGGGTCCGTCGCCAGGCCACGGGTCACCTGTACCGGGTGAGGCCCGAAGGAGCACGGAAGCGCACGGTCGTAGGGAGGAGTGCCGCCCGCCTGTCCCAGGCAGTCCATGGGAGGACAGCTCGTGCGCTACGAGATCCGAGTCGAGGGACACCTGTCGGAAACGCTGGCCAAAGCCTTCCCGGAGCTGGGCCACGTGGTGATGTCCGGCCAGACCGTCCTGTTCGGCCCTGTCGTGGACGAAGCGCACCTGTACGGGCTGCTGGCACGTTGCCAGTCACTGGGACTGCGTGTCGTGGAGATGCGGCAGTTGCCGGAGTGACGGGACCGGGCGGTGTGCGGTGCCGGGCGGCCTCGCGTGGTGACGGGCCGGAGCGTCAGCGCCGCTCCGCACTGCTCCGGCCGGAGCAGCATGCGGCTTCCGGCGCCTCGTAGTCCCGCTCGTTCTGGTCGGCGTAGAACTGGGCGAACTCGGTGAGCGCGCGGTCGAAGCGGCCGCTGCCGCCCAGGCAGGCGGCGAGGGCGATGGGATCACCCGAGCGGGCTTGGGCCCGTGCCAGGGACGCCCCGCACAGCCGGCCGAAGAGGGAGAGCAGGCCCGGCCCCATGGTCTCCGGCCGTGCGATGCCCTTCCAGTGCCACAGCTGGCGCACGTAGGAATCCCCGCCCTCGCATTCCTGCCGTAGCCGCTCGCTCGGCCGGTGGCAGGGACGCGGTGAAAGCGCTGGGTGCGGTCATGGTCCGGCCTTCCGGTCCGGCGCCCCGGCGTCGGTACCGGAACGCGGCTCCGCCGACGGCCCTTGGCGTTGTCGGCGCAACCCCGCCTGGACCGCGCTCGCCAGCACCCGTGCGGCGACGCCCACGAGCAGCAGCCCTCCCACCATCTGCAGCATCGTCAGCACGCGCCCGGTCTGGGAGCGTGCCGTGATGTCCCCGTAGCCGACGGTGCTGAACGTGGTCAGAGTGAAGTACAAGGCGTCCGTCCTGGTCATCGGCTCGCTGAAGGAGCCCGGGGCGGAGCGGTCCAGCAGGTAGTAGGTGCCGGCGAAGAGGACCAGGAACAGCACCAGCGTGGCGGCCAGGGCCTCGACGGCCTTCAGGCGCGGGTGGGATGAGCGCGCGATGGCCCGCACCTCCCACCCGAACACCAGCAGCACCGCCACCAGGCCGCACACGAGCAGCACCGACGCACCAGCCGTACCGCGCTCATCCAGGGGCAGCAGGTAGTAGGCGGTGACGAGGCCTACGGCGATGAGCACGGCGCGGGCGACCGCGACGACCGCCGCCCACCGGCGAGGGCGGAGCGGAAGGCGCCGCCGGTGCGCGTCCGGCCCGGACCGGGCGCGGTCCGTCCGGGCAGTGCTCGGATCGCTCATCTCGTGTCTCTTCGTTCCGTCCGGCCGGAAGGCCGATGGGCCGGGCGCCGGGAGATTCCCACCTCACCGCCACGGCGGCGTCGCCGGATCACCCGTGGTGGGTGACCCCGGCACCCGGTGACAGGCGTGAGCCTGGAGCGGTCAGGTCCTCGCACACCGCCCCATCACACTCCGCCCCGCCGGCGGTCCGGAGGCGACCACTCGATCACGCGAGGAGGAGCCATGGCCATGCCGCACGGTCCGGCACCGCGCACCGGACAGGAACACGAGCCCGACGGGGCGGCCCCCGGTCCGATGGACGACCCCGCGCAGGCACTGGCGCGGCTCGGCCGTTCATGGACCTGGCTCCTGGCCTCGGCCGTCGCGACGCTGGTGCTGGGCGTCCTGGTACTGGTCTGGCCGGAGGTGACCCTGCACGTCCTGGCGGTCATCATCGGCCTGCACCTGCTGGTGACCGGGGCATTCCGGTTCGTGGGCGTCTTCGCGCGCGAGGGGCACGAACGACTCCCGGGACTGCTCCTGTCCGTGCTGTACGTCCTCGCCGGGGTGCTGTGCCTGCGGAACCCGCTGCAGACGATCGCCGCGCTCTCACTGATCGTCGGGGTCGTCTGGCTGGTGTCCGGCATCCTCACCCTCTACACGGCTCTCGCCACCAAGGACCTGCCGCACCGCGGCGCCGTCCTGGGCGTCGCGGTGCTCGGCATCGTCGCGGGGATCGTGGTGCTCGCCCTGCCTGCCGAGTCGGCCCGCGCCCTTACCCGACTGCTCGGCCTGTGGCTCGTCCTGCTCGGCCTGGGCGAAGCGGTGGTCGCCCTCGCGTGGCGGGCCGCGCTCCGAAAGACGCACCCCACAGAGCCGGACGCCCCCGCCGAGACGGACTGACACCGCACCCGCCGCTCCGGCCGCGCGCGACAAACGCACCGGGCCCGTGCGGTCGCCCCGCCACGGTCATCCCGACCGGCGGCCTTCGCGGCCGGGGCGGCGCACACACGGAAAGGAGCACCCATGAACCCGGCAGCGACCCCGGATCCGCCGGACTCCGGCGGAGCCTCACACCAGAAACACGTCATGACCGCCGAGGAGCGAGCGGAATACGAGCGACTGCGCCGTCACGCCGCGGTGCGCCACCGGCGGGTACGTCAGGCCGGCTCCTCGGTCCTCCTCCTGCTGGCCCTGCTGCTCGCGCCCCTGGCCGTCGTCGCGGCCTGGGTCCAGGACACGGTCTCCGACACCGACAGGTACGTGGAGACCGTCGCGCCGCTGGCGTCCGAGCCGCCCGTGCAGGAGGTCGTGATCAACCGGCTCACGGACCGCGTGGTGGCCAACGTGGACGTCAAAGCGGTGACGGACTCGCTCACCAGGGTCCTCCAGGACTCCGGGGCACCACCCCGCGTCGTGGAGGGGGCCGAGTCCCTGGAGGGTCCGCTGCGCAACGCGGTCAGGACCGTCGTGGACCGCACCGTAACCCGCGTGATCACCAGCGACGCCTTCCAGCAGGTGTGGGAGGGCGCCAACCGGCGGTCGCACGCCGCGGTGGTGAACATGCTCACCGGAGAGCGCGAGGGTGCCGTGCGCGCCGAGGGCGACACCGTCCAACTGGACGTGGGAGAGGTCGTCAACGAAGTACGGGAGCGGCTCGTCGACGCGGGCTTCGACAAGGCCGCCGCCATCCCGGACACCGACCGGACCATCACGCTGTTCCACACCGAGGAACTGGGCAAGGCGCAGGACATGATGCGGCTGCTGGACGTCCTCGGCACCTGGCTGCCCGTCCTGACCGTCGTACTCGCCGCGCTCGCCGTGTGGACCGCTCCGGCCCACCGGGTGATGCTGATGATCACCGCGACGGGTGTCGGCGTGATGATGGTGGTGCTGCTCGTCGCGCTGGCCGTGGTCCGACGGGTCTATCTGGACTCGGTCCCGCCTGACGCGCTGCCCACCGACGCGGCCGCGGCGATCTACGACACGTTCGTCCGGTTCCTGCGCGACAGCACGCGCACCCTGCTGGTCGTCGCGGTGGTCACGGCTCTGGTGGCGTACCTGTACGGTCCCGGACGTCCGGCCCGCGCCGTCCGCACGGCGACGGACAGGGGCACGACGGCCGCCGGCCAGGGGCTGCACCGCGCCGGAGTGCGCACCGGGTCCACCGGACGCTGGCTGGCGGGCCACCGGGCATGGACCACCGGTGGCGTCATCGCGGCCGGAGCTCTGGCGCTGGTGCTCTGGAACCACCCCACGGTCGGAGCGGTGGCGCTCGTTCTGGGTATCGCCCTGGCCGTCCTGATCGTGGTGGCGGTCCTCGCGGCCGCCGCGGGCCCGACCGCCGGGCACAAGGACCGGGCGGCGGCCCCGTGAGCCATGGCAAGGAAACCCGGCCCCGCCCCGGCGTCCCGCAGGCGCACGACGGTGGAGCGGGCCCTGGCGAACCTGCGGTCCGGTCCGGTGGCCCGGCTGCTTCCCCGCCTGTCGGCGCTCAACGTCGTGGAGGGCTCCGTGAGGCTGGCCGCGCAAGCCTTCATCACCGCGCTGCCGCTGCTGATGACCGTCGCGGCGTTCGCCCCCCGAGGGGTGCAGGACCTGCTGGCCGACTCCCTCCGTGCGGTTCTGGGGGTGCGCGGTGACACGCTCGACGAGGTACGCCGTGCCTTCACCGCCACCGGCACACCACGAGACGCCGCCGGAGCTGTGGGCGTGGTGGTGACTCTCGTGTCCGCCACGGCCTTCAGCCGGGCGCTTCAGGCGGTCTGCGAGCGGTGCTGGCACCTGCCCCGGACACCGGTGCGGGCCGCGGTCTGGCGCTGGCTGCTCTGGCTGCTCGTCTGGCTGGGCGTCCTCCTGGTCCAGGCACCGCTGCGCAGCGGGTTCGGCGGCGGCGCGGTGATCGGAGGGGTGCTGTCCGTGCTGTCGGCGACTCTGCTGTGGTGGTGGTCCCAGCACCTCCTGCTGGGCGGCAGGATCGGCTGGCGGAACCTGCTGCCGGGAGCGCTGCTCGCGGGCACGGGCACGGTCGTGCTGAGCTGGGCCGCCGGCCTGTTCGTGCCCACGGTCATGGAGCGCAGCCTGCAGGAGTTCGGCCCGCTGGGGCCCGTCTTCACGTTCCTCTCCTGGTTGATCGCCGTGTTCCTGGTGGCCGTCTCGGGCCTCGCCCTCGGTCAGTACGTCGCCTCCTCCGACTGGTACCGGACAGCCGCTGTCCCCCGCCGTACGCGGGCCGAACCCTGATCCCGCCGCAGGAGCGCATCCATCAAGTGCCGGGCCGCCCGCAGGCTCACCCGCGTCGGGTGAGGCCACCCGGCCCTGGCCGTGCCCACGCTGAAGACAGCACGCAACGGCGGCCGGGCGAGCGCCCGGGACGGAGAAGTGACATGAGCGCGCAGACGTACCTGGCGTACGACTACCCCTTGCTGAGCATCTTCTGGAGCATGCTCCTGTTCTTCCTGTGGATCATGTGGTTCGTCCTGCTCTTCCGCGTCGTCGTCGACATCTTCCGCGATGACGCGATGAGCGGGTGGGCGAAAGCCGGCTGGCTGGTGCTCACCATCCTGCTGCCCTTCCTGGGCGTCTTCGTCTACGTGATCGCCCGCGGCAAGAACATGGGCCGCCGGGAAATAGCGCAGGCCCGAGCACAGCAGAAAGCCTTCGACGCCCACATCAGGGAGGCCGCAGGCGGCATGGGCCGCCCCAGCAGCGCCGACGAACTCAGCAAGCTGTCCGAGATCCGCGCACGCGGCGACATCACGGACGAGGAGTTCCGCAGGGCCAAGGAACTGGTCCTGACCGGCCACGGCCCGGCGGAGCACGCCGGCTCCACCGCCCGCACCCCCAATCCCTGAGCATCCGCACACCACGAATCGAGGCGCAAGATGACCGCGACACACACCCGGCCGGAACACACGGCGAAGCAGGAATGGGCAACCGGCCTGACGGTCTTCGCGGCCGTGATGCTCTTCCTCGTCGGCCTGCTCGACATCTTCCGGGGCATCATGGCCATCGCCGAGGACGACATCTTCGTCACGACGCGCCAGTACGTGTTCGAGTTCGACCTGACCGGCTGGGGCTGGATCCACCTCGCTCTGGGCGCGGTCGCCGTGATCGTCAGCATCGGACTGCTCAAGGTCTCGGTGTGGGCGCGTGTCGCCGGCGTGGCCATCGCCGGACTCGTCATCATCGCCAACTTCCTCTCCCTGCCGTACTACCCGGTGTGGTCGGTCGTGATGATCGCGCTCTCGGGCTTCATCATCTGGGCCCTGTGCGTGGTCCGGCGCGACAACCTCTTCGACCTGTCCGAGGAGCGCCCACTGTCCGAGGAGCGCCCGCCGCACAAGGTGTGAGGCAGAAGAGAAGGGCCGACCGGTGGGACGACACGGCTGGAACACGAGGGAGTCGGGAGAGGCAGGGGCCGCAGCCGTACACGAGGACAGCGCCGGACGGGCTCGCCTCGCCGTGCTCGCCCTGCTGGGCAGCATCCTGGTGCCGCTCGTCGCCGCTGGTCTGCGGAGCGTGCTGTGGGCCCTGGTCGGCATCGCCGGACTGGCGCTCGCCGCCGTCGGGGTGTGGTGGACCCTGGCGCACACCGGAGTGGTCCGTGCCCTCGGCGTGGCTCTGTCGGTGACCGCGCCGACCGCTGCCCTGGCCCTGTATGCCACGTTCGGCATGCTCGGGCCGGCCTTGCTGTCCCTGTGCCTGTGGCTGCTGGCCGTCACGGCGGCACGTACGGCCCTGACACCTGGTCACACCGCCTCCGAACAGGTTGTTGTCGAGGCGCCCCGCGCCCCTTGGGTCCTCATGAATCCGCGCTCCGGCGGCGGCAAGGTGGGTCGTTTCGACCTGGTGGAGAAGGCCCGGGCCGCAGGCTGCCGGGTGGCCCTGCTCGACGCGGGCCAGGATGTCGCCGAGCTGACCCGGCAGGCCGCGACCGAGGGGGCCGATCTGCTGGCGGTGGCGGGCGGCGACGGCACCCAGGCGCTGGTGGCCGAGGTCGCGGCGCTCCACGACCTTCCCTTCGTGGTGATTCCCGCCGGTACGCGCAACCACTTCGCCCTCGATCTCGGCCTCGACCGTGACGATCCGGCGGCCGCCCTGGAAGCCCTGACCCACGGCGTCGAACTCCGCATCGACCTCGGGTACGCCGCGGACCGCGTCTTCGTCAACAACGCCTCGTTCGGCACGTACGCGTCCGTCGTCACCGACCCCGCGTACCGGGACGCCAAAGCCCGCACGACCCTGCGAACCCTCCCCGGCCTCCTCACCGGCGAGGACGCGCCCAGGCTGCGGACGCGGGCCGACCGGACGTACGTCGATGGACTTCAGGCGCTGCTCGTCAGCAACAATCCCTACGGCCGTGCCGTCGACGCGGCCCATCCGGGGCGCAGGGAGCGGCTGGACTCGGGACTCCTCGGTGTGGTGTGCGTGCAGGTCGACAACACCGCTCAGGCGGCGCGCATGGTCCGCGGTCCGCGCGGTCCGCGCCCCGGGGGACTCATCCGGCTGAGCGCCGGGGAAGTCGTCGTAGAAGCCGACACGGACGCCCTCCCGGTCGGCATCGACGGAGAACACGTCGTTCTGCCGTCACCCGTCGTATGCCGCAGCGCGCCCGGGGCACTCCGGGTCCGCGTGCCACGCCGCCGCCCCGGCACGCCACGGGCGGGCGGGACGGCGGCCGACTGGCCGCGCGTGGCACGGCTGGCGCTGGGCCGGCTGGTCCCGGGCCGGGAACAGCACGTCACGGCGGTCTGAGACTTCTGATCCGGCTCCTCCTCGTGATCCGGCTCCTCCTCGCTGATGCCGCCAGGGTGCTGGTGCAGCGCGGCGATCTGAAGATCACCGACCATGCCGTGGTCGGCTATCGGCGGGTAACGGTTCACCGGCACACCTCCTTCGCCAGGGCCCGACGCGCCGGGACACCCGCTCAAGCGCAGCCTGGAGATACCTCGCACCGCGCTCGCGGGGAGGGATCACGCCGACGGAGGCCAGAGCGAGCTTCCAGTAACCGCCTGTCAGAGCCCACGCCGCAGCAGACGCGGTGCGGCTCGCACCAGGGGGACCGTGGCCAGCCCGATCACCCCGCCGGCGGCCACATCGGCGGGGTAGTGGGCACCGCTGTGGATCCTCTCTGCGGCCACCGTCACCGCTGACACCCCGCAAGCCGCACCGGCGGCCGGCCACACCGTGGCGACGGCTCCGGCGAAGGCAAAGGCGGCAGCCGTGTGCCCGGAGGGGAAGGAGGAGGTGTCCGGGCGGTCTCGAAGCTCTTTTGGCGGGACCCATTCCTGCGGCGGGCGGCGCCGCCGGTACAGCTGCTTGGCGACCGCGTTGGACAGCACCTGAGCCGTCACCATGGCCGTCACCCCGGCGGCGGCAGCCGTGCGGCCGCGCCACCTGCCCGTGGCTGCCATCACTGCGGCAGCCGCCCACCACAGCTTGGTGTGCTCGGCCGCTTCCTCCACCGCGGGCGCGACTCGCCGCACCCACGGCGGCCCCCACGCGATCGCCCGCCTGGCCAGCCGGCGATCGGCGGTGCGCAGACCCGCCATTACATCCATGACCAGCGACTTCCCGCTCAGGGCACTCTCCACCGGTACGTGATCGAAACCATGCCGCACGAGTATCCGGCCGAACCTCACCCACACCCGCATTCACGACAGATCAGGACAATCAGTGCGTTTTGTGCTGTTTCACGAGGTTAGTCGGGTCGGGAGGCCAGCAGAAGGGAGATCACGATGATCACCCGAGAGCAGATCCCGGCGGTACTGGACCACCCGGTCTACGACACCGACGACAACAAGATCGGCGACGCCAGGCACGTCTTCCTCGACGACGTCACCGGCCGGCCCGAATGGGTCAGCGTCAAGACCGGCCTGTTCGGCACCAGCGAGTCGTTTGTGCCGATCACCCACGCCAGCATGGTCGAAGACCATCTCAAGGTCCCCTACCCCAAGGACAAGGTCAAGGACGCCCCCAACGTCGACGTCGACGCCGGCGGGCACCTGTCCGAACAGGAGGAGCACCGCCTGTACGAGTACTACGGCTTCGACTGGGACGCCGCCTGGCAGCAGGCCAACCGGCCCGGCGCCGACCGCGAGGCAGGAACCGCGGACGACGCGATGACCCGCTCCGAGGAGCGGATGCGCGTCGGCACCGAACGCCAGGAGACCGGCCGGGCCCGCCTGCGCAAGTACGTCGTCACCGAGGATGTCCAGCAGACCGTCCCCGTACGGCACGAGGAAGTCCGCGTCGAACGCGAACCGGTCACCGACGCCAACCGCGACGCCGCCACGGCCGGCCCGGACATCAGCGAAGCCGAGCACGAGGTGACCCTGCACGCGGAGCGCCCCGTGGTGCAGACCGAGGCCGAGCCCGTCGAGCGGGTACGGCTCACCACCGACGAGCAGACCGAGCAGGAGACCGTCACCGGCAAGGTCCGCAAAGAGAAGATCGAAGCCGACGTTCCCGACGAGGAGGACAAGCGCCGACGGTGAACGGCCGTTCCGGGCTGATCAGCTCGAGCCGACGCGACCACCGTCGCTTCTACAGATGGACCAGAGCCTGTCCGGTCAGCGGGGAGTGACACCGGACAGGCCCTGGCGGATTCGGGCGCCACTCGGCGCGGGTTGCCCGCCCGTCTACCCCTTGGTCGCTCCTGCCGTGCCGCCGCGGACGAAATGCCGCTGGAAGGCGAAGAACACCAGTGCCACGGGGATGGTCATGAGCAGGGTCGCCGCGAGCTTGAGCGGGTACTGGTTGCCGTCGCCGAGCTGGCCGGAGACGAGGGAGGCGACCCCGGTGGTCAGGGTGTTCAGTTCCGGGCTCTGGCGGGACACGATGAAGTGCGGCAGTTCGTTCCATGATCCCTGGAACGACAGGATGGTCAGGGTGATGAGGGCCGGCTTGGCCATCGGCAGCACGATGGACCAGAAGGTGCGGAAGGTGCTCGCTCCGTCGATGCGGGCTGCTTCCTCGACGCTGACGGGGATCGACTCGAAGAACTGCTTCATGATGAACACCCCCGCGGCGTCGGCGAGGAGCGGGATGATCATGCCCGAGTAGGAGTCGTACATCCCGATCTGGTTGAGGACGAGGAATTTCGGGATGAGCAGGACGACGCCGGGCACGGCCATGACCGCGATGACGGCGGCGAACAGTGCGCCCCTGCCGCGGAAGCGCAGCCTGGCCAGTGCGTATCCGGCGAGGGAGTCGAAGAACACGCGGCCCGCGGTGACGAGCAGTGCTACGACGACGGAGTTGGCGAACCAGCGCGAGTAGTCCGCTTCGGCGAGCCGGCTGAAGGCCGCTGTCGTGAAGGGGTCCGGCCACAGTGACAGCGGGTTGCCGGTCGCGTCGGCGTCGGTCTTGAAGCTCGTCGCGAGCTGGACGAGGAAGGGGTAGATGTAGGCCAGCGCGATGACGACGAGGGCGGTGTAGCCGAGCGTGCGGGTGAGGCCGCTGCGGCGGCGTGTGCGTTTGCCGTCGGGGCGGGTTGCGGGATTGCCGTCCGCGTACGCTGCGGTGTCTGCGTCGGCGAGCTTGGGTTGTGTGCTCATCGCGTGCCTCTGTGGACGTCGGCGGTGGCCGCTGGGGCGGCTGCGGTGGTGGGCGCGGGTGCGTCGGTTCCCGGGGGTGTGGTGGGGGCCGTTGCGGTCGTACGGGTCATCAGGCCGCCCCCACCGTCGGGCCGGAGCCGGAGCGTGCCGCTTTCGCTGCGCGCCGGGTGGCGGCCTTGGCGCGGGCTTCGTACTTGTCGCGCAGGACGAACCGCTGCAGGAGCGTCATCGCGACGATGATCGCGAAGAGGATGAAGGCGATGGCGCTGCCCTGTCCCCACTCGTTGTTGATGAACGAGGACTGGTACGACAGGAACGCGGGCGTCAGCGTCGTCTTCCCCGGTTCGCCCTGCGACATGACGTAGATCTGGTCGAAGACCTGCCAGGTGCCGATGAGTCCGAGGGTCAGGACGAGGAAGAGCGTCGGCTTGAGCATGGGCAGCGTGACGTGACGGAACCGCTGCCAGCGCCCGGTGCCGTCGATCTCGGCGGCCTCCTCGACCTCGAGGGGTATGTCCTGCAGCGCGGCGAGGAACATGAGCATGAACGTGCCTGCCGTCGTCCACACGACGAGCGTGATGATCGCGGTCATGGCGACGCTGGGGCCGGAGATCCAGTCCCACAGGGACAGGCCGCCGATGGTGGTGTCGGCGAGGGCGGAGGGTGGCGCGTCGGTGTTCATACCGAGGGCGCCGAGGGCGAGATGGATGATGCCGCGGGGATCGGCGAACCAGGCCGGTCCCTCGACGCCGATCTTCTCCAGCAGGGCGTTGACGACGCCGCTGGAAGAGAAGATGAACAGGAAGACGACCGAGATCGCGACCGAGCTCGTCACCGCCGGGAAGTAGTACGCGGTGCGGAAGAAGCCTTTGCCCTTCAGCCGTTTCCCGTTGACCAGGAGTGCCAGGCCCAGCGCGAGCGCGGTCTGCAGCGGGACGACGAAGAAGACGTAGTAGGCGTTGTTGCGCATACTCATCATGAAGTCGCTCTGCGCCAGGCCTGATTCGGTGACCAGCGGCTTGTAGTTGTCTGTGCCGACGAAGTCCACGCCTGACGAGAAGGGGCTGCCCTGGCCGTTCCAGTCGGACACGCTCACCCAGAGCGCCATGAGGATCGGCACGACCAGGAAGAGTCCGAGCACGGCGACGACGGGTGACACGAACAGCCAGCCGGCGAGGCCTTCGCGGCCTCGGATGCCGCCGCGGGGGGCTCGGGTGCGGCTGCCTCCACCGGCCTTGGCGGTGTCCTTGCGCGGTCCGCGTAGCGCGGGTGACGCGGCGGGGGTCTGGGTGGTGCCTGCCCGGCTGTTGTCCGTTGCCGGGCCGGTGCCCGGGCCCTGTGCGGGCCCGGGGTTCGGTTGGCTCATCGCGGGTTCACTTTCGTTCCGTTCGTGCCGGGTTATCCGGGATCAATCGCCCACGACTGCCTGGGCGTTCTTCTGGAGCCGCGCGAGGATCTGCGCCGGGTCGGCCTTGGGCAGCCCCTGGAGGCCGGTGTCGAAGTCGGTGAGCACCTGGTCGATCTTCGCGACGTTCACCGGGGCCTGGGCGTACGCGGCGCCGTCGATGTACGCCTTGTCCTGCGGGGACTTGGCGATGTAGTCGGCCTCGGCGGACTGCAGGGACGGCATCACGCCGAGCGTCTGCGCGAAGGTCAGCTGGTTGTCCTTCGCGGTCATCGCCTTGACGAAGTCGAGGGCCGCGGCCTTGTTCTTGCTCTTCGCCGCGATGCCCCAGCACTGGGTGAAGGCGAGCGTGCCCTTGCCCTTGGGCCCGGCCGGCAGCGGAACGGTCGTGTACTTGACGTCCGGGTAGTCGTTCTTCATGGCGCCGGCGATCCAGTTGCCCTCGATCGTCATGGCGGCCTTCTGCTTGCCGAAGGCCTCGCCCGGCCAGCCGGAGTCAAGCTGCTTGGGATACTTGACCGACCCGTCGGCGAGCAGCGACTGGACGAACTTCAGGGCCTCGAGGTTCTGCGGGGAGTCCGCGGTGACCTTGGTGGCGTCCTTGTTCGTCACCCATCCGCCGGCCTGGACCATGAAGGCACCGATCCGGTCACGGGTGTCGCCGAGCGCGAGGCCGACCTGCTTGCCCGTGGTCAACTTCTTCGCCACGGCCGCCAGTTCCTCCCAGGTGGTGGGATAGTCGGCGTCGGTCAGGCCGGCCTTCGACCACGCCGTGGTGTTGATCTGCAGGGCGAGCGTGGAGAAGTCCTTGGGGGCGCAGTAGAACTTGCCGTCGTAGGTGAAGGCCTGACGCAGAGCGGGGTAGAAGTCGTCCTTCGCCGGGAAGCTGTCGCCGTACGGTTCGAGGCTGCCCGTGCTCGCGTACGTCGCGAAGAACTTGGCGTCGACGTAGAAGACGTCCGGCGGGTTGTTCGAGGCGAAGCCCTGTCCGAGCTGCTGGGTGATGTCCTGGGCCTGGGTGACGGTCGCCTTGTTGCCGGACTTGCCCGCCCATGCGTTGGAGGCGTCCTTGACGGCCTTCGTCTCGGCGTCGCCGCTGGAGGCGATGAGGACCTTGATCGAGGCGGGGCCGACCGACGCCTGGTCGTCTGCTTCGCCGGTGTCGTCGAAGCCGCTGCCGCAGGCCGACAGGCTCAGCGACATCAGCGCGACGGCGCCAACTGCCCAGCGTATACGCGGATTAGTCATGATAAATCTCCTTGCGCAGGCCGGCTTGAGGCGCCGGTGGTAGAGGGGACCGCGATCCGCCGCCGCGCTGGGGCTATGAGCGGGATCGCAGGTGTTGGCTGAACGGACTACGGAGCCGTTCGGCAGGGTGAAGTGGGAGCGGGTGCGGCGGGTGCTGCGGGGCGGCTCAGCCGCTCGCCCGGACGACGAGCCGGGGCGGCAGCAGGATGGGAGTGGGTGGGGCGGCCGGTGGTTCGGGAGCCGCCAGCAGTTCCTGGAGCATCCGCAGGCAGGCGGCGGCGGCCTCGTCGTACGGCTGCGCCACGCTGCTCAGGCCGACGACCGCCGCGGTCGGGGAGTCGTCGAAGCCGACCACCGCGACATCCACCCCCGGGCGCAGTCCACGCGCGGTGATCTCGGTCCAGGCCCCGAGGGCCAGCGAGTCGCTCGCGCAGACGATCGCGGTCGGCGGAGTTGGCAGGTCGAGCATCGCCGCGGCGGCCTCGCGGCCGGTGTCGAGCCCATCGGGAACGCCCATGTCGTAGCCGGCGGGAGTGTCGATTCCGGACACGGCGAGGAGGGAGGACCAGCCGCTGCGCCGGTCGTCACCGACCTCTAAACTCTCCGGCCAGCCGAGGAAGGCGATCCGCTGGTGGCCGCTCTCGATGAGGTGCCGGGTGGCGGCAAGGGTCCCTTGCGCGCCGTCGACATCGACCCAGCCGTGCCGCTCGGGGGCTTCGGGTTCAGCTCCCCAGGGCCGGCCGAAGGTCACGAACGGCACCCGGCGCTCTGCGAGCCATGTCGTCCGGCGGTCGCCGGCGTGGGTGGCGTGCAGGACGAAGGCGTCGAGGTCGTGGTCGTCGAGAAGCTGTTCGTACAGGGAGCATTCGTGGTCGTCGTCTGTCGCCGTGAACACCACGATCCGGTAGCCGGCTTCCTGGGTACGGGCGGTCAGCGACTGGAGGAACTGGGCGAGGACGGCGCCGTTGACGCCGTCGCGCGGCGGCTCGATGCGGGCGCCGATCAGTCGTGAGCGCCGGGTCCGCAGCGTGCGAGAAGCCTGGTTCGGGCGGTAGTTGAGTTCCTTGATGGCGGCCTGCACGCGGGCCAGCGTCTCCGGACGCACCCGGTGCGGCGCGTTGATGACGTTGGACACCGTCTGCATCGACACAGAGGCATGCCGCGCCACGCTTTCGAGTGTTGCTCGCGCCATCGCGAAGCCACCTCCCACAAGTTCACTGCGCCGCAGCGTATCGCCGTCGCGGTGCCGCAGTGAATCGCCGTCCCGCTTGGATTTGAACGTTAAATTTAGCGTTCCAATCGGTTACTGTGGCGATCGCCGCTCGGACTGTCAAGAGTCGGCGCGGTCACAAACCGCCCTCACAAACCGCCCACGAGACACGAGGGCACCGGACGGAGCTTTCATGACCTCATCCCAGCGGCAGCCGCTCCTGCACGACCTCGCGGTCACTCTCGCCGCCCCGACCGTCGTACTGTCCCTGCCGGACGGCAACCTCGACGCCGCCGCTCCCGGGGCCGGCGTACAGGGGCTCTTCCACGCCGACGTGCGCGCGGTGAGTCTGCTGCGCGTTACGGTGCGCCCCGGCGCCGGAGCGGCGGACGGTGACACCGAAGCGGCGGACGGTGACGAGGGCTGGCTGCCGGTCACCGCGGTCATGACCGCGACGGACGGACCCGGCCGCAGCCGTTTCGTCGGCCTGGCCCAGGCGCTCGGCGACGCCGTTATCGACCCGACCGTCCGGGTCGACCGGCGGCGCATCGTCAACCCCGGCCTGCTCACCGAGCAGCTGACCGTCCGCTCCACCGCGACGACGCCGGTGCATCTCGCCGTCCGGGTCGAAATCGCCGGCGACCTCGTGGCACTGGAGCACGCGAAGGCGGGCCTGGCAGCTCGGTCCCCTCTTGAGCCGGCCGGCGAACTCTCGTCCGCCACCGGCGTGTTGAGCTGGGGCGACGGGACGGTCGCCGTCGCCGTCAGCGCCCCCGGCGCGACGCCCGACGCCGAGCACTCCACGCTGACCTGGACCCTCACGGTCGAGCCGGGCGAGAGCGTCGACCTGCACCTGGCCGTCGAGGTCTCGGAACCCGACGCGGTCGTCACGGCCGCCGACCCCCGGCCCACCTGGCAGCGTCCGGACGTCACCGCCGACGACCGCCGACTGCCCGCCCTCGTCACACAGAGCCTGGACGACCTCCACTCGCTGCGCATGGCCATGGCCGCAGCGCCCGGTGACACCTTCCTCGCCGCGGGCGTCCCCTGGTTCTTCACGCTCTTCGGGCGGGACAGCCTGTGGGCCGCACGGATGCTCCTGCCGCTGGGCACCGACCTCGCACTGGGCACCCTGCGCACCCTGGCCGCCCAGCAGGGCACCCGCACCGATCCGGCGGCGGAGGAAGAGCCCGGCAAGATCCTCCACGAGGTACGGCGCGGCGTCTTCGACGACGGCCAGGGCCTTCACCTGCCGCCGGTCTACTACGGCACCGTCGACGCGACCCCCCTGTGGATCTGCCTGCTCCACGACGCATGGCGCTGGGGCCTGCCCGCCGCCGACATCAAGCCGCTGCTGCCCGCGCTCGTGGCCGCACTCGACTGGATCGACGCCGCCGCCCGGGCCGGAGACGGCTTCCTCTCCTACGTCGACCACCGCGGCACCGGCCTGGCGAACCAGGGCTGGAAGGACTCCGGCGACGCCGTCCGCTTCACCGACGGCCGACTCGCCGAAGCGCCCCTGGCTCTCGCCGAAGTACAGGGCTACGCCTACGAGGCCGCCCTCGCCGGAGCGGCACTCCTCGACGCCTTCGAGCTGCCGAACGGCGAACGCTGGCGGACCTTCGCGGCCGGCCTCGCCGACCGCTTCCGCGCCCGCTTCTGGGTCTCCGACCAGCAAGGCCCCTACCCCGCCATGGCACTTGACGGCTCAGGCCGCCCCGTCGACGCCATCGCGAGCAACATGGGCCACCTGCCGGCCACCGGCATCCTCAACGCCGACGAGACCGCCGCCGTCGCCGCACGACTCGCCGCCCCGGACATGTCCGACGCCTACGGCCTGCGGACGATGTCGTCCCGGTCCGGCGGCTTCGGCCCGCTGCGCTACCACTGCGGCACCGTCTGGCCGCACGACACCGCCATCGCCGTCACAGGCCTCGCCCGCAGCGGCCACCCCGAAGCCGCCGCCCGGCTCGTCGAGGGCATCCTCGCCGCGGCACCGGCCTTCGACTACCGGCTGCCGGAACTGTGGGGCGGCGACGCACGCGCGGACACACCCGCACCGGTCCCCTACCCGGCCGCCTGCCGGCCACAAGCCTGGTCGGCGGCATCAGCCATCGCCCTCATGACCGCACTGACCGGCTTGGATCCCGACGTCCCCGCAGGCCGTCTCCACCTCCGGCCGACGGGCCCGCTTCCCGTCGGTGCGCTCACCATCGCAGGGCTCACCGTCGCGGGAGAACGGCTCGACGTCACCATCGGCTCCGACGGCCGGACCGCGTCGGTTTCAGCCCCTGCGGGACTGATCGTCGAGGAACACGCGGCGTCGCGGTCCTGAGGAACATCCCGGTCGACGGCCGACGACAGGATCTCCTACCCGGCCATCCGAGTCGTCCTCCTGCCCTTGCCGTGCCGTGCGGCGCGGCAGTCGTCTCCGGCCCCCCTGCAGGCGCTACGCGTTTTGGGCGGGGACCCGGCCGGTACGTACGGCATCGGTGAGTGTCTGATGGTCGCGTTCGTTCTGGTCCGCGTATCTCTCGGCGAACTCGGTGAGCGCGCGGTCGAAGACATCTCCGCCGCCCAGGTATGCGGCGATGGCGATGCGGTCTCCGGAGCGGGCGTGGGCGCGGGCGAGGGTGGCGCCGCAGAGTTCGCCGAAGGCGCGCATGTCCTTGGGGACCATGAGCTGGGGTTCGGCGATGCCTTTCCAGTCCCGCAACTGGCGTACGTAGAAGTCGCGTTGGCGTCCGTCGATGCCGGTGACGCGTTCCCAGCCGAGGAAGATGTCGCCGGCGGCCTGCATGAGGCGCTGCCCGGCGACGACCCGCTGGCCCTGGTTGTCGTAGGCGCTCGTCCCGGCGTACGGGGCCAGCACCGACCGGTCGGCTTCCTTGGCCTGGAGCAGCAGCGGATCCTCGTCGTCCCTGCCGAGCAGCAGGACCACCCAGCAGCGGGTGCCGACGCTGCCGACCCCGACGACCTTGCGGGCCATGTCGACGACCCGGTACTGCCGCAGCAGATGGCGGCGGTCGGACTGCAGGCTGTGGCTGTACCGCTCGATCAGTTCGCGCAGCTGCTCCTCCAGCGCTTCGCGCTCGACGCCCGGCAGCAGGTCCTGCAGCGGCACGATCAGGGGCGGGTCGGGGGTGATCCTGCGCCGGCCGTCGGCCACCCGCGTCAGCTTCTCGAAGGCCTGGAGGCTGTCGCGGCTGCGGGCCTTGGCCATGGCCCGCCGGGTACGCTCGCGGCCCCGCGCTCCCAGCTTCCGGTCCGCCAGTGCCCGCAGCGTGTCCGCGTCGGCCTGGGTGTACCAGACGGCGAGGTTGCCCAGGCCGGCGAAGTGGCGCATCCGCTCACGGTAGGACCGTACGGTGGTTCGTACGACCAAGGCCCGCTCGGCATCCGTGTAGCCGTTCTCGCGTCCGGCGATGGCCAGGCTGGCGGCCAGCCTCTTGACGTCCCACTCCCAGGGGCCGGGCAGGGTCTCGTCGAAGTCGTTGATGTCGAACACCAGATGCCGCTCGGGCGAGGCGAGCAGCCGGAAGTTCAGCAGATGCGCGTCCCCGCAGAGCTGCGCGGTGATTCCCGAGCGGGGGGTGTCGGCCAGGTCACCGGCCATGATGGCGGCGGCACCCCGGTAGAAGCGGAAGGGGGACTCCAGCATCCGCCCGTACCGGATGGGCACGAGTTCCGGCAGCCGGGCGGCCGACTGGGCCTCGATGGTGTCCACCGGGTCCGGCCGCTTCGCCGAGGGCTGGTATTCCGCGTGAGCGGAGCGCGGCGCGTCCGCACGCGCCGCCCGGCCCCGCGCCGCCCGCTCCTCCGGAAGCCTCCCGCTGGCCTGGTCAGCCATGACGCCACCTCCTGGGCGGAGCAGCCCTGCGGAGAACTGTCCCTGTCCGAGCCTGGTCCGCCGACCCTCTCCCACCGTTCCACACCCCGCACCAGCAGGCATCTCGGCCGTCGGCGTCGCTGCGACGGGACGGCCCGAGCCGCCGTGGCAACATGCGGTCCCGCCGCTCCTTCGGTAGCGAGCCGCGCGCTGGAAGAGGACGCTGGATGAAGGGGCAACGTGATGGAGAGACATCTCATGGCCCGAACCAGCACAGACCAACAGCCGCACACACCATTCTTTTCCCGCCCCGGTGTCCGCCGCCTCATACCGTTCGTTCTGATCACTGCGATCGCTCTGGTCTTCATCTTCGAGAACCGCGCGAGTATCAAGATCCGTCTTCTCATCCCAGAGGTGACCATGCCGCTATGGGGTGCTCTTCTGATCGCCTGGGGCCTCGGCATGCTCGCAAGTGCCTTTACCGTGCGTCGGCGCCGGGACCGGCGTACACGATGACCGGGTGTGTGATTCCCTGCGACCCCTGCCCCCGCAACCGCGTCGATATAGCCCTGGCCTGCACAGATGCCCTGCGAACTACTCATCAAGAGCTACCCGTCAGGCACCCCGAGGTGCGCAGCGCACCCGACAGGACGAAATTGGAGGAAGTAGCCCGACCGGCCGAACGCGAATGCGTGGTTGTGCGGGCCGTACGACACAGCCGTACGACACAAAGGAGCCGGCGATGACCAGTCATGTGAGTGGGGCCCGCTCGGGAGCGGCGGTGCGGAGTTCGGCGAGGACCGGTATCGGCAGCGGCTGGCTGGTCTTCGCGGGCGTAATGATGATCTTCGGTGGCCTGATGACGCTCTTCGCGGGCATCGCCGCCATCGCCGATGACGAGGTGTTCCTCGCCACCCGCAACTACGTGTTCGAGTTCGATCTCACCGGATGGGGCTGGATCCATCTGATCATGGGCGTAGTCATCACTCTCGCCGGTGCCGCCCTGTTCCAGGGCGCCACCTGGGCGAGGGTCGTCGGCGTGGGGCTGGCCGGCCTGGCCATGCTCGCGAACTTCCTCTGGATCCCCTACGCGCCGTTCTGGGCCTTCGTCCTGATCGCGCTCAACGCCATCGTGATCTGGGCACTGTGCGCGGCTCCCAGCCCGTCGGAGCGGTGAGGCACGGCAGCCGGTCGAGGGAGACTCACGCGGGCCTGCGAAGTCAGGGGGTGGGAGTCCGTGCAAGGCGCGTCGACAGCGTGGCTGCGAACTCCTCCGCCCGGGCCAGCTGGGTGCGCAGGTCCTCCACCCGCTGTTGGGCGGCCTGTTCGAAGCCGCGGATGCGCTCCAGCAGGTCCGTACGTTCCTCGGAGGGCAGTTCCTCGCCGGAGTCCAGGCGGTCGGTGGCGTCGAGCAGGGCGCGCATTTCGTCGAGGGTGAAGCCGAGTGGCTTCATGCGGCGGATGACCATCAGGCGGGCTACGTCCGACTCGGTGTAGAGGCGGAAGCCGCCCTGTGAGCGGGCGGAGGGGATGACGAGGCCGGTGTCCTCGTAATGCCGGATGGTGCGCAGCGACAGCTCGGTCCGTGCGGCGACCTCGCCGATCTGCATGTGCTCGCTGCTCACGCGGGGTGCCCTTCCTCGTCTTTCGCCGCTGCCGCGGGGGCCCGCGCCAATCTCTACTCTAACGTTAGGGTAGAGTTGCCCTGGCGTCGGGTCGGCCGCCTGCCATGTCCGTTCCCATGGTGAGCCATGGTGCGGGATGTCGTCCCGTGACCGTAGCCGTGTCGGGGCCGACGAAGCCCCCGGCGAAGAGCGATACCCATCGTCCGCAGTCCGCGGGAGAGAGCGTGCGCATGTCCGTGATGCCCGGCATCGCCGCTGCCTGCCCGCCGTGACCCTTCGCCCCCGAGCAGCGTCCGCAACGTCCGATTCCCTCGCGGGTCGCTTCGCTGCCGCCCACTGACCTCGCCTCGTGGAGCGCGGTTCCCGCCCTCCACACCTCCCTGCGCGCCCTCTGTGATGCGGGCGGCGCCCGAGCACGACAGGTTCCCCTCGTCTTGTCTTCCTCCGCACTGTCCCCGGCCGCCTGGATGCGTGGCCCTCGGCGTCCGTCCTGGCTGTCCGACCCGAAGGTCTGGCGTACCGAGGTGCTGGCCGGTCTTGTGGTCGCCCTGGCGCTGATCCCGGAGGCGATCTCGTTCTCGATCATCGCCGGGGTCGATCCGGCGGTCGGGCTGTTCGCCTCGTTCACCATGGCCGTGACCATCGCGATCGTCGGCGGCCGTCCCGCCATGATCTCCGCGGCCACCGGCGCGGTCGCCCTGGTCATCGCTCCGCTCAACCGCGAGCACGGCTTCGGCTACCTCGTCGCCGCCGTGATCCTCGCCGGCGTCTTCCAGATCGTCCTCGGCGCGCTCGGGGTGGCGAAGCTGATGCGGTTCGTGCCGCGCAGCGTGATGGTCGGCTTCGTCAACTCTCTCGCCATCCTCATCTTCATGGCGCAGGTGCCGGAGATGACGGACGTGCCCTGGCCCGTGTATCCGCTGATCGCCGCCGGTCTGGCGCTGATGGTGTTCTTCCCGAAGGTCACCACCGTCATCCCGGCGCCGCTGGTGTCCATCGCCATCCTCACCGTCATCACCCTCGCGGCCGGCATCGCCGTACCGACCGTCGGCGACAAGGGCGACCTGCCCTCCTCCCTCCCCGTGCCCGGCCTGCCGGACGTGCCGTTCACCCTCGACACGCTCACCACCATCGCCCCGTACGCACTCGCCATGGCCCTGGTCGGCCTCATGGAGTCGCTGATGACGGCCAAGCTGGTCGACGACATCACCGACACCCACTCCTCCAAGACCCGCGAGTCCCTCGGCCAGGGCGTCGCCAACATCGTCACCGGCTTCTTCGGCGGCATGGGCGGCTGCGCGATGATCGGCCAGACGATGATCAACGTACGGGTCTCCGGCGCCCGGACCCGCCTGTCCACCTTCCTCGCCGGGGCCTTCCTGATGGTGCTGTGCATCGTCTTCGGGCCGGTCGTCTCCGACATCCCCATGGCCGCGCTGGTCGCCGTCATGGTCATGGTGTCGGCGGCCACCTTCGACTGGCACTCCATCGCCCCGAAGACGCTTCGGCGGATGCCGGCCGGAGAGATCACCGTCATGGTGATCACCGTCGCGTGCGTGGTCGTCACCCACAACCTCGCCATCGGCGTCGTCGTCGGCTCGATCACCGCGATGGTCATCTTCGCCAAGCGTGTCGCCCACCTCGCCGAGGTCACCGCCGTCACCGACCCCGACGACAGCACGGTCGTCTACCGGGTCACGGGCGAGCTGTTCTTCGCCTCCTCCAACGACCTCGTCGGGCAGTTCGACTACGCCACCGACCCCGACCAGGTCGTCATCGACCTGTCCGCCGCCCACATCTGGGACGCCTCGTCCGTCGCCGCCCTGGACGCCATCGAGACCAAGTACGCCCAGCGCGGCAAGACCGTCGAGATCATCGGCCTGAACGAGCCCAGCGCCCGGATCCACGGCACGCTCAGCGGGGAGCTCGCAAGCCACTGACCGGCGGCAGGACCTCTCGCATACGCTGCTGGCAAACGGAGCCGGAGGCGGGGGTGGGCGTGACCAGTCGGTTGTTGATGCCGTGGCGAGGTGCGAAGGTTCGGCCGGAAACGGCGGCCGGCGTGGGTGGTTCGACGCGGGCCACCGCCGTTCTGGACTGGGAGCAGCCCCTCGTGGCGGCCCTCGTGGAGCGCGTACGGCGCGAGGCGGGGCCGGGGGCCGAGGCTCGTGCGGCGCTTCAGGTGGCGCACGGGATCATCGCGCGTGAGGTGCGGCCCGTGTACTCCGTGGAGGACCGGCATCCGGCCTCGCGGACGCTGCGGCTGGGACGTGGTTCTTGTAGTCAGCGGATGGCTGTGCTGGAGTCCGTCGCTCGGGCGATGGGCGTACGTACGCGGGTGCGCGGGCTGCTCGTCGACGGGGCCTTCTGGTATCCGCGGTTTCCCCGGCTCAAGCCCCTCGTCCCGGAGCATGTGCTGCTCGCCTGGCCCGAGTTTCTGCTGGAGCAGGAACAGGAGCGGGAGTGGGTGCCGGTCGGGGAGCTGTTCGACGGGGTGGCCGGAGGCGGCGAGGCCTTCAGCAATCGCGGCGGTGAGACGCTCTTCGACGCGGTGGCGCGGGTCGGCGTGGACTGGAGCGGGTCGGTGAGCTGCGGTGCGCAGGGCGGCACGACTTGCGATCTGTCCGCCCAAGTCCTGCTCGATCTCGGGTACTTCGACTCCCGTGACGAGCTCTTCGGTCGGCACGGGCAGACACTGTGCCGCACGGCTCGCCTCCTCGCGGAACCCGTACTCGGGCGCTGGAGCGCGGGCGCCCGCGCAACGACGGCCTGAGCCGGGCCCGCCGTGCCCCCCCTCAGCCCAGAGCCCGCGCCATCCGCCGCACCGCCTCCGCGAGCAGTTCCTCGGACGTCGCCAGGTTCAGGCGTACGTGGCCCGAGCCGCCCGTGCCGAAGGGGAGGCCGGAGTTCAGGGCTACTCGGCCCCGGTCCAGGAAGGCGGACGCCGGGTCGTCGCCGAGTGGCAGGGCCCGGCAGTCCAGCCAGGCCAGGTAGGTGGACTCGGCGGGGGTGTAGCGGACGGCGGGGAGGTGTTCGGTCAGGAGGGTGGACAGGAGCCGGCGGTTTTCGTCCAGGCCCGTCAGCAGGGCGTCCAGCCAGGGGCCCGCGTCCCGGAGGGCCGCCGTGTGGGCCAGGATGCCCACGTGGCTGGGACCGTGGCTCACCTCCTCGGGGAGAGCCGCCAGCTCCGTGGCCGCGTCGGGGCCCGCGATGGCCAGGGCCGCCTTCAGGCCCGCCAGGTTCCAGGCCTTGGAGGCGGACATCAGGGAGAAGGCGTTCTCGCCGCCGGGGACCGTCAGGTACGGGACGAAGCGGGCGCCCGGGGACACGAGCGGGGCGTGGATCTCGTCGGCCACCACGCGTATGCCGTACGCGTGGGAAAGCCTTGCCACGGTGGTCAGTTCGGCGGTGGCGTGGAGCGTGCCGGTGGGATTGTGCGGGTTGCAGAGCAGGTACGCGGCCCGGCGGCGCCCGCCCTCGGTGACCCGGTCGAACGCCGACTCCAACTCCGCGAAGTCCAGACGGCCGTCCTCGCCCAGCGGAGCCTCGACCACGGTGCGGTCCATGTTCCGCAGGAACAGGTAAAAGGGCGGGTAGACCGGGCAGTTGACGACCACCGGGTCCCCCGGCCCTGTCACCAGCTTCAGCATCTCGACGATGCCCAGCATCACATCCGGCACGATCGCCGTACGCTCCACGGCGAAGTCGTCCCAGCCCCACCGCTTCCCGGCGAACTCCGCCAGCGCCTCGGCGTACGCCGTCCCGGCCGGATAGCCCGTGTCGCCGAGCGCGATCGCGTCCGTGACGGCACGCGCGACCGGCTCGGCGAGCGGCACGTCCATCTCGGCCACCCACAGGGGCAGTACATCCTCCGGGTAGGTGCGCCACTTCATGCTCGTACGGCG
Source organism: Streptomyces yerevanensis (assembly GCF_000716805.1). Classification (NCBI taxonomy): domain Bacteria; kingdom Bacillati; phylum Actinomycetota; class Actinomycetes; order Kitasatosporales; family Streptomycetaceae; genus Streptomyces; species Streptomyces yerevanensis. The sequence continues at coordinate 53,569 of NZ_JNWJ01000007.1, read as the reverse complement.
GCGGAGTTGCTCGAGGGAGAGTTGGCTCAGGGGATTGGGGTGAGCGGGAGCGGCTGGAGTGGCGTCAGGGGCGGTTTCAGGCAGCATGGGGAAGATTCTTCCCCTCTGGGGGCGACTATGAGCCCGGCAGGCAGCTGCGGTATGTCGGGGGCGGACGTTTGTGGCTTGTCGCTCCCCCACTCTCGAATTCCCCCCCACTCTCGACTGCGCTCGAGCGGGGGGACCTCCATGAGAGGGGCCCCATCGCGGCGGAGCCGCAAATTGGCACAGCCCCGCGCCCCTGACTTGCCCGGGCCGCCGCTCAGCCTTGCGAGCCGTCCGCCACCGTGAAGCCGATCGCCGAACCGCCCCCTCCCTCCGCCGGGCGAACGGCTCACCCCCATGAGCCGTCGCCACCTCCCGCACCGTGTGGATCAGCCCGGGCGCACCCGGCTTGTCGAGCTTGCGTCGCAGGTAACCGACGTACACGGCGAGGTTCTTGGAGCCGGGGCCGAAGCCGTAGCCCCAGATGCGGTCTTGAAGCTCTCTCCCAGAGGATCCGGGAGATTCCTGCCTACCTTGCGGTGGCGGGTTTGACGCCGTGCGAAGCGCGCCTGACGACTGCCCTCCCGGCAGCCGGGACGAGCGCGTGGCCCGTCCGGTATCGGTGAAGCACCGTGCGGGCGGCGTTGGTGTCGGCGTTGCCTTCCCAGCCGCACGCGGGGTTGTTGCACACGAACTCGGCCTGGTTCCTCCGGCTGCCCAAGGTCACCGTGTGGCACTGGGCGCATTCCTGGGAGGTGCCCGGGGCGGGGACCTCGGCCAGGAGTCCGCCCCGGCGGGCGAGCTTGTAGGCCAAAAGGCGCACGATCCGTCCCCAGGCTTCGCCGAGGATGGCCCGGTTCAGGCTGGCTTTCTGCGCGACCTGCCTGCCCGGCTGCTCGGCAGTGCCCTTCGCGGACTTGGTCATGTTCGTGATGTGCAGTGCTTCGACGACCACCGTGCCGTACGTGTCGGCGAGGGCGGTGGTGGTTTTGTGCTGCCAGTCCTCGCGTCGGCGCTTGGCTGTCGCGCGGATGCGAGCGATCCGGTCGTAGGTCTTGCTCAGGCGGCGGCTGGTGCGCTCGCCCTTCTTGCGGTGGCTCTTGCGGCGGGCCGCTCGCTGCTCGTGGTGGAGCAGACGGGCTTCTTCCTTCTTGCTGAGCCAGGGGCCGTGTTCGGCCCTTTCGCCGTCGGACAGGGCCAGCGGGACGGTGATCCCGGCGTCGATGCCGACCTGCGGGCCCGGATGCGGGCCGGGGGCGGGGGCCAGGGTGGTGACGCGGAAGGCGATGTGCCAGCCCAGGGCGTCCTTGACCAGCCGCGCCCCGGTGATCTTGCTGTCCTGGTCGGCGTGTTTGCCGGCGGGGAGGTCTTTGGTCCAGCGGAACTTCACCCGGCCGAGCCTGGGGATGTTGACCATGCCCCATCGGCGGTGCACCCGCACCACGTGCAGGTCGCGGCCTTGCGGGATGTCGATGCTCATCCTGGTGCGGAAGCGGGCCTTGAACTCTGGTGCCCGGGCCCGGCCCTCCCAGCAGTTCTTCCACGCCTGGAAGTAGGTTTTCAGCACCGCCTGGGCGGCCTGCGCGGGCAGCACGCCGAGCCAGTCCAGCTCCCTGCGGCCCTGGCGGATGACCGCGTCGGCCGCCGCCAGGGTCCGCTTCGCCTTCGCTTCGGGAGCATCGTCCACCAGTCGTGCAGCAGGTTCCAGGTGGTGCGCGCCGCATGCCCTTGTGCGTCCAGGACCGCCACCTGGGCAGGGTCGAGCGCCAGCCGGGCACGATGCCCGAACTGCCGCGTGACCAAGGTGCCTTGACTCACAACACGCTCCCCCCTTCGACAGTTCGCCCGACACTCACAAAAACGAGCGAGGCACTCAAAGGTCACTCAACTGGCCCCGGTGATGCGGCAGCCCCGTCACCGCCACCCGACGTGATGCCGCCTGCCGGTGTGCTGTCGGCCCAAGGCCCCGCTCTCCGAGCTGGACAGCTCCCTCAAGGGGGTCTGGGCCCGGCTGCTGCGCGACGATGCCGGCGTTGCGGGCGAGGAGTTCCAGGAGGTCGAACTCCGTGCGGGTGAGCTCGATCTCACGTTCCCCCGCCAGACGCGCCGGGCCTGCGGGTCGATGCGCAGCCCCACGACGGTGAGCCCGCCGCCGGGCATGCGTTGTTGTTCCCTGGGTACGCCGACGGGGGTGTCCGTACGTCGCAGCAGTGCGCGCAGTCTGGCGAACACCTCGTCGACGTCGAAGGGCTTGACGACGTAGTCGTCCGCTCCGGCGTCCAGACCGGCGACACGGTCGGCGGTCTCCACGCGCGCGGTGAGCATCAGGATCGGCGTACGGTCACCCTCCGCACGCAGCACCCGACACACCTGAAGGCCGTCGATACCCGGCATCATCACATCGAGCACCAGTACGTCGGGCGGGTGGCGATGGGCCCGCGCGAGTGCCTCCACGCCGTCGGCGACGGCCGTCACCTCGTACCCTTCAAGCGTCAGGGCGCGTTCCAGGGCGTGGCGGATGGCGCGGTCGTCCTCGGCGAGCAGCACATTGTGGGGCACCCGCCCAGTCTGCCAAGGCCTGGATTGCGTAGTACCTGATGAGAGGGGTACGACCGGGTCTCTTACCCGGTTCTCACCCCGCAGGGACCGGTGGCTTACCTCGCCCGGCCACCGTCTCCCCGGGACCAAGGGCGACGAGCCGCGACGGGGAAGGCACGCACCGCATGAAGCGTAGGAAGACCGCGAAACGCATGAGGATCGTGTTCCTGCTGCACAACGCTTACGCCATCGGGGGCACCGTCCGCACCACACTCAACCTCGCCGCGGCCCTCGCCGACCGCCACAGGGTCACGATCGTGTCGATGTCGCGCCACCGGGACGTGCCGCGCTTCGACATCGACCCCCGCATCACACTCGTACCGCTCGTGGACACGCGGGAAGGCAGCGCGGACCTCGCGGACCCCCTGCACGCGGAGCCGCCGACCGACTTCCCTTCCGCCGACAAGCGGCACAAGCAGTACAACCGCCTCACCGACATCCGCGTACGCGACTACCTGGCGAAGAGCGACGCGGACGCCGTCATCGGCACCCGCCCCGGCATCAACGTCTACGTCTCCCGCTTCGCCCCGCCCCGCGCCCTGCGCGTCGGCCAGGAACACCTGAGCCACGATGCGCACAGCAAGAAACTGCGGGCCGTACTGGCCGAGGAATACGGCGAGTTGGACGCGCTCGTGACGACGACGAAGGCGGACGCGAAGGTGTACCGGAAGCGGATGCCGCTGCCGGGCGTACGGGTCACCGCCGTGCCGAACATCGTGCCGGCGCCACGCGACGTGGCCCCCTCCACCGGGGACGCGAAGGTGATCGCGGCGGCAGGGCGGCTCGTTCCCGGCAAGCGGTTCGACCTGCTGATCGAGGCGTTCTCGGCGGTCGCCGCGAAGGAACCGGAGTGGCGGCTGCGGATCTACGGCGGCGGGGCCCAGAAGGAAAACCTCCAGTCGCTGATCGACGGCCTCGGCCTGACCGGCCGCGCCCAGCTCATGGGCCCGCGCACCCCCATCGAGGCGGAGTTCGCCCAGTCCTCGCTCGTGGTCAGCGCCTCGGACGCGGAGTCGTTCGGGATGACGCTCGTCGAGGCGATGCGCTGCGGCGTACCCGTCATCAGCACGGACTGCCCTCTCGGCCCCGCCGAGATCATCACCTCGGGCGTCGACGGCCGCCTCGTCCCCATGGGCGACACCCGCGCCCTCTCGGAGGCGATGCTCGACCTGATCGCGGACGAGTCCGGTCGGCGGGAGATGGGGCGGGCGGCGCTGGCGAGCGCGCATCGGTACGACGCCGAGCCGATCGTGGCGCGCTATGAAGGCTTGTTCGGGGAACTGCGGGATGCGCGGCGCAAGGCCCGCATCGAGCAGTGGAAGCGGAAGGCTCGTCGGGTGGTTCCGGGGCGGGGTGGGCGCTCCGAGGCGGCTGCTTCGCGTGCGTGACCGTCAATCTCGCGTACGTGGCGCCTACTTCGCATGCATGACCGCATAGATCATGACGAACGCCACGATGTGGATGCCGAAGAGGAAGTACGCCAGATACCACCAGACGTAGCGTTCGTTCTTCTTCTCCTGGGCCAGGCGGCGCTTTTCCGGGGAGTCGGGAGAATCGGGGGACTCGGCGGAGGCGTCCTGGGAGTCGGGCATCACAACTCCCTGTGGACCTTCGTGTTGGAGGCCTGGGCCCGGGGTCGGATGACCATGAGGTCGATGTTGACGTGAGAGGGGCGGGTGACCGCCCAGGCGATCGTGTCGGCCACGTCGTCGGCGGTCAGCGGCTCGGCCACGCCCTCGTAGACCTTCGCCGCCTTCTCCTCGTCGCCGCCGAAGCGGGTGAGGGCGAACTCGTCCGTCCTGACCATGCCGGGAGCGATCTCGATGACGCGCACCGGAGTGCCGACGATCTCCAGGCGGAGCGTCTCGGCGAGTACGTGGGCGCCGTGCTTGGCGGCCACGTAACCGGCGCCGCCCTCGTACGTGCCATGGCCCGCGGTGGACGACAGCACGACCACCGTGCCGTCGCCGCTCGCCGTCAGCGCCGGGAGCAGGGCCTGGGTGACGTTGAGCGTGCCGATGACGTTCGTCTCGTACATCTGGCGCCAGTCCGCCGGGTCGCCCGTCGCGACCGGGTCGGCGCCGAGCGCGCCGCCCGCATTGTTGACCAGCACACCGATGGTCTTGAAGGCTGTGGCGAACTCGTCCACCGCCGCGCGGTCGGTGACATCGAGCGCGTACGCCGCCGCCTGGTGGCCCGCCGCGTTGAGCTCCTCCGCCAGCGCCTCGATACGGTCCTTGCGGCGGGCCGTGAGGACCACCCGGTAACCCGCCGCCGCCAGCTGCCGCGCCGTCGCGGCCCCGATGCCGCTGCTCGCGCCGGTGACGACAGCGATACGGGAGTTGGGGGCGGGGGCGGTCATGGGCTGCTCCTCGGGCGGGCGTACGGGTTCGCGCTCTCTCGCGCGATCCGGCGTTCGAATCCCCGCCAGGATAGGCAGACAGCCACGCCCTCAGGCCAGCAGCGCCCCTCTCAGCTGCCTCCCCGGGGCGCGTACATGATCACGGCCATTCCGGCGAGGCAGATCAGAGCGCCGATCACGTCCCACCGGTCGGGCCGGAAGCCGTCCGCGACCACGCCCCAGGCGAGCGACCCGGCGACGAAGACTCCGCCGTACGCGGCGAGAATGCGGCCGAAGTTCGCGTCGGGCTGGAGGGTGGCGACGAAACCGTACGCGCCGAGGGCCATGACCCCGGCGCCGATCCACAGCCAGCCGCGGTGCTCGCGTACGCCCTGCCAGACCAGCCATGCGCCGCCGATCTCGAAGAGTGCGGCGAGGACGAAGAGGGCGGCGGAACGGGCGACGAGCATGCGTGCAGCTTCGCACGGGGCGAGAGCGTGCCGACCGGCCGGTTCCGTCACCTGTTCGCGGGGCTTGCCGGGGGTACCCGGTGGGATACATCCCCGTATGACCCTCTCCAGGTCCATGTCCATGTCCAGGTCCGGCACAACCACCGATGCGCGGCGCAGCCGTCTGCTCTCCGAGCTGGCCACCGAGTCGCGCCGCTGCATGGCCCTGTACGCCCTCTTCAACCAGGCCGTCGCCGACCAGCTGAACCTGCACCCCACAGACCTGCAGTGCCTCAATCTGCTCAGCCTGGAGAGGGGACCGGTCACGACCGGACGCGTCGCCGAGCTGACAGGTCTTACGACCGGATCGGCGACGCGGCTCGTGGACCGGCTGGAGCGGGCCGGGTACGTCGTACGGCAGCGGGACGCCGGCGACCGGCGACGCGTACTCGTGGCGACCGTGCCCGAGAAGGCCGAGGAGTTCGGCCGGATGTGGCGGCGGCTGAGCGGCGACTGGTACGCCCTCTTCGAGGAACTCGGGGACGACGAACTCGCCCTGCTCATCGGTCACATGAGGCGGACGGTGGAGTTCACGGCGACACAGACCGCTCGGCTTCGGGGCGGTCGGCTCGACTCCCTCCCCGAAGCCGATGCCTAGGGCCTGTCCGGCGGGTCAGGTTGCAGGAAAGTGACGGCGCCTTATAAGCCCAGGTGAGCGGGGGCTGGTGCGTCCAGATGCAAGGCGGAGGAGGGCGTCGACGCGGAGCGTCGGCAACCGACGACAACGCCGCAGGTGGGCGTGCCAGCCCCCGCGTCTGCGGCATGATCCGCCGGACAGGCCCTAGGCCTGCGAAGCCTCCGCGTCGTACCGCTCCCGCGCCTCGAAGACCTCCTCGATGTGCCCCTCCGCCCAGTCCTTCACCGCCACGAGGAGACTGCAGAGGTTCATGCCGAGCGGAGTGAGCTCGTAGTCGACGCGCACCGGCACGGACGGCGTGACGGTCCGCGCCACGATCCCGTCGCGTTCCAGTGAACGCAGCGTCTGCGTCAGCATCTTGGGGCTCACCCCCGCGATCTTGCGGCCGAGGTCGCTGTAGCGCATGGGCCCGGAGGCGAGCGCGGCGACGACGAGACTGACCCACTTGTCGCTGATGCGGGCGAGGAGCTGGTTGGTCGGGCAGGCCTTGAGGAACGCGTCGTACTCGAGCCGCGCCTGCTCACGCTGCTGGGCCGCCGTCTTCGTCGCCATGGCTCGTCGCCTCCGGATACCTCTGGGTGACGTACGCACTTTCAGGTGCCTACTTACGGAAAGATAGTAGCTCTTCCTAGGGTTGCCGCAACGGGATGGATACCTGAACAAATCACCTGCAAATGGGGAGAATTGTCATGCGTGCAGCAGTTGTCACGACCTTCGGCGGTCCGGAAGCCGTGGAGATCATCGAGACGGACATGCCGGAGCCGGCCACCGGACAGGTGCGGATCAAGGTCGCGGCCGCCACCCTCAACCCGGCCGACGCGGCGGTGCGCCAGGGCGTCTTCGGTGGCGCGGGCCGGCAGCTCGGTCTGGGCTGGGACGTGGCCGGCACGGTCGACGCGGCCGGCACGACTGTCGGGGCGGCGGCCGACTGGAGTGTCGGCGACGAGGTGGTCGCGCTCCTGTTCGCCATGGGCACGTCCCTCGGCACGCACGCCGACTACGTGATCGTGGACGCCGACGCGGTGGCCAAGGCGCCCACCACAGTCGCCGCCGCACACGCCGCCACGCTCCCGCTGAACGCCCTCACCGCCACCCAGGCCCTGGACCAACTGGACGTCCAGAAGGGCCAGAGCCTCCTGGTGACGGGCGCGGCGGGCGCAGTCGGCGGTTACGCCGTCCAACTCGCCGCCCACCGCGGGATATCCGTGACCGCCGTGGCCCGCGAGAGCGACGAGCAGCTCGTACGTTCCCTGGGAGCGGCCCACTTCGCGTCGCCGGGCGCCGTCGAGGCGGGCAGCGTGGACGCGGTGTTCGACACCGCGGTCCTCGGCGAGGCCGCGCTGGAGTGGGTGCGCGACGGCGGCGCGTACGTCGGTGTCATTCCGCAGGGCGCCCCCGCCTCCGTACGCGGCGTGCGGACCGACGCGGTGTCCGTGACCCCCGACGGGGCACGGCTCACGGAGCTGGTGGCACTCCTGGACGAAGGCGTGCTGACGGCGCGAGTGGCCGAGACGTACGCCCTGGCCGACGCGATCAAGGCGCACGCCCGGCTGGCGGAGGGCGGCGTACGGGGACGGATCGTGCTCGTTCCCTGACGACAGCGCCCCTCCCGCGCCTTGCGCAGCGCTCGTCCCTCACGGGCCCTATAGGGCGCCGCCCTGCGCGTACGCCGTCGGAGGCACCCCCACCGTCGACGTGAAGTCGCGTACGAGGTGGGCCTGGTCGGCATAGCCGAGGTCGGCGGCGAGGGCGGCCCAGTCGATGTCCCGCCGGGTGCCGGCCAGCTCCAGGGCCTCGTGGATCCGGTAACGGAGGATGATCCACTTCGGGCTGACGCCGACGTACGCCGCGAAGAGCCGTTGCAGCGCCCGTACGGACATGCCCTCGGCGCGCGCGAAGTCGGCCACGCGGCGGATCGAGCGGTCGGTGCGGATGCGGTCGACGAGGGTCATCGCGAGGTCGGCCTGCGGGTCGGGCTCCGGGGCGAGTGAGAGCAGGAACGCGTCGAGGGCCGCGACCCGTACGTCCTCGTCATCGGGCGTGAGTACGGCCTCGACGGCGCCCGCGGTCGAGAGAGCCGAGGGGAAGACCTCGTCCAGCGGCAGCCGCCTGCCCGTCCACTCCGTCAGCGCGCGCCCCGGCGCGAAGGGCCGGAAGCCGCCCGGCCGGAACTGCACGCCGCACACGCGCCCCCGCGCCTGAAGCTTCTGCGTGAACAGCTCCAGGCCGATCCCCGCGACCTCGCCGAACGGCTCACGCCCGGTGAAAGCCTGGAAGACGACGTTCACGGAGGGATGCGGGACGACGTGGGACGCGTACGGCGTGGGCAGGTCCCAGTCGATCAGCCAGTAGTGCTCCAGATACGGGCGCAGCGGCTCGGCGGGTTCGCGGCGCCGGAAGCGGACGCGGGAGAACAGCTCGGCGGCGTCGACGATGCCTCGCGTGTCACGTCGGGGAGCGGCCATGGCCGGATCGTATGACGCCCGCAGCGGCTGGGGCTGTCGCATTTCTTCAAGCCGCCGGAGAGGGGGCGTACGTACGGTCACGGTATGACCTACGAGATCAACGAGATCAGTGAGACCAATGCCGGTGTGCCCTCACTCGGTGATCTGCTCGGCACGGCCGCCGCCCAGGCCGTGCCCGTCGTGCGGGCCATCCCGGACGCTGCCCTCACCCATCCGACGCCGTGCGCCGATTACGACGTGAAGGCACTGGTCAACCACCTCTTCCATGTGGTCGTGGAGTTCCGGGAGCTGGCCGCCAGGAAACCGGCGGACTTCACCAGTACGCCCGACCGGGTCGGAGCGGGCGACGACTGGCGGGACGGGTTCGCGGAGGCGACGGCGCGACTGGTCGAGGCCTGGTCACAACCGGGGGCCGAGGAAGGGACCACGGGAGCCATGGGGCTGCCTGCGCGGACGGTCGGCTGCATGGTGCTGCTCGATCTGACGGCGCACGTCTGGGACCTGGCGCGGGCGACCGGCCAGGAGTACCGGCCGGATCCGGTGGGCACCGGTGTCCTGCACACCCTCGGCGAGGCCGTGGCCGAAATGGCGCCCACGGCCCGGCAGATGGGCATGTTCGCCGAACCGGTACCCGTACCGGAGGGCACGAACGCCTTCGACCGACTGCTGGCGGAGACGGGCCGCGACCCACGCTGGGCCCGGACCGGGCGGTAACGGGGGCGGGCACCGGGCACCGGGCGGACCATCACCGAGGCGCGGGCCGCGAATTCGAGACGGCTGCCCTCGGGAGCCGGGGAGGCATCGTCGGGAAAGTGTGACACCTCCGCGGGAAGCGTCACACTTTCCCGGCGATGGGTCCTGGCCACCCGTCCATGACTAACGCCCGCCCGGCCGCCGGCTCCCTGACCACTGCTCCTGAACACCCCGGTAGTCGATCACGAAGACCCCCTCCTCCCGCAGGAGTTCACGAGCTTCGGCCGACATCAGAAACTCATGATCGGTCTGCCGCACACGCCACCCCCCGGGCTCGACCACCCGCGACTCCGCGTCCCCCACCCCGGGATGCACCGCCCACTCACTGAGCCCGACCGGCAACTCCCGCAGCAACCGGGCATACCGAGCCGCCTTGCCATCGAGCCCCAGCGAGAAGCTGTCGAGGAAGTCGTTGTCGGTGACCGGCAGCCCGCGCACCCTCCGCCGCCCGGCCTCACCCCAGACCCGTACAGCCAGCCCGTACTCGCCGGCCAACGCCAAGGTCAACTCGAAAATGTCGCCCCGCCCACCATCGGCCAGGCAATGCCAGTCCAGATGAGTAGGCGCCAACCCGGCCTCCAGCACAACTTCGACCTGCGCCCGGAACTCGACCTCGACCTCCTCGATCCGAGCCCGCCCAAGCAACTCCTCACACCTGCCCGGCGAGAACAACTCCCCCGCCTCATCGAGCAACGACCCAACCCGCTCCTTCGAGGCAACCGGCCCCCACGCCCCCTCCCGCTCCGCCTCGCACACCAACGTGAGATGAATCCCGAACGGAATCCCCGGCCGCTCCCTCAACAACCGCATCGCCTCTCCAGCCCCAGGACACGGCACCATCAGGCTGCACGAACTTCCGATCCCGCCCTCGATCGCCTCGACGACGGCGACATTGACCCCGCGGCGCATCCCGAAGTCATCGCAGTTGACGATGAGGACACGGGCGTCGGCGGGAAACCCCAACAACTCACTGGACAGCACGACGGGTTCAGTCACCCCCGCAGTGTGAACTCCACGGACGAAAACACGCTCGCGATTTACGCGGCTACGCGTGCGTGCCGAGGTGGTGTCCACAGATGTGGTGTTGCGGAGGCGGGCGTGGCGGTGGCTCTGTGGACGCGATGGTGGGCCCTGGGCGTACTGAGTCCCACAGCGTGAGCACATCTCCCCGCAGTGTTCACGCACCGCACATTTGAGCGCCCGAAGGACACACTCCCCCTCACTGTTCACGCTTTCTGCGGGACAGGGGTCATGAGCCCGCGACGCGTATACGCCCTGGGGTTGTGCGTCCGCGTGGGACTGCCCGGACAATCGCCCCCGCCAGCGGTACACCACTCCCGCAGACGCCCGCACGGGGCGACAAGAAGCGCATCACATAACCCACAAGGGTGAACCGGATGGATCACCCATACGGGGTCTGAACTCCCGATCTAGGCTCGCGCCACAACATCAAAAACGACGGCCCTCGGCCGGGACCGGCATCCCAACCGAGGGCCTGACCATCAAGGAAGTAGGGCTTCCCTGTGGCTGAACGCGAGCCTAACGCGCACCAATTCACGCTCGATGACGCCCTCGGCGTCGACACGACGGGGTTCATGGACCTCGAAGACCCCAACTACGCCTACATGTTCGGCTTTCTGCAGGCAGACGGGCACCTCTCAGCTCAGTCGCGGCAACGAGGCCGTCTGACGGTCGAGATCAACGCGCAGGACATCGATCTCCTGCGGGAGTTTCAGAAGCTGACGCCGTACAACAGCAGCATCACCGAACGCACTCGGTCCACCAACTTCGCGGCCACCCACCACTCGGCCGTCTGGAGCCTGCACTCACTCGAAGCCAGGACCAAGCTCAACGAACTCGGCCTGCCATACGGTCGCAAGTCGAAGAAGATCACGCCCCCACGTGTCGAGTTCTCACGCCGCGACTACCTCCGCGGCGTCATCGACGCCGACGGCTCGGTGGGGTACACGAGCAAGGGCGTTCCCTTCATCTCTCTGACCACGGCCAGCACAGCCATCGGCGCTTACTTGTGCTTCTACGCAAGGAAGATCACGGGCGCCGAGCGCCACCCGCGGCCCAACCAGCGGGATGGCATCTACAACATCACGTACTCGGGTAAGGCTGCCCATGCCTTGAGCGGACATCTCTATTACTCGGGCTGCCTGTCTCTGAAGCGCAAGCAGTCAGCTGCCGATAGCGTCGCGAACTGGGTTCGCCCGACTGGCTGGAAGCCAGGGCCAGAGCGGATCCAATGGACTTCGGAAAAGGACAAGGTCCTGCTCTCCGTACCAACAATCGATGACGCCTGCGCCGAGTTGGGCCATTCCCAGAACGCGTGCCGAGCACGGCTCACGAAGCTGCTCGACGGCATGGTGCCGCTACCCAAGTAAGCAGCACTGTGGGGTGAGGCCCATGCGCCGAGCCCCACCGACGTAGCTAGCCCTTCACACACACGACCTGCTTCAGCTTCGCCACGACCTCCACGAGGTCGCGCTGCTGATCGATGACCTGCTCGATCGGCTTGTACGCGCCTGGTATTTCGTCCACGACACCGGAATCCTTACGGCACTCCACGCCCCGCGTCTGCTCCTCCAGGTCCTTCGTCGAGAAGCGACGCTTCGCCGCGTTGCGGCTCATGCGCCGACCCGCGCCGTGCGAGGCCGAGTTGAAGGACTTCTCGTTGCCGAGGCCCTTCACGATGTACGAGCCGGTGCCCATCGAGCCCGGGATGATGCCGTACTCGCCGGCCCTGGCGCTGATCGCCCCCTTGCGAGTGACGAGCAGGTCCATGCCCTCGTAACGCTCGCGGCTCACGTAGTTGTGATGACAGCTCACCTCAGGCTCGAAGGTGACCCGGGCCTTCTTGAACTCCCTGCGGATCACATCCTTGAAGAGAGCCATCATGATCGACCGGTTGTACTTCGCGTACTCCTGCGCCCAGTAAAGATCGTTCTGGTACGCCGCCATCTGCGGAGTGTCCGCGACGAAGACCGCGAGATCCCGGTCGATCAAACCCTGGTTGTGCGGAAGCTTCTGGGCAATGCCGATGTGATGCTCAGCAAGCTCCTTGCCGATGTTCCTGGACCCGGAGTGGAGCATGAGCCAGACCGAACCTGTCTCACTTATGCAAACCTCTGCAAAGTGATTTCCGGATCCGAGCGTTCCCATCTGCTTTGTGGCGCGTTCCTGACGGAATTTGACCGCTTCGGCGATCCCGTCGAACCGCCCCCAGAAGTCATCCCACCCACCGGTGGCGAACCCATGCAGCCGCTCCAGCTCCACAGGACTGTCATGCATCCCCCGCCCCACCGGAATAGCCTGCTCAACCTTCGACCGCAGCCGCGACAGATCCCCCGGCAGATCATTCGCCGTCAGCGACGTCTTCACCGCCGACATCCCGCACCCGATGTCGACCCCGACCGCCGCAGGACACACAGCCCCCCGCATCGCGATGACCGACCCAACCGTCGCGCCCTTGCCGTAATGCACGTCCGGCATCACAGCCAGCCCCTTGATCCACGGCAGCGTGGCGACGTTCTGGAGCTGCTGGAGGGCTCCGTCCTCGACCGACGCCGGGTCCGTCCACATGCGGATCGGGACCTTCGCTCCTGGTACCTCTACATATGACATAACGTCCTCATTCCCCCGTAAAGCAAACAAAGTTCGGGCATCGCAAATACCGGTGGCAAGGTCTACGAAAGGGGTGACCGACCGGCGTTCACAGCCGTGCGTGCGATAGACATTGTGGTCATCGGCCGCCTTCGGGCGGCAAGCGAATAAGCAGAGCGAGAGGAGCCCCCGTGCAGCGGAAGGCGTACGTATTCGGCGTCGCCGCGCTCCTCGTGGCGACGGTGACGCTGGCCGGCTGCACCGGTTCGGACGGCGGCGAGGAGCCGCCGGACTCGAAGCAGGACGGTTCGGGTACGACGGCCAGCGCGGCGGAGCCCGGCCGGTACCGCACGCTGCCGGAGCCGTGTGGTGCCGTCGAGCGGGGCACGCTTGATTCGCTGTTGCCGGGGCTCAAGCAGGTCACGGACGCGGAACAGCGGGAGGAGGCGTATGCGGGGGCGCCGACGCTGACGTATGACACGGACCGGAAGGTCGGCTGTCGTTGGACGGCGGAGGCGGCGAGCGCGACGGATCGTCTGTGGGTGGACTTCGAGCGCGTGACCTCGTACGAGAACGCCTTGAGCGACGACAGCCGCGCCTCGCAGCTCTATGCGGCGAAGGAGGAGGTGGCGGATCTGCCCGTACCTGTTCCGTCCGAGAGCGTCTCTCCGACCACGACCCCGAGCACGGATGAGTCCGGCGCATCGGACGAGGCGGCGGACGAAGCGACGGGCGGCGCGGCAGACGATACGGCTGGCGACCCGTCAGGCGATGCAACAGGCGGCGCGGACGACGGTGCGGATGACGGCGACGGCGGTTCTCCCGCCCCCACCGACGACCCGAGCGCCACGTCGAGCTCCACCCCCTCCCCCAGCGAAACCCCTGCCGCTCTTCAGCCCCGCACTCTCGACGATCTCGGCGACGAGGCCTTCTTGGACGATGCGCTGAGCGCTTCTCGGCAGCGCACGGTGACTGTGGTGTTTCGCACGTCCAATGTGATCGTGACGATCCGGTACGACGAGCAGCCGACGAGTACGACGGACGTCCCGAGCAGCGAGGACATGCAGAAAAAGGTGCGGGAACTGGCGGGCCGGCTCGACGACACGTTGAACGAGTAGTGGTCGTCTCGGGGTCGTGAGGCTGGGCGGAATGGAAGTCACATCCGTCTCGTACGGCGTACCGTGGCCCCTCGGACCCGACCGCACGCACACAAAACGCGTCTTGAGTGAAGGAACCATGCACCGACCCGCACGACTCACCCGCATCCTTGTCAGCGCAGCCGTTGTTCCGGTGGTGCTCGTCGCCGCAGGCTGCTCCTCGGATTCCGGTTCCGACTCCGGATCCGGTGGTTCCGCGAAGAAGGACTCCGGCGCGAAGGCGTCTGCTTCCGCATCGAAGGCGGCGGTGGTGAAGGAGGCCGCGTACGCGCAGTTGCCGGAGCCGTGCAAGGTGTTCTCGTCGAAGACTCTGGGCGAGCTGGTGCCGGAGGCCTCCAAGTCCGGTAAGGAGGGCAGGTCGGACGACACGGCGACGCGTGGCAGCTGTTCGTGGGACAGCCTGGAGGACAAGGGCGTGAAGGGTTCCCAGTTCCGCTGGTTGAGCGTGTCCCTGTTGCGCTTCGAGTCGGACCAGACCCGGGGTACGGGCGAGAAGCTGGCGTCGACGTACTACGCCGATCAGGTCCAGGACGCGAGCGCGGAGACCGGTGCGACGAACGCCAAGTCCGAGCCGGTGTCCGGTATGGGCAGCGAGGCGACGTCGGTGAGTTACGACCTGAAGAAGAAGGAAGGCATCTTCAGGCAGCAGGTGGTCGTGGCCCGGGCCGAGAACATCGTGGTGTCGGTGGATTACAACGGCGCGGGTCTCGCGGGTGACAAGACCCCGAGCGCGGAGGACCTGTCGAAGGCGGCGCTGAAGGCGGCGAAGGAGGCCGTGGAGGCGGTGGTGACCGCCAATCAGGGCGGTGGTTCGGGGTCGGGTTCCGGCTCCGGAGCGAGCGCGAGTCCGAGCAAGGGCGCGAGCGAGACCCCGGCCAAGGATGCCAAGCCTTCCGCCTCGCCCAGCAAGTCTCCGGCGAAGAAGGACTGAGAAGAGGGGCTGAAGGGGTGGTCCCGCCGTATACCGAAGCCGTACCGAAGCGGTGGCGGCGCCCTTCTTGCAACCCGTAGGCCGCACGCGTGTGCCACCCTGTTCCGCGCAACACGTCGCAACATGTCGCAAAGGGAGAGGAGTACGGGTGGCCGCGCCAATGGAGCTCACCAGGACGCACCGGATCCTCATCGGGGTCGTCGTCTTCGGGGCGGTCGTCATCGCTGCTATCGGCTTCGCCGGTTCGTACGCGGCGGTGCGCGAACTCGCGCTGGAGAAGGGTTTCGGGAACTTCAGTTACGTGTTCCCGATCGGCATCGACGCGGGTATCTGCGTCTTGCTGGCCCTGGATCTGCTGCTGACCTGGATCCGTATCCCGTTCCCGTTGTTGCGTCAGACGGCGTGGCTGCTGACGGCGGCGACGATCGCGTTCAACGGTGCCGCCGCCTGGCCGGATCCGCTGGGTGTCGGTATGCATGCGGTCATCCCGATCCTGTTCGTGGTCTCGGTGGAGGCGGCTCGGCATGCGATCGGCCGGATCGCGGACATCACGGCCGACAAGCACATGGAGGGCGTACGGCTCACCCGCTGGCTGCTCTCCCCCGTGCCGACCTTCCTTCTGTGGCGTCGGATGAAGCTGTGGGAGCTGCGTTCGTACGACGCGGTGATCAAGCTGGAGCAGGAACGTCTCGTCTACCGGGCGCGTCTCCGTTCCCGTTATGGCCGCGCTTGGCGCCGTAAGGCTCCGGTGGAGTCCCTGATGCCGCTGCGTCTGGCGCGCTATGGCGTGCCGCTGGCCGAGACCGCGCCTTCGGGTCTCGCGGCGGCGGGCATAGAGCCGGTGCTGCTGCCTCCGGCGCCGCGCCAGTCGGATCTGGAGCTGGAGCGGGCCGACCGGGCGGTGGACACGGCGGCTCCCCGGCGCGAGCAGCGTCCCGACCTCGAGGGCACTCCCGTTCCCGCGCCCGAGCAACTGGAGTACGCGCAGGAAGCGCAGGAAGCACCCCAGCCCGACCAGAACCCGTGGTTCAAGCCCCCGCAGGAGGTCTCCTACGAGGGCGGCTACGACCCGTCGTACGAGCCCGAGGAGCAGCAGTACGAGGGCCGGCAGAACGACGAGCGGTGGTACGAGGCCCAGCAGGTCCAGGATTTCCAGCAGGCTCAGGAGTTCCAGGAATTCCAGCAGGCTCATCAGGTCCAGCAGGTCCAGGAGTACGAGCCGGGCCCTGAGGACACGGGCAGTTGGCGCATCCCGTCGGGTCCGGGCGGCCGTACGCGGCAGCTGGGCGAGGGTGGCGGTCCTCCGGAGCCCGAGCAGCTTCCCATCCCGGGGCGGCGCGAGGAGCCCAGGCTGCCGGACGACATGTCCCGTGAGGACGCGTACTACCAGGTGTTCCGTCAGTCGATCAACGGTCAGGGTCTGCCTACGACGAAGGAGTTCGGCGCGAACATCGAGGCCGCGTACGGCGTCTCGCTCAGCGACAGCTCCCTCAAGCGCTACATGAACCGTTTCCAGAACCGTCTGAACGCGGAACTGGAGGAGGACCACATCGCGTAACCGTCGTCGTCTGTACGTGGCTGGGGCCCCGGAATTCTCCGGGGCCCCAGCCACGTATCACCAGCTCTCCGACGCTTACGCGCCGAGCAGCTTCCGTACCCGGTCCGCCCCCACGGCGAGCAGCAGCGTGGGCAGTCGGGGGCCGGTGTCGCGGCCGACGAGGAGGTGGTAGAGCAGCGCGAAGAACGAACGCTGGGCGGACTTGATCTCCGGCGGCAGTTCCTTGGGCGTGGCGTCCGGGGGGAATCCGGCCTGGACCTTGGGTACGCCGTACACGAGGTGCGTCAGCCCGTCGAGGGACCAGTTCGAGTCGAGTCCGTCCATCAGCAGCCGGAGCGATTCGCGGGCCTGGTCGTCGAGGGACTTCAGGAGTTCGACGTCCGGCTCGTGACGGACGACGGTGCGCTGCTCGGCCGGTACCTGGGTGTTGATCCACGCCTCGGCCTTGTCGTACCGCGGCCGTACTTCGTCGAGTGAGGCGAGCGGGTTGGTGGGGTCGAGGTCGCTGAGGATGCGCAGGGCCTGGTCCTCGTGGCCTGCGGTGATGTCGGCGACGGAGGCGAGTGTGCGGTACGGCATGGGCCGCGGGGTCTTCGGGAGTTCGCCCGCGGCGGTCCGTACGGCGCGGGAGTGGGCGGCGATGTCGGCGGGCAGGGCGGTGCTGTCGGCGACCTTGGCGTTCAGCTTGTCCCACTCGTCGTAGAGCCGCTGGATCTCCTGGTCGAAGGCGATCTTGAAGGACTGGTTGGGGCGGCGGCGGGCGTACAGCCAGCGCAGGAGCTGCGGCTCCATGATCTTCAGGGCGTCGCCCGGGGTGGGCACGCCGCCGCGGGAGGACGACATCTTCGCCATGCCGCTGATCCCCACGAACGCGTACATGGGGCCGATGGGCTGCTTGCCGCCGAAGATGCTGCCGACGATCTGTCCGCCGACCTGGAAGCTGGAGCCAGGAGACGAGTGATCGACACCGCTCGGCTCGAAGACAACGCCTTCGTACGCCCAGCGCATCGGCCAGTCGACCTTCCACACCAGCTTGCCGCGGTTGAACTCGCTGAGCCGGACGGTCTCGGAGAAGCCGCATTCGGTGCAGGTGTACGTCAGCTCGGTGGTGTCGTCGTCGTACGCCGTGACCGTGGTGAGGTCCTTGTTGCAGCCGCCGCAGTAGGGCTTGTACGGGAAGTACCCGGCGGACCCGGTCCCGTCGTCCTCGGCGGCGGCCCCCGACCCCTCGGCGGCCTCGAGCTCGGCCGCGTCGACGGGCTTCTGCCCCTGCTTCTTGCCAGTCGGGGCCTTCTTGGTCCGGTACTGGTCGAGGATCGCGTCGATGTCCGCCCGGTGCCGCATGGCGTGCAGGATCTGCTCGCGGTAGACGCCACTCGTGTACTGCTCGGTCTGGCTGATCCCGTCGAACTCGACGCCCAACTCGCCCAGGGCGTCGATCATGGCGGACTTGAAGTGCTCGGCCCAGTTGGGGTGGGGGGAGCCCTTGGGGGCGGGCACGGAGGTGAGCGGGCGGCCGATGTGCTCGGCCCACGACTCATCGATCCCGGGGACGCCGTTCGGCACCTTGCGGTACCGGTCGTAGTCGTCCCAGGAGATGAGGTGCCGGACTTCGTACCCGCGCCGCCGGATCTCGTCGGCGACGAGGTGCGGCGTCATGACTTCCCGGAGGTTTCCCAGGTGGATGGGGCCGGAGGGGGAGAGCCCGGACGCGACGACGACAGGTTTGCCCGGGGTCCGACGCTCCGACTCCTCGATGACCTCATCCGCGTAACGGGAGACCCAGTCGGTGGTCTCGGTGCTCTGACCCACGATCGGCACGTCCTTCTTTCCTCAGGGATTCGCCATCGCCCGGCGCGACGTTGTTCCGCCGGGCTGACCACCCCATTCTCCCAGCTCCGCCACCATCCACGAAAACGCCTTTTCACGGCCCCCGTCCCTGGGGCTTCGCCCCAGACCCCACCAGGGGCTGCGCCCCTGGACCCCCATCGGCCTGAACGGCCTCGTCCTCAAGCGCCGGACGGGCTGATTGATGCCGGCCTGGGCTGCCAAGTGCCCCCTGGGCAAGGATCTGCTTGGGCAGCGGAACCTCAGCTGCGGAAATCAGCCCAGGGCCGCGCAAAAGCAGAATTCAGCCCAAGTTCGCGGAATTCAGCTCAGGTGCGCGGAAAATCAGCCCCTCCGGCGTTTGAGGAGCGGGGGTCCGGGGGCTGGCCCCCGAAACGGGGTCCGGGGCGGAGCCCCGAAGGGGGTCTGGGGGCGCAGCCCCCAGCGGGGGTCCGGGGCCGGCCCCGGGATGGGACGGGTAGGGGCGGCGGGGGCGAAAACACCCCGCCCAACCCACCCGCGCGCACAAAAAACCGCTTTACCCCCCATGGGATACTGGCAACATCCACCCGCACCCGAGACGAGAACGGCACCCACCCCATGGCCTCGGTCACGTCCCTCACCGCCCACGTCCACCAGCGCCTGGCGGCCGCGCTCACGGCCGCCCTCCCGGCGGCCGGCGCCGACACCGACGTCGACCCCCTGCTGCGACGGAGCGACCGAGCCGACTTCCAGGCCAACGGAATCCTGGCGCTGGCGAAGAAGGTGAAGGCCAACCCGCGCGAGCTGGCGAGCAGTGTCGTCGAGCGGGTCGTGAGCGGTGACGTGATCAAGGGCATCGAGGTGTCGGGCCCCGGCTTCCTCAACATCACGATCACGGACAAGGCGATCGTCGAGAACCTCGCGCAGCGCGCGACGGACCCGGTGGCCCGCCTCGGCGTGCCGTACGCCGAAAACCCCGGCACCACGGTCATCGACTATGCCCAGCCGAACGTGGCGAAGGAGATGCACGTAGGCCATCTCCGTTCCGCGGTCATCGGCGACGCCCTGGTCCAGATCCTGGAGTTCGTCGGCGAGACGGTCGTACGCAGGCACCACATCGGCGACTGGGGCACCCAGTTCGGCATGCTCATCCAGTACCTGATCGAGCACCCGCACGAACTCGATCACAAGGACAGCGAGGTCTCCGGCGAGGAGGCCATGTCGAACCTGAACCGTCTCTACAAGGCGTCCCGCACGCTCTTCGACTCCGACGAGGCGTTCAAGACGCGGGCGCGCCGCAGGGTGGTCGATCTTCAGGCGGGTGATCCGGAGACTCTGGCTCTGTGGCAGAAGTTCGTGGACGAGTCGAAGATCTACTTCTTCTCGGTCTTCGACAAGCTGGACATGGACATCCGGGACCCGGACATCGTCGGCGAGTCGGGTTACAACGACATGCTGGACGAGACGTGCCGCCTGCTGGAGGAGTCGGGCGTCGCGGTCCGCTCGGAGGGTGCGCTGTGCGTGTTCTTCGACGACATCAAGGGCCCGGACGGCAACCCGGTCCCGCTGATCGTGAAGAAGTCGGACGGCGGCTACGGCTACGCGGCGACGGACCTCTCCGCGATCAGGGACCGCGTCTTCAACCTGAAGGCGAACACCCTGCTGTACGTGGTCGACGCCCGCCAGTCCCTGCACTTCAGGATGGTCTTCGAGACGGCGCGCAGGGCGGGCTGGCTGAACGGCGACACAAAAGCCGTACAGCTGGCGTTCGGCACGGTCCTCGGCAAGGACGGCAAGCCGTTCAAGACGCGTGAGGGCGAGACCGTACGACTGGTGGACCTGCTGGACGAAGCGATCGACCGCGCCACGGCCGTCGTACGGGAGAAGGACACCCAGGGTCAGCTGTCCGAGGAGGAGATCGCCGAGCGCGGTGCGCAGGTCGGCATCGGCGCGGTGAAGTACGCGGACCTGTCGACGTCCGCGAGCCGCGACTACAAGTTCGACCTGGACCAGATGGTGTCGCTGAACGGCGACACGAGCGTGTATCTGCAGTACGCGTACGCGCGTATCCAGTCCATCCTGCGCAAGGCGGGCTCCACCGAACCGGCCGCGCACCCGGAGCTCGAACTGGCCGACGCCGAGCGGGCCCTGGGCCTGCACATCGACCGGTTCGCGGAGACGCTCGCGGAGGCCGCCGCCGAGTACGCGCCGCACAAGCTGACGGCGTACCTGTACCAACTGGCGGCCCTGTACACGTCGTTCTACGACAAGTGCCCGGTCCTGAAGGCGGACACCCCGGCCCAGGTCGAGAACCGTCTGTTCCTGTGCGACATCACGGCCAAGACCCTCCACCAGGGCATGGCCCTGCTGGGCATCAGGACGCCCGAGCGACTCTGAGATCCAACGGAACCGCGGCCCGTCCTCTCCCCCGAGGGAGGACGGGCCGCGGCGTGTTCGGTCACACGCACCGGAGGCGGCGGGGCCTGCCCTCCGGGCGGACGACGGGTCTTCCGCGACAGGTCCTAGGAGGCCATGTCGTCGGCGAACCGCGCGAACGCGGCCTTGGTCCCCGCTCCGGCGATTCCGTCGATCGCGCCGGTGTAGCCGTAGTGCTGCTTCAGCATGCGCTGCAGCGCCTTCACCGTGCCGCTTCCGACGATTCCGTCGATCGCGCCGGTGTAGCTGTAGTGCTGCTTGAGGTAGCGCTGCATCGCCTTCCAACTCTCGGTGCCGAGCAGCCCGTCGACCGCGCCGGTGTAGCGCCAGTCCCTCTGCAGGATGCGCTGGAGGTTCTTGGCCTGCTCCTTGCTCAGGCCGAGGTTGTTCACCGCGAGCGGCGTGACGGCCCCGGCGCTCGCCACCGCCTTCGTGTCCTGCGCGGGTGCCGCGAAGCTGGTGCCGGCGGCCGTCAGGCTTCCGCCGGCGATCCCGACGACGGCGGCGACACTGACGAGCGTCCTGGTCATGGCTCGCATTTCGTTTCCCCTTCCGATGGGCGGAGCCGACCGCACCGGCCGGCTCGGAAACGAGACTGCGGGCCGGGGAGAGGAGTCGCCACAGTTGCCGCAGAAGTGACGTCACCGCGGGACGTCCCATGCGCTGACCTGCGAGGTTGCTGTCTGCCGAGTCGGTACGGCGGGACGGCTGTGGCGGGCGGTGGCCGATTCCGTACGGGTGTGGGAACCGCTGTCCGGTGTGGGCCGTGGTTGCCGATGCAGAATGCGATGGGGAACGGGGTCCCGGACCAGGGACCGCAAACGCGAGTGGGGGAACATGCCGCGTTGGAAAGAGCTGCCCACCGAACTTGATCCGCGCGTCCGCCAGTTGGTGGTGCGCCTGCGTCGGCTGAAGGACCACAGCGGGCTGACCATGCGGCAGTTGGCCGCGAAAACGGGGTACAGCGCGAAGTCGTGGGAACGGTATCTGGGCGGAAGGTCGCTGCCGCCCCGGGAGGCCGTCGAGGCGATGGCCCGGATCGAGGGCGACGATCCGACACGGCTGCTCGCGCTGCACGAGGTCGCCGCCGAGGCCTGGGGAGACAGACGGGGAGCCGCATCCGCACCGGAAGCACCCAGGACAACCGAAGCAACAGGAACCGCCGAAACGGCGGAAGCGGTGGAAACGGCGGAAGCGACCACGGCCGTGCCGGAGAGCCTTCCGGCCGGGACCAAGAAGGCGCGGCTGCATGTACCTTCACCGCGCGTCGCGCTCGTGGCGGGCGCGTTGACCCTGATGGTGGCCGTTTCTGCGGCGGTCCTGGTGGTCACACGGCCCGCGGACGGCGCGGGCAGAGCGGCGGCGGACCCCCACGCCCCGTCCGCCGCGGCAGCGTCGTCGTCGCGGTCGAAGCCCACGTACACCTGCCGGGTGGAGCGGATCGACGACCACTGGTACGCGGGCAACAGCCGCACCCAGGACTCCCTCCTGGCGTACGGCCACGCCGGGCCGAAGGTGGCCGAGGCACAGTGCCTGCTACGCCGGGCGGGCATATCGCCGGGGAAGATCGACGGGATCTACGGCCCGCTGACGCAACGCGCGGTCAAGATCATCCAGAAGCGGGCCGGGTTACCCAACGACGGCCTCGTCGGCCCGCACACCTGGAAAGCCCTCCGGACCGGCCCGCAGGCCTGGAAAGCCCACCAGGGATGACAGGGGGGACGACACGGAATGACACCGGGATGACTGGGCCGACACCGTCACCGGAACGCGCACGACTGGCCGCCGCGCTACGGGAGTTGAAGGTACGCACGGGCCTGAGCCTGGCCGGTCTGGCGGAGCGGACCGCGTACAGCAAGTCGTCCTGGGACCGCTACCTGGGCGGCAAGGCGCTGCCGCCACGCCAGGCGGTGCAGGACCTGTGCCGTCTTGCCCGCGAACCGGACAGTCGGTGCCTCGCGCTGTGGGAGATCGCGGAGTCGGGGTGGAGCGGGCGCGCGACGGACGGTACGGATACGGGTGCGAATGCGATCCCGGCCCCGAATCCGCCTCCGCCTCCGCCTCCGCCTCCGCAGGAAGACAGGCATACCGGTCACAAGCGTGCAGTCATGGCCGTCCTCGCGTCGGTGTGTGCCGTGGCCGTCGGAAGCGTGACGGTGGCCCTCCTTCTTCTGCCGCGCCAGGACGCCGAACCGCGGTCGTCCCGGTCCCCCTCCCCGGCATCGTCCGCTCCCGGACCCCGCTGCCGGGGAAACACCTGTGAGGGCCAGAACCCGAGCCACATGTACTGCCACGATGCGGACACCCTCGCCACGCGTCGCACGGCCACCGGGGCTTGGATGCAACTGCACTACAGCGAGAAGTGTGAGGCCAGTTGGGCCCGGACATGGAGTACGCGCATCGGCGACCGACTGGAGATGACGGCGGGCGGTCCCGTCCGCAGCGCCGACATCACGGATGACATCGACACGGAGTCCTACGTCTTCACCGACATGGCCGCGACTCGCCCCGGAACGACTGTCCGGGCCTGCCTCCTGTCCGGGGCGAGCGGCAAAAAGGAGTGCGTAAGCGCTTCGCTGGAAGCACAGCGATGAACCTGCGGGCCGGTGGAGGCTGGTCGCTCCCCCACTCTCGGCTGCGCCGCACATCGCCTTGCTCTCTCGAAAAGGCACGGCAAGTCATGGCAAGTCATGGCCAAAGGTTGAAGTGTCTGATCTTGTCCCGGAGTATGCGATGCTGCGGGGCGGCGCAGGCCCTCGACCGAGGAACCTCACCTCCGAGGGACCCCAACTGCGGGAAAACAAAGCCCTGTTGATCGCTTTGGATCGATTTGGATCGCTAGCTGGGAGAGCACCCATGCTGCCACTCGTGGAGACCGGCGAGGAGCTGGACGCAGTCGTCCGCGACGAGGCGCTGCTGCGCCCCGCCGTCGCGGACCTGTGTGAACGACTCGGCCTGGCCGGGCAACGGATCGTCCGCTTCGAGGAGGGTTCGCTGCCGGTGTACGCCATCGGTGAGGCGCACGTGGTCAAGCTGTATCCCGCGTTCGAGCAGAACGAGTGCGTACGTGAGGAGAAGGTGCTCAGCCACCTGTACGGCAGACTCCCGGTTTCGACACCGCAGTTGCACTCGGCGGGCGCGTACAAGAACGGCTGGCACTACGTCCTGATGTCCCGTCTGCCCGGCGTGGACCTCGATCAGGAGTGGCCGCGGATCCCTTCCGCGGACCAGGACCGGATCATCACGGAGGCCGCCGAGACCCTCGCCGCGCTGCACGCCCTGGACCCGGCACCGATCGCGGCCGCCGTGGGCCCGGCGGACTGGCGCACGCTGATCGCCGCGCAGCGGGCGCAGGCGGTCGAGCAGCAGCGGGCCGTCGGCCTCTCGCCGGCGTGGCTGGAACAGATCCCCTGGTTCCTGGACACGGTCCCGCTGCCGCCTCCGCCGCGACGCGTGCTCCTGCACACCGAGTTCACGCGCCAGCACCTGACGGTGGACCCTCACGGCTGGCGCCTGACCGGCCTGTTCGACTTCGAACCGGCCATGATCGGCGACCCGGCGTACGACTTCGTCGGCGCGGGCCTGTTCCTGACGAGCTGCGACCCACGCCTGTTCAAGCGGTTCTACGACGCGTACGGCCGCCCCCCGTTCAACCCCCGCACCCTCATGGCGTACGCCCTCCTGCACATCTACAGCAATCTGCCCTGGTGCCTCCGCGAACTCCCCGCCCCGCCGAAGCCGACGCTGGACTCGCTCGCGGAGACGTGGTTCGGCACGTACTGACGGCGCCCCGGCCTCTCTGCCTTTATGCCTTGCGGCCGGCCGCCGCGTAGACGTTGATGTCGGCGTCCGTCACGTCGTTGATGTCCCGGTAGCGGATCTTCTCGATGTCGTCGAGGGTCTCGAAGTCGGCCGGGGCCACGGCTTCGGGAGCGGGCGCCGGGCTGGGGTGCCAGTGGTGGACGGGGACGACACCGGGCTCGTCGAGCTGGACGCCGGGCGTCTCGGTGAAGAACCGCTCGACCTCGTCCTTGGAGCGGAGCACGAACGTGAACCCGCGCTCGGTGTACGTCCGCTGCACCGCGCGGATCTTGTCCGGGTTGAGGTCCTCGGTGATGTGGCTGAGTACGAGACGGCTCCCGGACGGCAGCGCGTCCATCAGCTCGCGTACGACCGGGTACGCCTCCTCGTCCTCGACGAAGTGCAGGATCGCCACCAGCGCGAGCGCGATCGGCTCGTCGAAGTCGAGGGTCTTCGCGGCCAGTTCGAGGATCTGCGCGGGGTTCTTGAAGTCCGCGTCGATGTAGTCCGTACGGCCCTCGGGCCCACTGGTCAGCAGGGCGCGCGCGTGCGCAAGCACCACCGGGTCGTTGTCGACGTACACGACCCGCGACTCGGGGATGATCCGCTGGGCGATCTGGTGGACGTTCTCGGCGGTCGGCAGTCCCGTGCCGATGTCGAGGAACTGCCGGATGCCGTCCTCCTGGACCAGCCGGGTCACGGACCGCCGCATGAAGTCACGGTTGTGCCGCACATCGAGGTAACCGCGCGGATTGGCCGCGAGTGCCGCGGCCGCGGCGGCGCGGTCGGTGGGGTAGTTGTCCTTGCCCCCGAGGAAGACGTCGTAGACGCGTGCCGGGTGCGCCTTGGTGGTGTCGATCCGCCTCCTCAGCTCGGCGGGGTCCTGGCTGAGAGCATCACCGCTCATGGAGACCTTCCCTCTTCAGTTCATCAGAACGCAGCTCATCAAATAGGCAACAAGCTAACTCCTGGGGCGACTTGATGGTGCCCGGCCGCTGCGCTCGGCTTGGGTGGGGTTCCGGTGGGCCCGTACCCGAGCCGTGAATGTCGCGTAGGGTCGCGGGTTTCGCGAGTACGACTGGTTCTGGCGCGGGCTGCTGCTCGGCGGGCTGCGGCGGACAGCCCTTCAACGCCCCGCACGGCCGTCCCGGTCGCGCCTGGCAGGGGCGACCGGGACGGCTCACGCGCGCCGACGCGGCGCGGTGCGGCGACAGCGGATCAGCGGTCGTCGCGGGTCGGCGGCACCGTGAACGCCGGGGAACCGGCGGGCAGTTGCACCGTGTACTGGCTCAGATAGGTGTCCAGGTAAGGTGAGCGCTCGCCGCCGGTGGCGATGTCGTCGGCCGGGTCGTCCAGGGCCAGTTCGAGCCGCGCGTCCTTGATCCTGACCTTCTGCTTGGACGGTGTGTCGAGCCAGTCGCCGGTCTGCACGGAACCGATCTCCACGGCCAGGGTGTGTCCGGCCTTCAGGGTCCAGTCGGTCGACTTGAGGTCGAGGGCCGGCCGGTCCGAGTCCAGCCGGGAGACCTGCTCGTCGAACATGACGGCGGTGCCGTTCTTGGCCACGTCGTACAGCTTGACCATCACGTTTCCCTCCCCCTCGACGGTCATGGAGACCCGAGGGGTGCCGGTGATACGCGTGGCCTGATCGACCGGCTCGGACCACTTGAAGAAGCTGGACGTGACCTCACCGGCCTTCTGCCTCTTCACCTGCGCCTCGGCCAGTCCCTTCGGGACGGCCGGCACGCTGCTGGAGGCGTTCTCCGAGTCCCCCTTGCCGGACGGCTTCGCAGCCTTCGGCGGCTTCGTCCTGCCGGACGGGTCCAGGGCCCGCATCGCGGAGGTGCCGCCGTCGTCCACGTACGAGCCGCCGCCGAGCCGGAGGGTGGCGGACCTCTCCACGACCGGCCACGTCTTCTGGGCGCGCCAGGCGCCGGTGTTGTCCTCGACGGCGTAGGCCGGGTGGCGGACCTCCGGCTCGGTTCCCTTCAGGTACTGGTCGTAGAAGGAGAGCGTCTCCTTGAACCAGCCCTCGCGCCCCATGGCCAGGCGCCCGTCTTCGGTACGGTCGTTGCCGCGCACGTGGTCCCACTGGCCGACCCATCCGCGCTCGGGGCCCTTGTGGTTGGCGAGGAACTCCTGCATCCCCTCGGGCTTGGTGTTGTCCTCGATGAAGCCCTGGGTGAAGAACAGCGGGGTGTCGGTGCCCTTGGCCTTCTTCGCCGCATCGCGAGCAGTCCAGTACGCGTTGTCCGGGTCGGTGATGCGGTACCCGGCCAGGTTCTCCGTGAGGCACTCCGGATGGCTTTGCTCGTACCGGGAGTTGGCCCGGTAGCGCGCGTCGTCGTCCGGCATCTGTGGGAGCGAGGCGATGGCGTTGTAGGTGGTGGCGCTCGTGACGACACGTGAAAGGGGCACGCCGCCCGAGTGGATGAGCCGGTGGTTGTCCCACACGGGCTCCTGGGCGACGACGGCCTTGAGGGCGTCCTGGTCCAGGTTGTTGCCGATGAGGCCGGTGAGCGCGTCGAACGACTTGCCGTACATACCCACCGCGCCCGTGGACCACGGCCGGCTCGCGCTCCAGTCGATCGCGGCCTTGACGTCGGCCTGGTCACCGGGTCCGCCGAAGTCGAGGCAGCCGGTGGAACCGCCGAAGCCGCGCGTGTCCACCATGACGAAGGCGTAGCCCTGGTCGAACAGGTCGGTGCCCTTGATGAAGTCCTGGAAGCGGTTCGAGGGGCCGGTGTGCTTCCAGTCCTCGGGGGCGATCTGCCCGGAGTGCCCGAAGTAGGCGCCCGCCGACAGGATGACCGGCACCCGTTTGCCCTTGGGCAGCTTCTCCGGCAGCAGGACGTCGGCGTGCAACTCGATACCGGAGCCGTCCGAGGACGGGAAGTAGTGCTGCGTCCAGACGGAACCCTCCGGGACGCGGTCGTTCTCTTCGTGCGTGACGCCATCGGTGGCGGTGGCGGTGGCTAAGCCCCCGGCGGGCTTCTGCGCTGTGGAGGCGGGCTCGGACGCCTTGCCCGAGGTGGCCGCGGCAGGACCGGTGAGCGTGCCGGTCAGGGCTGAGGCGGTGACGAGTGCGGAAGCGGCCCAGGCGGCCGCGCGTATTTTCTTCACTTGTTCCTCCGGAGGTGGGTGCGGACAGAGTTGGGCTGCGGAGCGATACGGGAGCGATACGAGGGCGCCGACCGGGCAGAGATCCGGCCCACCGCCCGCAGGATGGTGAGGGGCAGCCGCGGACGCGCAGGGTCGTCAGCGGCGCGGTTCCCAGCGGAAGAGGCGGGAGGCCAGCGCGACGGCGACGATGACCCAGCTCAGGGTGGGCAGCAGCAGAGGCAGGGAGTCCGCCACCGGAACGCCGCCGTTCCAGGCGTTGAGGACCAGCTCGGTGGCCGAGCCGCCGGGGAGCAGCCGCTTGAGCAGGGTGAGCTCCTCGGTGCCGGTGATCCCTACCCAGCTGGCGACGGCGATGGCGCCGAGGCTGACGGGCAGCGTGGTCACCTGGGCGTGCTCGGGGGAGTTCGTCAGTCCCGCCGTGGCCAGTCCCAGGCCGAGCATCATGATCACCGTCGAGAGGACCGCCGCCACCAGGAGGGGAACATTGGTCGGCCCGCCGGCGACCGCGGCCAGCACGATGAGGATCGCGGTCACCTGGACCAGTGCGAGGACGGTGACCGGGAGCATCAGCCCCGAGAGAATGCCGGCGTCGCTCGCCGGGGTGGAGCGCAGCCGCTTGAGGAAGAGGTTCTGACGGCGCGAGGCCAGAGTGGTCACCGTGGTGGTGTAGAGCCCGAACGCGCCCACGGTGAACATCACCACCGCCGCGATGTACCCGAGACTGCCCAGGTCCGCAAAGGTTTCGTGCTGGTGGATGAAGTACGCGCTGACCGCCACGGGCATGATGAAACTGGTGACCAGAACCAGCCGGTTCCGGAAGACCTGGATCAGCTCGCCAAGAGCGATTGAGAGCATGGTGAAGGTCCTTTTCTAGGGAAGTTCCGGGAGTGGTCTGAGCAGCCTTGGCGAAGTCCGGTGCGCTACCGCGCCCCTGAGAAGAGGGCCCGCAGGCCCCTCTTCTCAGGGGCGCGGGGCTGTATCCGATTTGCGGCTCCGCCGCGTGGGCGCGACCAGCCACAACGAACCCGCAGCGTGGAACCGGCCCGCACCTTTTACCGCACTTCGCGCGGAGCGCTCAGCTGCCGATGGAGCGGAAGACGTCGTCGAGCCGAGTCGGCCCGGCTTGGAGTTCCCGCAGCTCCACCGCGTTGTCGTGCGCCCAACCGAGCAGGGTGTAGAGGTCCTTCGGCAGATCGAAGGTCTGGATGAGGAACGTCCCGTCGCTCTCGCGCGTGGCCTGCAGCGGTAGCGCCGGCGCGGGGGCCGACAGGGAGAAGCGGATGGCGGCCGGCAGAGTCCGCGTCAGCTCGGAGACGGTCCCTTCCTGGTGGAAGGCGCCCTTGTGCATGAGCCCGATGCGATCGGCGCGCTGCTGAGCCTCTTCCAGGTAGTGCGTGGTGAGCACGATGGTGGATCCGTCTTCGCGCAGCTTGTCCACGGCGTCCCACAGAGCGTCCCGGGACTGGATGTCCAGGCCGGTGGTGGGCTCGTCCAGGAAGATCAGCTCAGGCTTCCCGTACACGGCGGTGGCGAAGTCCAGACGTCGCTTCTCACCGCCGGAAAGCTGGGACACCTGGGTGCCGGCCTTGTGCGTGAGGTCGACGATGCCGAGTACGCGTTCGACCCTGTCCCTGCGCTGGGAGAGTTTTCCGATCAGCCGGACCGATTCCTTCACCGTCAGATCCGGGGAGAATCCGCTCTCCTGCAGCATGATGCCCATCCGGGGCCGCACGGCGCGCCGGTCGCGCGGGCTCTGCCCGAAGACCCGCACGGTGCCCGAGGTGGCCGTGCGGTGGCCTTCGACGGTCTCCAAGGTCGAGGTCTTACCGGCCCCGTTCGTGCCGAGCAGCGCGTAGAGCTCCCCCTTCCGCACCTGGAAGGACAGGTCTTTCACGGCGTGGAAGTCGCCGTAACTGAGGTTCAGACGTTCAACGTCGATAACGGGTGTCGAGGTCATGCATCGATCTCAGCCGTCATCACGCTCGCCCGGCAGTGGCGTGGCGTCATCACGTCGCCATGACATTCCTGGGGGCAAACCCATGACGCAGTGTCACTGGTGCCACCCACGGAGCCGGAAGAATACTGCGGGCAGACTCTGCTGTTCGATCACGGAGAGCCGCACATGGACACCGGACCCCTGCGCATTCTGCTGACGGCCAACACGGCCGTCTTCCTTGTGGTCTGCGCGGTCTACCTCCTCCACCACCTCGGCGTCGGTCTCTACCCTGACGACATGGAGTCCTGGCTCGAGAACAACCAGTGGCTGATGTGGGCGGCCACGGCCCTCGCCGTGCCGAGCGCTCTGGCGATCCCGCTGCTCAGCGTGAAGACCCAGCGGTGAGGTCGAAGCGGGGGAACACATGATGTCCGAGCACCGTGCGGGAACGCGGGAACGGCTGCGCAGACTGAACGTCACCACGATGGTCGTGGTGACCGCTTCCGTAGGGACACTGCTGGTGGCGGTCGATGCCCGGACGTGGTGGCACGCCGTCATCCTGAGCCTGGGCGTGGCCGCGGCGCTGGTGGCTTCCATCCGGTGGACAGCGGACGGCATTCCCCGGGTCGTACTCCCGTGCCTGATCATCACCGCGATGGTGTGGCTCGCCGGGGTGTTGGTGGTGGACGGCCATACGGCGTTCTACGGCATCTCCATCGTGGGACCCCTGTACGCCCCCAAGTTGCCGCGCCACCGCGTCCTGGCCGCCGTCGGGCTGATCGCCTTCGTCGCCGTACTGGGCGCGGCCAGGCTGTTGGTGTCACCGGCAGATGTGCCCGACGCCCTGATCCGCTACGTCCTCATTCCGGCAGGTGTCACGGTGGTGGTGACGGGCAGCATGTTCGCCGGCCAGGTCTTCTACGACCTCGTCGAGGAGCTGGAGCAGTCACGGGAACGCGAAGCGGAGTTGGCCGTCGTCCGGGAACGCGTACGTTTCGCCAGCGATCTGCACGACATCCAGGGCCACACGCTGCATGTGGTGAAGCTGAAGGTCATGCTGGCCGAGAAGCTGGTGCGCAGCGACATCGGGCGGGCGGAGGAGGAACTACGGGAGGTGCGCGCCCTGGTCGGCGACACCATCACCCAGACCAAGGAACTCGCCTACGCACAGCGGCGGCTCAACCTGTCCGTGGAGCTGGAGAACGCGAAGAACCTCTTCGAGGCCGCGGGCATCCGCGTACGCGTCAACCGTGAGGCCGACGTCGACGAGCGAGTCAACGGGCTGCTCGGCCAGGTCCTCCGCGAGACGACGACCAACATCCTGCGCCACGCACAAGCCACGCGGGTGCGGATCACTCTCTCGGAGTCGGGCATCACCATCGTCAACGACGGCGCCCGGGAGGCTCCCCTCCCTGGGCTCAGCGGACTGGCCACCCTCAAGGAACGAGTGAGCGACAACGGAGGCGAACTGACGGTGGAGCAGGAGAACGGGCGCTTCCTCACGGCTGCGGCGTTTCCCTCCCTTTGCTCAACGACGCTGCCCTCCGCGGCGCGGAAGGACTGACCGATGACCACCGTGGTACTCGCCGACGACGAGGCCCTTCTCCGCAAAGCACTGGCGTCGTTGCTGACCCTCGAAGGCGAGATCACCGTGCTCGCCGAAGCGCAGGACGGCGAATCAGCCGTCCAGGCCACGCTTCAGCACAGGCCCGACGTGCTCGTCATCGACTTGGAGATGCCCGGTGTGGACGGACTCGGCGCCGTCGCGGAGATCCGCCGTGCGCGGCCGGACCAGGTGATCCTCATGCTGACCCGCCATGCCAGGCCCGGGGTGCTCCGCAAAGCCCTGAAACTCGGAGTCCAGGGCTTCGTCAGCAAGTCGGCGGAACCCGCGCACATCACGTCGGTCATCAACACCCTGCACGAGGGCAGGCGCTGGATCGACCCGGACGTCTCCGCGCTCGCCCTCGTCGACGACTGCCCCCTCACCGACCGGGAGATCGACGTCCTGCGAGCGACCGGCGCCGGGTACTCCGTCGCCGACATCGCCACCCGCCTCCACCTGGCGGAAGGCACCATACGCAACTACCTCTCGAACGCCATGCAGAAAACCCAGACACGAACCCGCCACGAAGCAGCACGCTACGCACGCGAACACGACTGGCTGTAGAGACGGGCGGGGCCGGTGCGATACCGCGCCCCTAAAAGGAGGCCGCAGGCCTTCCTTTTAGGGGCGCGGGGCTGTATCTATATGCGGCTTCGCCGCGGGGCGCGACCAGCCACAACGAACCCGCAGTTTCAAACCGCCAAACCCAGCGGAGCGCTACCGCAACTTCTGCGCGACCTCCGTCGCCCAGTACGTCAGAACGTTCTGGGCCCCCGCCCGCCTGATCCCCGTCAGCGTCTCCAGGATCGCCCGGTCCCGGTCGATCCAGCCCTTCTCGGCGGCGGCCTCGATCATCGAGTACTCGCCGGAGATCTGGTACGCGACCACCGGCACATCCACCGAGTCCGCGACCCGCGCAAGGACGTCCAGGTAAGGTCCCGCCGGTTTGACCATCACCAGGTCGGCGCCCTCCTCCAGATCGAGAGCCAACTCCCGCATGGATTCCCGTACGTTGGCGGGATCCTGCTGGTACGTCTTGCGGTCGCCCTTCAACGACGAGGCGACGGCCTCCCTGAACGGCCCGTAGAAGGCGGACGAGTACTTGGCGGTGTAGGCGAGGATGGCGACGTCCTCGCGCCCGATCTGGTCCAACGCATCGCGGATGACACCGATCTGACCGTCCATCATCCCGCTGGGCCCCACCACGTGCGCACCCGCGTCGGCCTGCACCTGGGCCATCTCGGCGTACCTCTCGAGCGTGGCGTCGTTGTCGACGCGGCCGTGCTCGTCGAGGACGCCGCAGTGGCCGTGGTCGGTGGTCTCGTCGAGGCAGAGGTCGGACATGACGAGGAGTTCGTCGCCGACTTCGGCCCGTACGTCACGAAGGGCGACCTGCAGAATCCCGTCCGGGTCGGTCCCCGGCGTCCCGAGGGCGTCCTTCTTGGACTCCTCCGGCACACCGAACAGCATGATCCCGGAGACCCCGGCCTCCACCGCCTCCAGCGCCGCCTTCTTCAGGCTGTCCCGCGTGTGCTGCACGACCCCGGGCATCGCGGCGATCGGCACCGGCTCGCTGACGCCTTCGCGGATGAACGCGGGGAGGATGAAGTCGGCCGGGTGCAGCCGGGTTTCGGCAACCATGCGGCGCATGGCGGGAGTGGTACGCAGCCGCCGCGGCCGCGTACCGGGGAAGGATCCGTACTTCGTCATGCCCTCTACGCTACGCCCGCTCCAGGACCACCTTTGCCGACGCGGAGTCGGAGATCACCGGGCGCTTCCCGGCCCTCCGCGCCTTCGATCCGGCTCCGCAGCAGAGTCACCACCTACGCCACGCCAAGTCGACCTACGCCCCCACAAACCTGCTCCACTTCGGCCACACGGTGCCGGCGGCGGCTTGGGGGGGGGCGATACGCGCCCCTGAAAAGGGGGCCGCAGGCCCTCCTTTTCAGGGGCGCGGGGCTGTATCGATTTGCGGCTCCGCCGCGCGGGCGCGACCAGCCACAACGAACCCGCAGCTTCGAACGCACCCCAACTGCTCCACCAGCGGAGCTACGTCGTACGCCGTCGCCGCGACCCCGGCCGCCTCTCACTGGGCCGCGTAACCGGCCCCCCGGCCTCCACGGCGGCAGCCCGCCGCCGCGACCCGAAGTCGGCGAGCGCCTCCGCCAGCTTGTGCACCGACGGCTCCGGAGCCATCACATCCACCCGCAGCCCGTGCTCCTCAGCCGTCTTGGCCGTGGCCGGCCCGATACACGCGATCACCGTCACGTTGTGCGGCTTGCCCGCGATCCCGACCAGGTTCCGGACCGTCGACGACGACGTGAACAGCACCGCGTCGAAGCCACCGCCCTTGATCGCCTCGCGCGTCTCGGCCGGCGGCGGCGACGCCCGTACCGTCCGGTACGCCGTGACGTCGTCGACCTCCCAGCCCAGCTCGATCAGTCCGGCCACCAACGTCTCCGTGGCAATGTCGGCCCGCGGCAGGAACACCCGGTCGATCGGGTCGAAGACCGGGTCGTACGGAGGCCAGTCCTCAAGAAGCCCCGCAGCCGACTGCTCCCCGGAAGGCACCAGGTCCGGCTTCACACCGAAGGCGACGAGCGCCTTCGCCGTCTGCTCCCCCACGGCGGCGACCTTGATGCCCGCGAACGCGCGCGCATCGAGCCCGTACTCCTCGAACTTCTCCCGTACGGCCTTGACCGCGTTCACCGAGGTGAAGGCGATCCACTCGTACCGTCCGGTGACGAGGCCCTTGACCGCCCGCTCCATCTGCTGAGGCGTCCGCGGCGGCTCGACGGCGATCGTCGGCACCTCGTGCGGTACGGCCCCGTAGGACCGCAACTGGTCGGAGAGCGACGCCGCCTGCTCCTTCGTACGCGGCACGAGAACCTTCCAGCCGAACAGCGGCTTGGACTCGAACCACGACAACTGGTCGCGCTGAGCAGCGGCCGAACGCTCACCGACCACGGCTATCACCGGCCGCCCGCCGTCCGGCGAGGGCAGCACCTTCGCCTGCTTCAGCGTCTGCGCGATCGTGCCGAGCGTCGCGCACCAGGTCCGCTGCCGGGTGGTCGTACCGGCGATGGTCACCGTCATCGGTGTATCGGGCTTGCGGCCGGCGGCCACCAGCTCGCCCGCGGCGGCGCCGACGGAGTCGAGAGTCGAGGAGACGACGACGGTCCCGTCGGACGTGCCGACCTCGGTCCAGATACGCCCGGAGGCCGTACTCGCGTCGACGAACCGCACGTCCGCGCCCTGCGCGTCACGCAGCGGAACACCCGCGTACGCGGGCACTCCGACGGCCGCGGCGATACCGGGTACGACCTCGAAGGGCACGCCCGCGGCGGCGCAGGCCAGCATCTCCTCGGCCGCGTACGTGTCGAGCCCGGGGTCACCGGCGACGGCACGTACGACCCGCCTGCCGCTGCGTGCGGCCTCCATGACAATATGGGCCGCGTCCCTCGACGCGGGGGCACCAGCGGTTGTTGACGCGCCGTCAACCACCGTCAGCTGAGGCGTGTCCGGGCCCGATTCCGTGTCCAGCACGGTCACGCCCTGTCTGGCGTGCGTACGGACGACGTCGAGCACTTCGGGCTCGGCGACCAGGACATCCGCGTTCGCCAGCGCCTGAACGGCGCGCAGTGTGAGCAGTCCCGGATCTCCGGGTCCGGCACCGAGGAAGGTGACGGAGCCGTGTTCCAGACCGGCGGGAAGGGTGGTGGGGCTCAATGTACTCGCTCCCCCATCAGACCGGCCGCGCCCTTGGCAAGCATCTCGGCAGCGAGTTCACGGCCGAGCGCCATTGCTTGGTCATGTGTCTCGGGCACGGGACCGGTGGTGGACAACTGCACCAGCGTCGAGCCGTCGGTCGTGCCGACGACGCCGCGCAGGCGCATTTCCTTGACAATCTGCCCGTCGGAAAGCAGGTCGGCCAGCGCACCTACAGGTGCGCTGCAGCCGGCCTCCAGGGAAGCGAGCAGGGACCGCTCGGCGGTCACGGCGGCCCGGGTGACCGGGTCGTCGAGTGCGGCGAGCGCCGCGACGAGGTCCGCGTTGTCCGCGGCACATTCGATCGCGAGCGCCCCCTGGCCGGGGGCGGGCAAAACCATGTCGACCGAGAGGAACTCGGTCACTTCGTCGATCCGGCCGATCCGGTTGAGTCCGGCGGCGGCCAGTACGACGCCGTCCAGCTCGCCGTCGCGCACGTACCCGATCCGGGTGTCGACGTTCCCCCGGATCGCGACGGTCTCGATCGTCCGCCCGTGGCAGCGTGCGTACGCGTTCAGCTGGGCCATGCGGCGCGGCGAACCGGTGCCCACGCGGGCGCCGTCCGGCAGCTCGGCGAAGCTCAGTCCGTCCCGGGCGACGAGCACGTCCCGCGGGTCCTCGCGCACCGGCACCGCGGCCAGTGCGAGGTCGTCGGGCTGCGTGGTCGGCAGGTCCTTGAGGGAGTGCACGGCGAAGTCGACCTCGCCGCGCAGCAGCGCCTCGCGCAGTGCGGTCACGAAGACACCCGTGCCGCCGATCTGCGCGAGAAGCTCGCGCGAGACGTCGCCGTACGTGGTGATCTCGACGAGCTCCACGGACCGCCCGGTCGCCCGGCTCACGGCGTCAGCCACCTGCCCGGACTGGGCCATGGCCAGCTTGCTGCGCCGTGTCCCCAGCCTCAGGGGGCCGCTCTCCGGCCCCGTTCGCCGCTCAGTCATGCTCGCCCTCGGTTCTTGGCGTTCTCGGTGTTGATGTCATCGGTGGCCCGTGAGACGGAGTCGACCGTCTCCTGGTCCAGGTCGAACAGGGTCCGCAGTGCGTCCGCGTACCCGGCGCCGCCGGGTTCGGCCGCGAGCTGCTTGACCCGTACGGTCGGCGCGTGCAGCAACTTGTCCACCACGCGCCGTACGGTCTGGGTGATCTCGCCCCGCTGCTTCTCGTCAAGCCCGGGCAGCCGCCCGTCGAGCCGCGCGATCTCGCTCGCGACGACATCGGCGGCCATGGTGCGCAGCGCGACGACGGTGGGGGTGATGTGCGCGGCCCGCTGGGCGGCGCCGAAGGCGGCGACCTCGTCGGACACGATCCGCCGCACCATGTCCACGTCCGCCGCCATCGGCACGTCCGCGGAGGCCTCGGCCAGCGACTCGATGTCCACGAGGCGCACGCCGAGCAGCCGGTGCACGGCCGCGTCGATGTCGCGTGGCATGGCGAGGTCGAGCAGCGAGAGCACGGGCGACGGGCGCGGGGCCAGGGCGACGGGCTCGGGCTTACGACGCTCGGGCACGCGCCCGATGGCGGCCGCGGTCGCGGCGAGTGCGGCGATGACGCCGGCGTCGGACTCGGGCGTACGGGCCGCGTGTGTACGGCGGCGATCGACCGTCGCGTTGTCCACCCAGGCCGCGTGCTGCTCCAGGGCCGCCGCGTCCAGGCCCGCCACCGCGGCGTCCCCCATGACGGAGAAGGCGGCGGCGCCCTGCACGGGCGACAGGTCCAGCGGACAGCCGTCGTCGGTGCCGACGCTGGTGGGCGGAAGGTCCGCGCGTACGACTCGGGGGGTGGCCGCGCGCTCCTCGGCGGGCGCACCCGTACGGCCCTCGACCGCCTCGGCGACCGCGTCGGCCGTCAGGACAAGGCCCGTCGCGCCGGTACAGGACACCGCGACATCGGCACGTGTCAGCTCGGCCGGCACCGCGTCCATCGGTACCGCGCGGGCCGCCACGTCCGTATCGCCGCCGTCCGACAGGCGTTGTCCATATTGCTCTTCGAGCAGGGCTGCGAGGCGCTCGGCGCGGTCCAGCGTGCGGTTGGCGATGACCACTTCGGCCACCCCGGCACGCGCGAGCGTCGCCGCGGCCAGCGAGGACATGGAGCCCGCGCCGATCACGAGGGCCCGCTTGCCCTTGGCCCAGCCCTCGACGTCCGCCCCCGAGGTCAGCTGCTCCAGGCCGAACGTCACCAAGGACTGCCCGGCCCGGTCTATGCCGGTCTCGGAGTGGGCACGCTTGCCGACCCTGAGCGCCTGCTGGAACAGGTCGTTCAGCAGCCGCCCCGCCGTGTGCAGTTCCTGCGCGGTCGCGAGTGCGTCCTTGATCTGGCCGAGGATCTGGCCCTCGCCGATCACCATCGAGTCGAGCCCGCAGGCCACGGAGAACAGGTGGTGAACCGCCCGGTCCTCGTAGTGCACGTACAGATAGGGCGTGAGCTCCTCGAGCCCGACCCCGCTGTGCTGCGCGAGCAGCGTGGAGAGCTCGGCGACACCGGCGTGGAACTTGTCCACGTCGGCGTACAGCTCGATCCGGTTGCAGGTGGCGAGCACCGCGGCCTCGGTGGCCGGCTCGGCGGCGATGGTGTCCTGGAGGAGCTTGATCTGCGTGTCCGCGGACAGCGCGGCCCGCTCCAGGACGCTGACCGGAGCGCTGCGGTGACTCAGCCCGACGACGAGAAGACTCATGCCGGCATCACGGCGGGGACATCCCCGTCGGGCCCTTTCCCGGTCTCCTTCGCCGCCGCCGCCGCGGCCTCGGCCTCGAGCACGGCTTCCGCTTCTTCGCCGGCCTTGCGCTGCTCGTGGAAGGCGAGGATCTGCAGCTCGATGGAGAGATCGACCTTGCGTACGTCGACGCCGTCCGGCACGGAGAGCACGGTCGGCGCGAAGTTCAGGATGGACGTCACGCCCGCGGCGACAAGCCGGTCGCAGACCTGCTGGGCGGCGCCCGCGGGGGTCGCGATGACACCGATCGATACGCCGTTGTCCTTGATGATCTTCTCGAGGTCGTCGGTGTGCTGCACGGGGATTCCGGCGACGGGCTTCCCGGCCATCGCGGGATCGGCGTCTATGAGGGCGGCGACCCTGAAGCCGCGCGAGGCGAACCCGCCGTAGTTGGCCAGCGCCGCGCCGAGGTTACCGATACCGACGATCACAACCGGCCAGTCCTGGGTGAGGCCCAGCTCGCGGGAGATCTGGTACACGAGGTACTCGACGTCGTAGCCCACACCGCGCGTCCCGTACGACCCGAGGTACGAGAAGTCCTTGCGCAGCTTCGCGGAGTTGACCCCCGCGGCGGCCGCGAGCTCCTCGGAGGAGACTGTGGGTACCGAGCGCTCCGACAGTGCGGTCAGCGCACGGAGGTACAGCGGAAGCCTGGCGACGGTGGCCTCGGGAATCCCTCGGCTGCGGGTCGCCGGTCGGTGAGTTCGGCCAGTTGCCACGGTGCTCCTGCGGGTAGAGCGGGGCTGCAGGCGGCCACACATCCGACCGCCCCGTCGACAGCAGGCTATGTCTTTGTGAATGCATGCACAAAGATGGTGTCCGATTTGCCCGCCCAACGTGACCGGGGTCACGCGACCCTGCCACATGCGTATGGAACCGGCGCAAAGGCACCTTCGTTCCCTGCTTGATGGGGGCAAAGCCGTACACACTCCTCTACGCTCCCCGCCCCCGAGGCCAGACCGCCCCGATCCTAAGTGACTTTGCGAACCACTTGGAGTGCCCGGACGGGCCACGGTTCGGTTACGCACGCCACGACGGCCGGGTTTGCGCACGCCACCACGCTCCGATCGCGCGCTCCCCTCACCCCGCGAGGGCCCGCCGCAGCCGCCCCTCGTCCACCCGCCAGAACGTGTGCTGCGCACCATCCACGAGCACCACCGGGATCTGCTCCCAGTACGCGCGATACAGCTCCTCGTCCTGCGTAATGTCCCTCTTCTCCCAGGACACACCGAGTTCCCCGCAGACTTTCTCGACGACGACCTGCGCGTCCTCACACAGATGACAGTCGGGCTTCCCGATCAACGTGACCAGCCGCTCACGCGGCGCCTTCTTCTTCTCCGTACGGCGGTCAGTACGCCGAAAGATGGGACTCATACGAGCCATTCTCGCCCGCCGACCACGCCCGGTCAGATGCGGGACCTTCACACAATCCACGCCACCACATGGGCGCGACCAGTCAGGAAGGGCCCACAGCCGTAACGACACGGTCGCGGAGAGTTCACACCATTCAAACCTCCCGACTCCGGAAGTAACGCACCGACTGGCTATGCTCACGCCATGGCCGCTCTCGGATGGCTCACTCCCCGTAGGCGCTCCGCCACGGCGCGGAGCGTGTTGGCAGGCGAGGCCTCGGCGGAGGCAGCGCGCAAGTCCTCCCAGGAACTGGAGGAACTCGCGCACGAAGCCGCGCCCGAAACCGCCGCCGAGGAACCGGAGTTCCCGGTCCTCGGCGACGACAAGGCCGCCGCCTTCTTCGACCTCGACAACACCGTGATGCAGGGCGCCGCGCTGTTCCACTTCGGCCGCGGCCTGCACAAGCGGAAGTTCTTCGAGACCCGCGACCTCGCCCGGTTCGCCTGGCAGCAGGCCTGGTTCCGGCTGGCCGGCGTCGAGGACCCCGAGCACATGCAGGAGGCGCGCGACTCCGCGCTGTCCATCGTGAAGGGCCACCGCGTCTCCGAACTGATGTCGATCGGCGAGGAGATCTACGACGAGTACATGGCCGAGCGCATCTGGCCCGGCACCCGCGCGCTGGCCGAGGCCCACCTCGACGCGGGCCAGAAGGTGTGGCTCGTCACGGCCGCCCCGGTCGAGATCGCCACGGTGATCGCCCGCCGCCTGGGTCTGACCGGCGCCCTCGGCACGGTCGCCGAGTCGGTCGACGGCGTCTACACCGGCAAGCTCGTCGGCGAACCCCTGCACGGCCCCGCGAAGGCGGAGGCGGTACGGGCGCTGGCGGCGGCGGAGGGCCTGGACCTGGGCCGCTGCGCCGCGTACAGCGACTCGCACAACGACATCCCGATGCTCTCGCTCGTCGGCCACCCGTACGCGATCAACCCCGACGCCAAGCTCCGCAAGCACGCCCGCACCCTCGACTGGCGCCTGCGCGACTACCGCACGGGCCGCAAGGCGGCGAAGGTCGGCATCCCCGCGGCGGCCGGCGTCGGCGCGGTGGCGGGCGGCACGGCAGCAGCGATCGCCCTGCACCGTCGCCGCCGCTGACACCGGCCCCACCGTCCATGAGTGCCCGCGTGTACGAACACGCGGGCAATTCTGCTGTCCTACCCGCCCACCGCCCCCGCCAGTCCCGTTGACGGCAGCCGGCCACAACACGCCCCGGGCCCGGCCGGAATGTGAAGCGATTCGATCAACTAGCGGTCACCGTGCGGCACTTGATCAGTCGTCGATGCGTAACAGAAGCGACGTATTCGATGATTTGAGCAACTGGGCGTAGCCCTGCCTGTACGAAGCGTTATTCTCCTCAGACGCATGACGGACCTCATACGTCGCTACGACGGGTGAATGTTCCGGTACTGCACGTGATGGAAGCTCTGCCTCTGGGAGTCCCGTGTACCCACACGTCGGGGTTGACGCCTCGGGCCTGGCTACGCTCCGCGCGATGGTCCTCGACCACCTGCGCGGTTTCGTCCCCACCGCGTACGCCGTCCCCGCCCTCGCTGTCTCCGCCGCGCCCATCGGTCCGTGTTACGCACTGGCCGACGGCATCGAGCGGGGGCCGGCGCGAAGCGCCGTCGTCGAGGGGCGGAAGTCGGGTGACGGGCGGACGGTGGGCAGACGGGGTCGCTCGAGCGCGTCCGCCACCACCGCCCGCCGCCCGGCCGCGGACAGTGACAGCGCCCGGATGATGAACCTCGTGGAGCGCGCCCAGGACGGCGAGGCCGAGGCCTTCGGGCGCCTCTACGACCAGTACAGCGACACCGTCTACCGCTACATCTACTACCGCGTGGGGGGCAAGGCGACCGCGGAGGACCTCACGAGCGAGACCTTTCTGCGCGCCCTGCGCCGCATCGGCACCTTCACCTGGCAGGGCCGCGACTTCGGCGCCTGGCTGGTCACGATCGCCCGCAACCTCGTCGCCGACCACTTCAAGTCGAGCCGCTTCCGCCTGGAAGTGACCACCGGCGAGATGCTCGACGCCAACGAGGTCGAGCGCTCCCCCGAGGACTCCGTCCTGGAGTCCTTGTCGAACGCGGCGCTTCTGGACGCCGTACGCCGCCTCAACCCGCAGCAGCAGGAGTGCGTGACCCTGCGCTTCCTCCAGGGCCTCTCGGTCGCCGAAACCGCCCGCGTGATGGGCAAGAACGAGGGCGCGATCAAGACCCTCCAGTACCGCGCCGTGCGCACACTGGCCCGGCTCCTGCCCGACGACGCCCGCTGAGAACCCGTATCGCACCCTCACCCACCCCGCACGCCCCCTTACCCTCAGCGACGCTCAACTCACCCTTCGTCGCCGCCTGTTGGCTTCGCGGTCCGATCATCCGTCCTCCGTAACCCAAGTGCCGAACCGCTCGTTGTGCGGGATACAGGCTCCCTGTGGTCACCTCTGGCCGTCCCCGATCACTCGATCGTGTGGATCCGATCAGAGAGTGCAACCCTCAGGACCCCCTGGGGAGTCGACCGTCATGACGAGAGGAGGTGCCGCCAGTGATCGCGAACGTATCGGCGCACCGGCGGGCGCACGCCTTCGCCCAGGCCCTGGAAGAGCAGTCCGACCGGGGCACGGCGGCCGAGCAGTCCGAAGGTCCGGCCTCGGAACCCACGGACCAGTCCGGCCGGTCCGAGCGGAGCCGGATGCTGTCCCTGACGACCGGCCTCGGCGAGCTGCCCAAACCGGCGATGGACCCCGAGGTCAAGGTCGTTCAGCGGGCCCAGCTGGTGGCCGCGATGGAGGCCATGCTGCAGGAGGGCACGGCCGCGGGGGGCGACGCGGTGGAGCCTTCGGTGCCCGGGCAGAGATCGCCACGGGGGCGGGGTGCTCATCGGGCGACCGGGATGGGAAAGCTGCGACCGCGTTCCCGGCTCTCCAAGGGGCTCGCCGCGGGTGGGCTCACCGTGGGTGTGGCCGCGGGAGCGTTCAGCGGCGTGGCCGCCGCCAGTTCCGACGCCCTGCCCGGTGACTCGCTCTATGGGCTCAAGCGCGGCATGGAGGACCTCAAGCGGGGCATGGCCGACGACGACAGCGACCGCGGCGGGCTCTATCTCGACCAGGCGTCCACGCGGCTGAGCGAGGCGCGTCGGCTGATCGAGCGCGACCGCTCCGGGCCCCTCGACCACGAGTCCATGGGCGAGATCCGCCGTGCGCTGTCCGGCATGCGGCACGACGCGTCGGAAGGCCATCGGCTGCTGCACGAGGCGTACGAGCGCGACCCCGACTCCCTGGGCCCGATCCAGACCCTCTCGGCCTTCTCCCAGTCGCACCGCGACGCGTGGGGCGCGCTGCGTGACCGGCTGCCCGCGCAGCTCGGCGATGTCAGCCGACAGGTCAGCTCGGTCTTCGACGCCATAGACGAAGAGGTCGATCCGCTGCGCTCGCTGCTGCCGAAGCCCCCCTCACGGGAGGGCACAAGCCGTCAGCCGGACTCCGGCCGGTCCTCCACCGGCTCCTCCGACACGGACCGCCCGACCACCCCCAGCGCCACCGACGGCTCCCCCGACGGCGGCGAGTCCAGCAGCGGCACCCCCAAGCCGTCCACCTCGGGCACGGAGGACGACGGCCTGCTCGGCGGCAACACGGGCGGCCTCCTGGAACCGCCCACGGAAGACACCAGCACCACCCCGTCCGACAAGACCACCCCACCGGCCAAGCCCGACGTCACGGTCCCGCCCCTGCTCCCAGGGCTCCTCCCGGAGCTGGGCGTCGAGAACGAGAACACGGATTAGTTTCTGCTGATACGTCGGTGGGGGCGCCCCTTGCGAAAAGGGGCGCCCCCACCGGCGTATCCACGCTCCTTCAGAAGCCGCCCGTCAGAAGAACACGGACCTGCGCTGCACCAGCAGCTTGTACAGCGTGTGCTGGATCTGCTCCCTGACCTGGTCCGTCAGGTTGAACATGAGCATGGGGTCCTCGGCGGCCTCCGGCGGGTAGCCGTCCGTCGGGATCGGCTCGCCGAACTGGATGGTCCACTTCGTGGGGAGCGGGACCGCGCCCAACGGGCCGAGCCACGGGAACGTCGGCGTGATCGGGAAGTACGGGAAACCCAGAAGCCGCGCCAGCGTCTTGGCGTTGCCGATCATCGGGT
Organism: Streptomyces yerevanensis; assembly: GCF_000716805.1. Taxonomy (NCBI): domain Bacteria; kingdom Bacillati; phylum Actinomycetota; class Actinomycetes; order Kitasatosporales; family Streptomycetaceae; genus Streptomyces; species Streptomyces yerevanensis. The sequence goes on along the minus strand of NZ_JNWJ01000007.1, from coordinate 10,258 downwards.
AGATCTCCTCCGCTCCGACGATCGAGCAGGGGATGATCGGCGTGCCCTGGCGCAGGGCCGTCGACACGAAGCCGCCGCGGCCGAAGCGCTGGAGCTTGTAGCGGTCGCCGAACGGTTTGCCGATGCCCTTGAAGCCCTCCGGCATCACGCCGACCAGCTCACCGCGCTCCAGAAGCCGCTCCGCGTCCTCCGCGCACGCGAGCGTATGACCGGCCTTGCGGGCCAGCTCGTTGACCACCGGCAGCATGAAGACCAGGTCGGCGGCCAGCAGGCGGAGGTGGCGGCCGTCAGGGTGGTTGTCGTGCACCGCGACCTGCATCATCAGGCCGTCCAGCGGCAGGGTCCCGGAGTGGTTGGAGACGATCAGCGCCCCGCCCTCGGACGGGATGTTCTCGATGCCCTTCACCTCGACGCGGAAGTACTTCTCGTAGAGCGGTCGCAGCATCGACATCAGGACCTGGTCGGTGAGCTCCTGGTCGTAACCGAAGTCGTCGACCTCGTAGTCGCCCGTCAACCGCCGCCGCAGGAAGGCCAGGCCACCCGCGATGCGCTGGTCCCAGCCACCGCCCTGCCGCTCCGGCGGGGATGCGGATTCCTCAGGCGTCACCGGCACATCTGTCACAGGAACATCATCCTGCAGAATCGTTCGGCCAGGCAGGGGCTGGACCTCACGTACCCCTGCGGGCTCGCCCTTGAGCCGACTCCCCGCCCCCCGGCGCCGCGGCGGCCGGTGCGCGGCACTCCCACGGGACCGATCGTCGTCGAACGGAATGACCTTGGCGTCCGCCATCGTTGATGCGCTCCTCAGTTGGCGCTCTGCGTCGGGGGGTGGCCACCGCCCAGAAGGGACAGCCCGGCGATCCGGTCGACGGCCCCGGCAAGGGCTTCCGGCGGCAGGAGTCCGGGGCCGCGGCTGCGCGCGAAGTCCGCGAAGGTCTCCACGGTCGTGTACTTCGGCCGGAAACCCAGCGTCTCGCGCATCTGTTTGGTCGCCACGACCCGGCCATGGGTGAGCAGCCGCAGCTGCTCGGGCGAGAAATCCGTCATACCCAGCGTACGCACTGCCGTGCCCACCCAGCTGACCGCGGGCAGCAGCAGCGGCACCGTGGGCTGGCCGAGCCTGCGCGCACACTGCGAGAGGAGCAGGAGGCCGTCGCCGGCGATGTTGAACGTCCCGCTGTTGAGCGTCCCGCGCTCCGGTTCGTGCGAGGCGATGCGCAGCACGTCGATCACATCGTCCTCGTGGACGAACTGCAGCCGCGGATCGTAGCCGAACACGGTCGGCAACACGGGCAGCGAGAAGTACGCGGCCAGCGGCGAATCCGCGCTCGGCCCGAGGATGTTCGCGAACCGCAGCACACACACGGCCACATCGGGCCTGCGTCGCGCGAAGCCGCGTACGTACCCCTCGACCTCCACCGTGTCCTTCGCGAAGCCACCGCTGGGCAGCGACTTGGGCGGCGTCGTCTCGGTGAACACGGCCGGGTCGCGGGGCGCCGACCCGTACACGTTCGTACTGGACTTCACGACCAGCCGCTTGACCGCCGGGGACTTCTGACAGGCACCAAGCAGCTGCATGGTGCCGATGACGTTGGTCTCCTTGACCGAGGTCCGGCTGCCGCTGCCCAGCGGAGTGCCTGTGACGTCCATGTGCACAACCGTGTCGACGGAATACTCGGCGAGCAGGCGCGCGATGGTGGGCTGCCTTATGTCGGCCTGTACGAAATCGGCTCCGCCCAGGTGGTGCTCGGGCCGGACCGCGTCCACGGCGACCACCCGGTCCACCTCGGGGTCACGCTGGATCCGCCGTACGAAACGGCCCCCGAGCTGCCGGGCCACTCCGGTCACGAGCACGACCTTGCCCAAGATCAGCGCCTTCCTTCCAGCCCTTGAGGACTTTCTGCTCGTACTCTGCCGAGTTCCCCGTGACGGCCCACGTTAGCGGGTCGATGTTGCGCTGTGGTGACCACTCGATGCATGAAGTCACCACAGACGCGGACGTACGGCCGGACTCGGCCAGGGACGTACGACCAGACCAAGCCAACCAGGTAGGGCATCAAGCCAACGGGGTATGGCTGTGGCCTCCCACCGGTCGGTGGGAGGCCACAGAGCGCCTGCCTGTCGCAGCGGCGCGCAACACCATGAACAGAGTCGTGAGGGCGGGACCGCCGGGGCGGGTTCACGGCCCTACGACCTGCTGCCTACTTCTTGTTGCGACGCTGAACGCGCGTGCGCTTGAGCAGCTTGCGGTGCTTCTTCTTCGCCATCCGCTTGCGCCGCTTCTTGATAACAGAGCCCACGTCAACCCTCGCTCACTTCTCGGACAACCCCCGCGTCAGCGGGGACAATCACTCGGTGCGGGGCTGCATTGGGGCCCACACGACCTACGGGGGGCCAGCCTACCCCGACAGAGCTCCGAGCTTGTAATCGAGGTGATCCCGGGGGAAACCGGGGACGCCCCTGAGGGCCGTCACCGGTATCCGCCCAAGGCGCCGTCAGGCGGTTTCCACCCCCACATAGGACTCGCGAAGGTACTCGTGAACCGCTTGCTCCGGGACTCGGAATGACCTCCCGACCCGGATCGCGGGCAGATGACCGCTGTGCACCAGTCGGTACACGGTCATCTTCGACACTCGCATCACCGAGGCGACTTCCGCCACGGTTAGGAACTGAACCTCGTTCAGAGGCCTCTCGCCAGCAGCCATGACACACCTGAACCTTCCGCACTCGACGGTCACCGGCTTCCCCTTCCGGTGACACTTCGTCGTTGCGTGCTCACTCCCCAATGTAGGGGCGGGTGATGCGAGTGGGGAAGAGGGGATGCCATCTGGTCCCTACTGTGACAGACACGCTCGATTGAGTACATAGCGAGTAAGCGGCCGGTAGTAAGCAGACCGCACAGCGTCATCAAGCGGAACGGCGACGGACACCCGCCCCTCCGCCTCCCCGACGAACAGCGCGGGATCGTCCGTATCACCAAGACCCATGGCCTCGAACCCCAGTTGACCTGCGCCGCAGACCCAGCCATGGTCTCCGATCACCAGTTCCGGGAGAGGCCCGCCGGCCTCCGCCGCGGCGGCCAGCGCGAGTCGAACCGGGAGCGGTGAATGGGAGTGTGCGCCGGTCTCACAACCGGTGGCGGAGGAGCCTGGTTCGCGCACCAGCGCGACACCTTGTACGTAGTCAAGGTTGTGCGTGCGTAGACCGAACCGGGTCGTTATGTCGACACAGCTACCCTGCGCGGGGGTGAGCACGGCACATCCCGCCGCCGACAGGGCGTCCGCGAGAGCGGCGTAGAAACCGAGCAGTCGGTGCGGGTGGCCGGTACCCAGGAGAACCGGGGAACGGTTACGGGCCGCCGCCTGGAGCCGCTCCGCGAAGGCGTCAAGAGCCGCCAACGTCCGCTCAGGGTCGATCACATCATGGCCCGATGTATGCCGTGGATCGGCCGAGACTCCGCACTTGTCCGCCATCAAGGCAATCAAATCCGGCTGTTTCCACGTCCATTCAGGGTCGAGCCCGATCATCACGCGGGGATCGCGAGCCGCGAAGAGCCGATAGCTCCGCAGACTCTCCTCCCGCGAGGTCGCCACGGGCCCGGCCAACCGGGCGGCCAGCAGATGCGCACGCAATGCTCCGGCACTCAACACGTCAGAGATGCTGGCGCATGTGCCACTGGCCCACGCCCAGAACGGGAAAAGCCCGCACGGTCGGAGTAACAGACGGCTGTCCACCCTGGCGGAAGCGGGGTCCGCGAGGAGGGCCTACGCCAACAGCCCCCGCAACGGGAACACGGCCCGTCGAGTCGCGACGATCGCCTGATCGAGCCGGTCGGCCGGATCGTAGCCGTCCTCCCACGACTTCCAGGCCACGGGCCACCGTCCATCAGTCATCCGCGCCGGCGCCAACTGCCGCGTACGAGCGAAGACTTCCTGCCGCCATCCCTCAGGAATCACCGCATCCGGCGCGATCTCCCGTCCCGCGGCAATGGCGACAAGATGCGTCCACGACCGGGGCACCACGTCCACCACGGCGTACCCGCCCCCACCAAGCGCGATCCACCGCCCCTCGGCGTGCTCATGCGCCAGCTCATGACAAGCGACCTGCACCGCCCGCTGCGCATCCAGCGAAACGGCCAGATGAGCCAGCGGATCCTCGAAGTGCGTATCGGCCCCGTGCTGAGTCACCAGCACCTGAGGCCGGAAGTCCGCGATCAACTCCGGCACGACGGAGTGAAAGGCCCGCAGCCACCCCGCGTCCCCGGTCCCGGCCGGCAGCGCCACGTTCACCGCGGAGCCCTCCGCACCGTCCGCCCCGGTCTCCTCCGGCCACCCGGTCTGCGGAAACAAGGTCCGAGGATGCTCGTGCAACGAGATCGTCAGCACCCGCGGGTCCTCCCAGAACGCGGCCTGCACCCCGTCCCCGTGATGCACATCCACATCGATGTACGCCACCCGCTCCGCCCCCAGCTCCAACAGCCGCGCAATCGCCAGCGACGCGTCGTTGTAGATGCAGAACCCCGACGCCCCGCCGGGCATCGCATGGTGCAGCCCACCCGCGAAGTTCACCGCGTGCGAGGCGTCCCCGCGCCACACCGCCTCGGCCGCCCCCACCGACTGCCCGGCGATCAGCGCGGACACCTCGTGCATCCCGGCGAAGGCTGGATCGTCCATGGTCCCGAGGCCGTACGACATGTCCGCCGCCCGAGGATCCACGGAAGCGGCCTTGACCGCCTCGATGTAGTCCTCGCGATGCACGAGCCGCAACGTCGACTCCCCGGCCGCCTTCGCCGAGACCACGTCCATCTCACGATCGAGCCCGAAGGCATCGACCAGCCGACGGGTCAACGTCAGGCGGACCGGATCCATCGGGTGATCCGGACCGAAGTCATAGCCCGTTACTGCCTCGTCCCACATCAGCTGTGTGCGGCCGCTCATGCCCGTCACCGTATCGGTTTGGTTCAGGAGCGAACGACCGGGCGTACACCAGGGTCACCAGCACCAACACCATCGGCACGAGCATGGCCCCCCGATAGGTCCACGCATCGCCCAGAGCCCCCACGAGGGGCGAACCGATCAAGAAACCCACATAGTTGAAGATATTCAGCCGTGCAATGGCAGCATCCGCCGCACCGGGGAACAGCCGCCCGGCGGCCGCGAAGGTCTGCGGTACGAGCACACACAGCCCGAGCCCCAGCAACGTGAACCCGAGCAGCCCGACCCACGCCCCCGGCGCCACCGCCACCACCGCGAACCCCACGGACGCGACGATCGCCCCCAGCCGTACGACCGCCACGGCCCCGAACCGCCGCACCCCGAAGTCCCCGATGGCCCGCCCGAGCAGCGTGGTGACCATGTAGACGTTGTACGGCACGGTCGCCAGCTGCTCCGAACTGCCCAGCACGTCCTGCAGATACTTGGCGCTCCAGTTGGAGACGGTCGAGTCCCCGATGTACGCGAAGGTCATCACCAGACACAGCGGCAACAGCAGCTTGAAGGCGACGGGTTGCCCGACCGCCTCCTTCGGCTTCTCCGCGCCGGGTCCGCCTCCGTCGACGTACCACCGACTCCCCACCAACGCGACGGGCAGCAGCACCAGGACGACCGGCAGATACGACACGAACAGGTGCAGATCCCAGTGCGCCCCCACCCATGCGAGCGAGGCCCCGATGATCCCGCCCAGGCTGTACACCGCGTGGAAGCCGAGGATGATGCTTCGCCCGTACGCATGCTGCAGGCTCACTCCGAGCATGTTCATGGACGCGTCGAGCGCTCCGACGGCCAGCCCGAACGCCGCCAGCGACAACCCGATCTCCCACAGCCCGTCACCGGCTCCGACACCGAGCAGCGCGAGCAGCACGACGGGCTGGGACCAGCGCAGTACGTGACTGGGACGCACCCGCTTGACCAGCTGCTCCGTGCAGACACTGCCGACGCCGGCGAGGACCGGCACGGCGGCGAGGAAGGCGGGCAGCAGGGCATCGGAGATCCCGTACTGGTCCTGGATCGCGGGAATCCGCGTCACCAGCAGCGCAAAGGCCACACCCTGAGCGAAGAAGCTGAACGCCAACGAAGCCCGGCCGCGCCGCAGCACATCTGTCATGGCGGCTCAGCGTAAGGCTCTTGCTTACTCGTGGGTAGACGATTCGGAAGATGAGTTTTATTCACCTTTCGAAGAGCAAGATCGGCTGACGAGCTGTTCGGCCAGTCACCCGGCCCACTGGTCAGCTCTGGAGAAGCCCGATCAGCTCACTCATGTCACCGAAGAGCCGGTCTGCACCCGCCAGCCGGTCGGCGGTCGTCATCGCCGTGAAGCCGTACACGTCCATCCCGGCCGCGACGGCCGCCCGCACTCCGAGCGGACTGTCCTCTACGACGAGGCACTTCTCCGGCGGTACGCCCATCCGATCGGCCGCGTACAGGAACAGATCCGGTGCCGGCTTCCCCCGCCCCACATCCTCCGAGCTGAAGATCTGGTCCTCCCCGAACCACCTCTCCATCCCGGTCTTCCGATGCCCGACCCGGATCCGCTCATGAGTCCCGGACGAGGCCACACAGATCCGCACCCCGTCCGCCACCAACTTCTCCAGCACCTCCGCCGCCCCGGCCACCGGCTCCAGGTCCCGCTCGAACGCCGCGAACACCCGGGTGTGCAGCACATCGTCGAACTCCTCGGGCAACCGCCGCCCCGACCGCTGCCACACGATGTCGTGTACGCGGTGCACGGCGGCGCCCATGTAGTCGCGCAGCGAGTCTTCGTACGAAGTGGGGTGCCCCAGCTCGGTCAGATAGCCGGCGAGGATCCGATTGGAGAGAGGCTCGCTGTCGACGAGCACCCCATCATTGTCGAAGACCACCAGGTCATAGCGCATGAGGGAGAGCCTAGTGCTCGGCCGTGACGATGATCTGACCAGCCGGCTCGTCATGCAGGTGGAGTAGCGGACCGCGGCCGAACAGCTTCACCCGAATGCCACGGATGACGCGCCCGATTATCCGTACCGAATTACCGTTGAGCGCATGTCTTAGATCCTTCCTGGTCGAGTAAGAATCCAGTCTTGCCCGGACCGACGCGGTTTCCCGAAAGATCGACGGCATTCCTGGTGACGCCATCCGGCACAGACCACGAAAGGAGGCACAAGCAATGGAGGATATTCTTCGAAGGCTCGACAAGTGCAAGATCGACGCAGAGGACTTCCATGTCGATCTCGCGCGCGACGCGAAGATCAGCCTCGAATGCCTCGACCCTATACCCGGAGATACTGAAGCCGAGCCTGCGGCGGCACAGCCTCCGGTTGGGTGCCGCGCGTCGCTGTACGATGCCATAAGGGGCATGAGCGAATACGGATCAACGGTCGAGACAGAAAAACGCCGGAATGATCGCGATGGCCTCTTTCGTCCGCGCGGGTGAGATATGCGAGACACAGGCCGCAGCCGATGCCGGATCTCACGCCGCTTTCGGTCGCCTCGGCACCGATCGGCTCACTGAGAATTCCCGCCAGTGAGTGAGGGCTGTGATGGACATAAAAACGCGGGAAGGCTTCGATCCGTACCCCGAGGAGCCCAGAGGGCGGACCCTGGGGGACAAGTACTTCATGGAGTTCACGAGGCTCGTGCACGTGAGCCTGAAGAGTTCTTGGTGGGGAGAGCCGGTGAGCGCTCTTCTGGGCGCTGCGGGCGGTGCCTGGCTCGGCCATGACGACGACCTGCCGATAGAGCCAGTGATCGGAATTGCCGCCTCCATGATCGGTGTCATCATCGGAGCCGTTCTCGCCGCATTGGCAATGATCACGCGAGCCTGTGACACTTCTTTCCTGAGGAAAGCAAGCAAGGCAGGAATTCTACCCATCACCGATTACTTGTGGCAATTCTTCACTGTCATCGCAATGGGCGTCTTGTCCACTATCTCCCTGTTGCTGGTGGCCGCAGTTTCCGAGGAAGCCCCGACAGAGCTGCGTGTGGCTGCCGGGGGACTGGCCGGGTTCTTCGTACTTTGGACACTGACCAGCCTCCTTCCCGCCTTGGGAGCGCTCATAGTGTTCACGCGCCTCATCGAGAAAACCGCTGGTATCCGCGAATAACGGCAGAAAGAATCGGTTACCAGTAGTTCGTTAAATCCGGTGGTAGAAATCAAGACCGTGGCCGGTGGTGACCGCATCGATCAGGGCTTGGAGTTCGGCGGGGGTCCTTGTCCGTCCAGGCCTGCCACCAGCGGTGCAGGGTGGTGGCCACGATCAGGCGGCACGGGGAGTCGGGGCCGTAGCCGCCCAGGCGGGCATCAGCTGCCCACCAGGTTTCGCTGTGACCGTCGCGGAAATGGCGCTCAACGGGCGTCCACTCACCGGGATGACCAGCATCCCTCCAGGTCAGGGCGGGGACGGCGTCGATGGGGGTGTGCGGCTGGTCGGCCGGGGCTCAGGTGCCGCCCTGGGGTTTGAGCGCCACCAAGTAGGCCAGATGGGCGTCCCGCAGTGCGAGGTACCAGTCGTCGATGACGATGGACTCCGCCGTCGTACGGAGCGGTCGTCGTCCGGCTGCGCAGCAGTTCGAGGCGTTGCTTGTTGACCTGCTCGGCGTCCCAGGTGGACTCGGAGCAGCCAGACCACCGGTCACAACAACTGCGGCTGCCGTACTGGGCGGCTCCCGCGTGGGGCAACGTGAACGGCGCCCCACGCGGGAAGGTATGCCCTACGTCATTCGTCGATGTTGAGGGTCAAGTGGACGCGGTGCCCCTCCAGGGTGATGTAGCCGTCACCATAGGCCGAGCGGTAGTGGCCGGTGCCGCCGATAATGCCGGTCTTGGCGGTCACTGGCTCATCCGGCTTGTAAGTGATCATGTCGCTGAGCGTCAGTTTCCCTTTCTTCAGGCGCAGTACACGCGTGCACTGGGCGGTCAGCTCGTCGGCGGAGGCCTTGACCGCGCTGCACTCTGACTCGGCGTCACCGGCGTATCGAAGCTGCTTCTTCTTGACGCTGTACAGCTTCAGATGGGTCACCCAGCTGTCGCCGACCTCAACGTAGTCGGGCATCGTGTCGAGTACGTTGACCCCGGTCAGCGTGACCTTCTCAATATCGTTGTCCTTGTCTTTTCCCTCGGCGTGCGCGGCCATGGCGGGAAAAAGGGCGAGCGCTGTGGTGAAGGCTGAGATGACGACACCACGGACAGCTGAATTGATCACGGAACCTCCAGGCCGCATACAGTGCCCCAGGCCCTCTGGAGCATTGGCGAGTCATTTCACGCGGTGTGATCCCCCCTGGACAATGCGCCCCCCGCGTCCGGGCCGCACATGCCACTCGGACAGAGGAACGGTCCCCCCTCTGACTGACTGTCGGCGGGGCTGCCCCCGGACACCGCCCCGCCCTCGACGCCTCGGTCGTCACCGCTCGGCCTCCAATTCGGCCCGACGAATCGGCCCCCGGGTGAACGCCGCGCCCCCACCCGGGCAGCGGAAGCGAACCCGTGCGGGGAACACTCTCGACGTCAGTCGTCGACGTGGAGATCGAAGTGGACCCGGTTGCCTGTCAGGGTGATGTAGCCCTCTCCCTCGGCGTCGTTGTAGATGCCGGTGCCGCCCGCAATAGCAGTCTTGGCGGTGATGGGCGCATCATTCGTGCGCGTGATCATGTCGTGGAGGGTGATTTCGCCCTTCTTCAAGCGCAGCACACGCGTGCACTGGGCGATCAGATGGTCTCTGGTCGCCTCGACAGCACTGCACCGCGAACTGGCGTCGCCAGCGAACCGCTTCTTGGAGTCGTACAGATGCAGGTAGGTGACCCAACTGTCGCCGGCCTCGACGTACTCCGGCATCGTGTCGGTCTCGGTGACACCGGTGAGCTTGAGCCTCACGATGTCGTCATCCCCGACGTCAGCCACCGCGGCCTGCGCGGACAAGGCAGGAAGAAGGGTGAGCGCGGCGGTCAAGCCGACAGCGGTCACGGCACGACGGACAGTGGCAGAGGTCATGGATCCTCCTAGGGGTTGGACTGCGGGGTGCCCGGCCCTCCGGAGCACCGACGAGCCATTCCATGCGCCGGAATCCCGCCGGGCAACGCGCCTCGCTCGTCCGGACCGCACGAGCCACTCAGACAGAGGAACGATCGGCCAGCGCCACGTGTACCAGGGAGGCGGAGATCCTTGCCGACCCTGCTCCGGCCGAAACGCAAGAAAGCCCCACACCAAAAGGTGTGGGGCTTTCTCAATGTTTGTTCGGCGGTGTCCTACTCTCCCACAGGGTCCCCCCTGCAGTACCATCGGCGCTGTG